>CBINPE010000012.1:0-55330 GCA_966252435.1 uncultured Burkholderiales bacterium | reverse complement strand
CAGGTCAAGGGCGTCGGCAGGAGGGGCAGGGCAGGGCGGCGCATCGTGCAGGAGGGAAGAGACATCGAGGGGTGTCGATTCAATGGCTGTCCAGCTGGGGCAGCAGGCACTTCATGAGCAGGATCGAGCCCGACAGCAGCAAGGTCACGAGGTTGGCCAACACGATCGGCCAGGCCTGCAGCACCCACCCGTAGGCCAGCCACAGCGCCACGCCCACGGTGAACAGGCTGTACATGCCCAGCGAGATGCCCCGCACGTCGCGGGTGCGCAGGGTCAGCCAGGCCTGCGGCACGAAGGCCATGGTCGTGAGGCAGGCCGCGGCATAGCCCAGCCAGGAGGACCAGTCGATGCTTGTCATGGGGCGCGGGTTCCCAGGGCCGTCGGAGACGATGGGTGTTCCTGCTGCTGCGCGGCACGCACGCAGGCGGCGCAGAAGCAGGCAGGCCCCCAGAGGGACGGGTCCTCGCCACCACCCAGCGAGCGCGGCACCCGCACCTCACGGCACCAGCAGGGCGTGTCGGGGCGGGCCCCGGGCTGTGTCTGCGCGCAGGCATTGGCCTGGCCGCAGCGCGGGCACAGGCGGGGATCGGGGACGGCGGGGGAGGTCATGGCGGGACGTCGGCTCGAAAGGACTCAGGACGAGGACGGACCGGGGTCGGCGCGTGTCTCGCGTGCCTCGGGCGGAAGACCCTTGCGCAGCACGCCCGGGCCGCAGGCCCATTGCACCAGGGCCTCGATGGCCGGGCGGGCAGCGTTGGCGTCCGGGTGGTTGATGACCGCTACCAGCACGAAACGCCGGCCGCTCGGGTGCAGCACATACCCCGCCACCGCCGCCACGTCGCGCAGCGAGCCGGTCTTGAGGTGGGTGCGGCCCTGGCCGGTGCGCAGGCGCCGCAGGGTGCCGTCCACCCCGCCCACCGGCAGCGAGCTCATCAGCTCGGGCATCACCGGGCTGGCCCAGGCGCTCTGCAGCAGGCGGGTCAGCAGTTGTGCGCTCACGCGGCTGTCGCGCGACAGGCCCGAGCCGTTGTCGATCGCCAGCTCGCGCTCCCCGTCGCCCAGCCGCTCGGCCGCCCACTGCCGCAGCACCTCGCGCGCCACCTCGGGCGAGCCGGTGCCGCGCTGCGTCAGCCCCAGCGTGAGGAACAGCTGCTGCGCCATCACGTTGTTGCTGTACTTGTTGATGTCGCGCACCACCTCGGCCAGGCCGGGCGAGGTGAGCTCGAAGGTGGGTGGTGTCTGCGGGGCAGTGCCGTCGCGCACGCGCCCGCTGAGCTGGCCGCCCAGGCTCTGCCACATGCCCAGCAGCGCACGCTGGTTGTAGCTGCCGGGGTCGCTGTAGGCCACTGGCCAGGCTTTCTCGCCGCAGCTGCCGGGGAAGCTCCCGCTCAGGCGCAGCAGCTGCGGGCTGCTGAAGTCGGCCTTCAGCCCACCGCGCCAGTCGCCGCAGCTGTTCGTCGACAAGGGCACGCTGGCGTCGGCCTGCAGGTTGGCCATCGGCGGGTCCATGCTCACCATGGCCACGTTGCGGGCGGGATCGGGGGTGAAGGTCAGCACCACCGACTTGTAGTTGAGCAGCAGCGCATCGGGGCTGGCGTTGTAGGGCTTGAGTGGCTCGCCGTCGAAGTCGGCCGGGTTCTGCGGCGCGACGCTGAAGGCGCTGCGGTCGAGCACGATGTCGCCGCGGATCTCGCGCACGCCCAGCTGCTGCACCCGGCGCAGCAGCAGCCACATCCGCTCCATCACCAGCTTGGGGTCGCCCTGGCCCTTGATCACCAGGTTGCCGTTGAGCACGCCCTGGGGCCCGGCGTTCTGGATGCTCCCCTGCACCCACACCGGGGTGGACCAGCTCCAGGCCGGGCCGAGCAGGTCGAGCGCCGCGTAGGTGGTGAACAGCTTCATCACCGAGGCCGGGTTCACCGGATGCTGCGGCTGCCAGCTCAGCACGGTGTGGCTGGTGCCCACCTCCTGCACCATCGCCACCATGGCCTCGCGCGGCACGTGGGCCTTCTGCAGCGCGGCCTCCACCTCCGCCGGCAGCCCGCCTGCGCCTGGCTGGGCCTGAGCGCCGTCCACGCCCAGGGCCGCGCCCGCCGCCAGCAGGGCCAGCAGGACAGGGGCCACGCGCGGGAAGAACCGGGGTTCGTTCAGGTGCATGTCGTTCAGTCGTCGTCTCCGCTCAGCAGGCTGCCCAGCAGCCCGCCGGACAGCACACCGCCTTCCTCGCGCCCGCGGCCGCCGTTCTGCGGCGCGGCCGCGAACACGCGCGAGGCCAGGCGCGAGAAGGGCAGGCTCTGCATCCAGACCGTGCCCGGGCCGGTGAGCTTGGCGAAGAACAGGCCCTCGCCCCCGAACAGGGCGGTCTTGATCTTGCCGACGTACTGGATCTCGAAGTTCACCTGTGGCGTGTAGGCCATCACGCAGCCGGTGTCGACCAGCAGCGTCTCACCGACGCCGAGTTCGCGCTGGACGATGGTGCCGCTGGCGTGCACGAAGGCCAGGCCGTCGCCCTCGAGCTTCTGCATGATGAAGCCCTCGCCGCCGAAGAAGCCGGTCGACAGCCGCTGCTGCAGCGCGATGCCCAGCGAGACACCGCGTGCGGCGCACAGGAAGGCGTCCTTCTGGCAGATCAGCGTGCCGCCCAGGGCGCGCAGGTCCATGGGGACGATCTTGCCGGGGTAGGGCGCGGCGAAGGCGACGCGCTGCTTGCGGTCGGCCTGGTTGGTGTAGATGGTGGTGAACAGCGACTCGCCCGTGATCAGCCGCTTGCCCGCGCCCAGCAGCTTGCCGAAGAAGCCGCCCTGCTGCGCGCTGCCGTCGCCGAACACCGTGTCCATGCTGATGCCCGCGTCCATGAACATCATGCTGCCGGCCTCGCCCACCGCCGCCTCGCCGGGGTCGAGTTCCACCTCCACCAGCTGCATTTCGTTGCCGCGGATTTCGTAGTCAATCACATCCATGCCCACGCTGAGATCTCCTTGTATTGCCTTGTTTGAATGGGCAGGATGGTAGTGGCTCCCATCCTCGCTGTGTTTCACAGCGTGGGAATGCGACTTCGGGTCAACCCGGGGCTACACTTTGCGTCCCGTTTCCCAGCCCGCTGCGTCATCCGGGCTTTTCGCTGTGTCCATGAATCCCCGAGCAGATCTGTCCCGTGTCCTGGCGTTCGATACCGCCACCGAGTTCATGAGTGTCGTGCTGAGTACGCCGCAAGGCCGCTGGGTGACGGAGGAGGCGGGCGGTGCCCAGGCCTCGGCCCGCCTGATACCGGCCATCAAGTCGATGATGGCCGAAGCCCGCTGCGCCTGGGCCGCGCTGGATGCCGTGGCCTTCGGCCGCGGGCCGGGGGCCTTCACGGGGCTGCGCACGGCGTGCTCGGTGGCCCAGGGCCTGGCCTTCGGCGCGGGCAAGCCGGTGCTGGCACTGGACACCTTGATGGCCGTGGCGCAGGACGCCGCGGCCCTGCTGGGCGAAGCCCCGCCCGGCAGCGTGTGGGTGGCGATGGACGCCCGCATGAACGAGATCTACGCCGCCCACTACCGCTGGCAGGCCGGGCAGTGGCAGGTGCTTGTCTCTCCCCACCTCACCAACGCCTCGGCGCTCAACGACACCTGGCGGCAGGCGCCGCCGGAGGTGGTGGCCGGCACGGCGCTGACGGCCTTCGGCGAGCAGCTGCAGCCGGGCGCCGGCGCGCGCCGCGTGCCCGAAGCCCTGCCGCGGGCGCATGCCCTGCTGCCCCTGGCACGCCAGGCCTGGGGACGCGGCGAGGTGCTCGACGCCATGCATGCCCTGCCTTCGTACGTGCGCGACAAGGTGGCCCAGACCACGGCCGAACGCGACGCCGCCGTCGCCCACGGAAGGGCGTGAGCCATGCCAGCCGGGCGCCGCGATGCCGCGAGCCGTCCCCACCCGCAGGACACGGTGGCGGAGGCGGGCCAGCTGCGGCCGATCGGCCTGGGTGACCTCGACGCGGTCCTGCACATCGAGGCGCAGTCCTATGCCTTTCCCTGGACGCGCGGCAACTTCATCGATTCCCTGGCGGCCGGCTACTGGGCGCAGGCGCTGTTCCGGCGCGATGACGACGCCAACGTCGTGCGGCCAGGCATGGTCGCCTATGCCTGGGCCATGCCGGGGGTGGACGAGGTGCACCTGCTGAACCTCACCGTGGCGCCCTGGGCGCGGGGCCGCGGCCATGCGCGCAGTCTGCTCGACCATCTGGTGGCGTGGAGCCTGGCGCGCGAGGCGCGGCAGCTGTGGCTCGAGGTGCGGCCGAGCAACGCGCGGGCGATTGCGCTGTACGAGCGGTATGGTTTTCGCACGGTGGGGCGGCGTCCGGGCTACTATCCCGCCCCCCATGGCCGGCGCGAGGACGCCACCGTCATGGGGCTGGCGCTCGCCCCGGCGGCGCCCAGGCCATCCAACCCTGCGGAGGACGGGTCCCCACCATGAGCTGGACCGAGCGACAACGCGCCATGCTGGCCGAGATGGGCCTGACGGTCTGGTCGCCGCCGGGCGGCACGCCCGAGGCCGCCGCGCAGGCGACGGCGCACGAGGTGCCGGCGGAGGCCCCGACACCTGCCCCGGTCGCGCTTCGTCCTGCGGCGACCCCGCCCGCCGTGACGCGGCCCCCCGCCCGCCCGATCGCCGAGCCGCCACCGGCTGTCGTGCAGGCCGAGCCGGTTCCCGTCGCCGCGCCCTCGAGGGCCCGTCCGACCGGCCTGGCGCAGATGGACTGGGCGGCGCTGCGCGAGGTCGTGTCCACCTGCACGGCGTGCAAGCTGTGCACCGGCCGCACGCAGACCGTGTTCGGCGTGGGCTCCACGCAGGCACAGTGGCTGGTCGTGGGCGAGGCCCCGGGCGAGCAGGAAGACCGCCAGGGCCAGCCGTTCGTGGGCAAGTCGGGCCAGCTGCTGGACAACATGCTGCGCGCCATCGGGCGCACGCGGCACGAGACGCAGCCGGACGGCAGCGAGGCCGCCCCCTCGCACCGCGTCTACATCGCCAACACCGTCAAGTGCCGTCCACCGGGCAACCGCAACCCCGAGCCCGAGGAGCTGGTGCAGTGCGAGCCATTCCTGATCCGCCAGATCGAGCTGCTGCGGCCGCGCATCATCCTGGCGATGGGACGCTTCGCGGTGCAGAGCCTGCTGCGCAGCACCGAGCCCATCGGCCGCCTGCGCGGGCGGGTGCACCACTACCAGGGCGTGCCCCTGATCGTGACCTACCACCCGGCCTACCTGCTGCGCAATCCGCAGGACAAGTCCAAGGCCTGGGACGACCTGTGCCTGGCGCTGCGCGTGGCGCAGCAGGCCGGCCTGAACCCGAACTGACAACCTTCTCCAAGGAGCCAAGACCATGACCTTCCGTTATGTGAGCGTGGAAGAAGCCATCGCCCACGAGGGCCTGCGCATGGTGGTGATGGGCGGCGTGCCCAGCCCCTGGAGCGAGGCGGCCAAGGGCATCTTCCACCTCAAGGGCCTGGACTGGGTGGCGGTGCGGCTGAGCCACGACGACGAGCGGCTTCGCCAATGGGCCGGCTCGCGCAGCGCGCCGGTGGTGGTCCACGGCCAGGACCGGCCGCGCGACGGCTGGGCCGAGATCCTGCTGCTGGCCGAGCGGCTGGCACCCGAGCCGGCACTGCTGCCGCGCGACGCTGCCGAGCGGGCGCTGGTGTTCGGCCTGTCGCACGAGCTGTGCGGCGAGGGTGGCCTGGGCTGGTCGCGCCGGCTGCAGCTGGTGCATGCCGGCCTGCAGGGGACGGGCGGGTTCGCCGCGCCCATCGCCAGCTACCTGGGCAAGAAATACGGCTACAGCCCGCAGGCCGGGGCGGCCAGCGGCGCGCGCGTGGCCGACCTGCTGCGCATGCTGGCCTTGCGCCTGAAGGCCCAGCGCGCGGCCGGCAGCCGCTACCACGTGGGCGACACGCTGACCGCGGTGGACGTCTACAGCGCCACCTTCGCGGCCATGTTCAAGCCGCTGCCGCTGCCCACGTCCTCGCAGCCGGAGGTGCCGGGCATCCGAGCAGCCTTCGAGACCCTGGACGACGCCACCGCGGCGGCGCTCGACCCGATCCTGTTCGAGCACCGCGACATGATGTACGACCGGCACCTGGCGCCTTTGTCGCTGTGAGGGCAGGCGCCGGAACAAAGCGGCCAGTAGCCTTTCAGGGACAGGGGTCTGCGGTTGCCGCCGGGTGGGGGCAGATCTAGATTCACGTGTCGGCGGACGGCAGCTGTGAGTTATGGCCGCTCCAGCCCTTCGCGAGACCTGCCTTCGCAGGCATCCCGGGCCCGGACGTGGTTTTTCACACGTCCCCCCGTTCAAGCCCCCTTGGAAGGTGCCGAAGAGGTTCAGACCCGCGTCAGCCGACGTTGCGTTCGTTGTCTTCTTCAGTCAGGAGAGCTTCATGGCAGATACCTCCAACCCCGCTGGCGTGATTGCCGCCCTGGCGAGTGCAGCCGCTTCCGTGGCACCCTTGCCCGCCGTGGCCCAGGCCGACGACACCCGTCCCCTGGCCCGCGCCGTCGCCAGCGAAGAGATGCGCACGGCGCAGGTCGAGCTGTACTGCGGTCACCAGGGTGACGCCCTGCACGCCATCCGGCGCGCCAAGCGGGCGCTCGAGGAGGTCGGCTCGCCGTCCGCCTTCGTGGAACTGGGCGCCATGGACGAGGCCGCCTGGCACGCCCGCAACAACGAAACCACCGCGGCCGTCGACGTGCTGGACCATGCCAAGCAGCGTCTCGAGCGCTGATGCCCCTGTCGTCAAGACAGGCGGGGCTTTCACGCTGACGTGAGAGTCGGCCTGGTCTCCGACACCCACGGCCTGCTGCGCCCGCAGGCCGTGGATTTCCTGCATGGCTGCGACCACATCGTGCATGCCGGTGACATCACCGACGCGGCCGTGCTCGACGCGCTGGCACGGCTCGCGCCCGTCACGGCCGTGCGCGGCAACAACGACAAGGGCGAGTGGGCTGCGGCACGGCTGCACGAGACCGAGATGGTGCAGCTGGGCGGCGTGTGGCTGTACGTCATCCACGACCTCTCGCAGATCGACATCGACCCCGCCGGGGCCGGGGTGCAGGTGGTCGTCTCCGGGCACACCCACCGGCCCCTCATCGACCAGCGCGACGGTGTGCTGTTCGTCAACCCGGGCAGCGCCGGGCCGCGGCGCTTCCGACTGCCCATCGCGGCCGCGGAACTCCGCATCGAAGCCGATGGCCGGTTCAGCGCCCGCATCGTCGAATTCGAGCCCGACCCGGCGTGAGGTGACGCCGGCACGGTGGCCCCTTATCCTTCGCCCATGCCGCCCCCACCGCACTCCCCCTTCCTGCTCGGGTACTTCCTTGCCTACTTCCTGCTGGCCTTCGTCTGGCGCTCGGTGCTGGTGTACCGCCGCACCGGGCTCAACCCCTTCGTGCTGCCTTCTGGTGAGGATGCCTACGCCTACGTCGGCCGCGCCTTCAAGCTGGTGATGCTGGCCTGCGCGGCGGTGGTGCTGGTCCTGGCGCTGGCGCCGTCTTCCCTGTGGCTCTGGCTCGGCCCCTGCACGACCCTGCAGCGCGCGGACGTGGCCTGGATCGGCTGGGGCCTGCTGGCGGCCTCGCTGCTGTGGATGCTGGTTGCGCAGGCGCAGATGGGGGCCTCCTGGCGCATCGGCATCGACGCCCGGCACGCCACCGCGCTGGTGCAGCATGGCTTGTTTCGCGTGTCGCGCAATCCCATCTTCCTGGCCATGCGCGTCAACCTGCTGGGCTTCTTCCTGGTGGCGCCCTTCGCCGCCACGCTGGCCATCCTGGTGGCCGGCGAGATCCTCATGCAGGTGCAGGTGCGGCTGGAGGAGCAGCACCTGCAGGCGCTCCACGGCGAGGCTTACGAGCGCTACCAGGCCCGCGTTCGCCGCTGGTTGTGAAGCGGCGCGGGCCGGCTGGGCGCTTGGTACCATGCGCCGGGTCGGTTGCCGAGGCGCTGTCCTGCGGCACGTGTCCGTATCCACACGCCGGGAGTCCCATGCCACAGATCCTCGTCTATGCCGATTCGCTTTCGTGGGGCATCGTCCCCGGCACGCGCCGGCGCCTGCCGTTCGACCAGCGCTGGCCGGGGGTGATGGAACTGGCCCTGGCGCGGGAGGCCGGCCTGAACGTGCGTGTCGTGGAAGACTGCCTCAACGGCCGGCGCACGGTCTGGGACGATCCCTTCAAGCCGGGCCGCAATGGCCTGATCGGCCTGGCGCAGCAGATCGAGAAGCATTCGCCGCTGGCGCTGGTCATCCTGCTGCTGGGCACCAACGACTTCCAGTCCATGCACCCGCACAACGCCTGGCACGCCGCGCAGGGCATCCTCGCGCTGGTGTCGGCCATCCGCACGGCCCCGATCGAACCCGGCATGCCTGTCCCACCCATCCTGGTGGTGGCGCCGCCGCCCATCCAGACGCCGCGCGGGCCCATCGCGCCGAAGTTCGAGGGGGCCGGGGCCAAGAGCGAAGGGCTGGCCGCGGCGTACCGGGCGGCCTGCGCCGAGGCCGGCTGCCACTTCTTCGACGCGGGCAGTGTGGTCGACAGCAGTGCCGTCGACGGCGTGCACCTCGATGCCGACCAGCACGCGACGCTGGGCCGGGCCCTGGTGCAGACAGTGCGGGCACTGCTGGCCGGTGCCGGCACGGCAGCCTGATGGCCATGCCCGCGCCGAAACAGAAAAAAGGCACGCCCAGCCAACAGCCCGAAGCCACCTCGCCGGCGGGTGCTGCGGCGGGTTACTCGGGCACGCCCCTGGCGAAGAAGCTCGGCATCCGCGCGGGCACCGTCGTCCTGCTGCTGGACGCCCCCGAGGGCTACCGGCAGTGGCTCGATCCGCTGCCCGAGGGCGTGCGCTTCGACGGCGATGCGCGGGCCGCGGCCGCGGCTGGCCTCGCACACCTCTTCGTCACCCACCGGGCCGACCTGGCCCGCCACCTGGGCCGGCTGCGCCAGGTCCTGGCCGACGAGGTGCCGGTCTGGGTGTCCTGGCCCAAGAAGGCGGCCAAGGTGCCCACCGACGTCACCGAGGACACCATCCGCGAGGTGGCGCTGCCACTGGGCTTTGTGGACATCAAGGTGTGCGCCGTCGACGCCGTGTGGTCCGGCCTGAAGCTGGTCGTGCGCAAGGAACTTCGCCGAGAATGATCGACGGTCCGGACGCCCGCGACCCGGTCTCCCCAGTGCTTCGATGTCCTTTCCCTCCCCAACCCTCCTTCTCGACAACAACACCATGAAACTCATCGGCATGCTTGACTCGCCCTATGTGCGCCGCGTGGCCATCTCCCTGCAACTGCTGGGGCTGCGCTTCGAGCACGAGTCGCTCTCCGTCTTCCGGGGCTTTGCCCGGTTCCAGCAGATCAACCCCGTGGTCAAGGCCCCGACGCTGGTGTGCGATGACGGCGAGGTGCTGATGGACTCCGGCCTGATCATCGAGTACGCGCAGGCCCTGGCGCACCCGCGCAGCCTGCTGCCGTCCGGGCGGGCGGCGCTGCAGCATGCGCTGCGCGTCACGGGGCTCGCCCTGGCGGCCTGCGAGAAGAGCGTCCAGCTGGTCTACGAGCGCGAGCTGCGGCCCGCCGAGAAGCGGCATGAGCCCTGGGTCGAGCGGGTCACCGGCCAGCTGCTGGCCGCCTACGGCGAGCTGGAGCGCTCGCTCGAGCGCCAACCGCTGGCTGCGGATTCCGCGCAGATCGACCAGGCGGGGGTCAGCACCGCGGTCGCCTGGCAGTTCACGCAGCAGCTGCTGCCCGGGCTGGTGCAGGCCGCCGACCATCCGCGGCTGGCCGCCTTCTCCGCCCAGGCCGAGGCCCTGCCCGAGTTCATGGCCGCGCCGCACGGCGACAGCACCTACCGCCACCCTGCCTGATCGCTCGACCGAGGTCCCACCATGCCCCATCTCACCCTGGAACACACCCGCAACCTGGTGGCGTTCGACGCCAAGGCCCTGCTGTGGCAGCTGAACGCCGCGCTCGTGGCGTCCGGCCACTTCGAGGAGATCGACGTCAAGAGCCGGGCCGTGCCGCTGGACACGTTCGCCGTGGGCACCGAGCCATCGCTCGAGCGGGCCTTCGTGCACGTGCGGCTGGCCATCCTGAGCGGCCGCCCGGAGGCGGTGAAGCGCGAGCTGTCGGAGCAGCTGCTGGCGGTGCTGCAGACGGGGACGGCCTGGCCGGCCGGCCTGCACGTGCAGCTGTGCGTCGAGGTCCAGGAGATCGACCGGCCGTCGTACGCCAAGGCCAGCATCGTGCCCTCCACCGGTCCCTTGTTGGCGTGACGACCATGCGTGCTCCCTTGACTTCGAACCTGTCCAAGACCTCGCCCCGCCCGTCGACCCGAGGACTGCCGCGTCTGCTGCTGTGTGCCGCCCTGGCGCTGGGGGCGGCGCTGCCGGCGCAGGCCGGCGGACACGCTGAGCGCGCCAAGCCGCCCGGAGCGGAGCCGGCCGACACGGTGCGGCGCTTCTACGCCTGGGTGCTGGCGCATCCCGGCCAGGCCCTGCCCTCGGCCGCGCAGCGCCAGCAGCTGGCCCAGGTGCTGACGCCCTCGCTGCTGCAGCTGCTCAAGACGACCTCGCAGACCGAGGCACGCTGCCTGCGTGACCTCGCCAAGGGCGACAAGCCCGACATCGTGGAGGGCGACGTGTTCGTCAGCCACTACGAGGGCGCCACCGAGGTGGCTTACGACGAGGTGCAGACCGAGGGCGACGACCAGGCCATCGCGCAAGTTCAGCTGACGTCGATCGACACGCGTTTCCCCAAGGCGCATCCCCACCGTGCGGTGGTCTGGCGCGACACGGTGGTGCTGCGGCGGGAGGGTGGGCGCTGGTGGGTGCAGGACGTCCAGTTCGTGGACCGCCCCTCCCTGGTGGCTTCGCTCAACGACTACGTCGAGGCTGGCGACAGGAGCTGCCCGTAAGAACGACGGACTTCGCGCCGTCACGAACGCGGCCGTATGCGCACATGGTGTTGGCATACCACCGCTCAAGAAACAGCGCCCGGCGCCACGGAAGGGGTACACGGTACGCAGCGGCCCCCATCCCAACCTTCCCCCAGCAGGGGAAGGAGCAGGCTCCCCCGCTGGGGGTGGGCTGGGGTGGGGCGCAGCCTTTGCAGGTCGCCTCCCGTTTCTTGTCCACGCCTTTCGCTGCCCGCGGGTCGTGACGTGTTGCCGCCTCCCCCGTCCGGGGGGAGGGCGGGCCGCGCCGCCGTGCCGGCCAGCCCGCACAATGCACGGCGTTTTCCTTGCTGTCCCCAATCAAGAATTTCCCATGACGACGACTTCTCTCAGTACGGTGCGCACCGCGGGCGTGGACCTCGGCGGTTTGATGACGGTGTTGGGCCGGCATCTCTATTCGACCCCGATGGTGGCGCTGCGGGAGCTGGTCCAGAACGCCCATGACTCCATCGTGCGCCGCCGCCTGGAAGATCCCACGCCGCTCACTGCGCCGCGCATCGTGGTGGAGGGCGATCTGGCCGCCGGGGTGGTGCGCGTCACCGACACTGGCGCCGGCCTCACCGAGGAGGAGGTGCACACCTACCTGGCCACGGTCGGCGTCGGCTACACCCGCAAGCTGCGCGAGGAGACCGACAGCGACGAGCTGATCGGCATGTTCGGCCTGGGCTTCCTGTCAGCCTTCGTGCTGGCCACCCGGGTGACCGTCACCACCACCTCCTACCAGACGCCCGGCCAGGGCTGGCGCTACCAGTCCAGCAACGGCGAGCAGTACACCCTGGTGCCGGTGCCGGCGCGTGCGGTCGGCACCTGCGTGGAGCTGGCCCTGCGCGACGTGCACCGCTCCCTGGCCGCGCAGGGCGCGCTGGTGCAGGTGCTCAAGCGCTACTGCGCCCTGCTGCACGTGCCGGTGATCGTGGGGGCGGACGCCGACGAGCCGCTCAACGGCGAGCCGCCGCCCTGGCGCGCCGAGGCCGCCCAGGCGGGCAAGGTGGTGATGGTCGACCACGCCCTGCGCGCGCGGCGCAGCGCGCTGGCCTTCGCCAGCCGCTTCGAGGACCGCTTCGAGCCGCTGTGCACGATGCCCGTGACCAGCGAGGCGCACCGCGACCTGCAGGGCCTGCTCTGGGTGCAGGACGGCGCCACCTACGGCACCAGCGACAACCGCAACCTCTCCGTGTTCGTGCGCGGCATGCTGCTTGACGATGACGCCCGCGACCTGCTGCCGCCTTGGGCCGGCTTCGTCGGCGGCGTGATCGAGTCGAACCGGCTCACCCCCACCGCCAGCCGCGAGGACCTGCAGCGCGACGAGGCCTACCACGCCGTGCAGTCCGCGCTCACCGAGTCGCTCATCAACGGGCTGGCGCGCATCGCCGCCGAGCAGCCCGAGGCCTGGCGCCGCGTGGTCAGCCGCCACAACGAGGCGCTGCTGGGCGCGTCCCTGTGCGACCCGCGCCTGTTCGACCTGCTGGCCGACGTGGTGCACGTGCCCACCTCGCAGGGCGACCTGCCCGCGCAGGCCCTGCGCCACAACGCCACCGTGCACGTCAACATGGGCGGCGCGGGCGGCTTCGAAGACATGCTGTTCCGCGCGCTCAAGGTGCCGGTGGCCCGGGGCGATCGCTACGCCGTGCTGCCCTTCCTGCGCGAGTGGGTGCAGCGCCGCGGCGGCACCCTGGTGGAGCTGGGCACGGAGCAGGGCAACCGCAAGCTGTTCACGACCGCCGAGCTGCCGGCCGATGAAGCCGCCTGGCTCGCCCGCGTCCTGGGCGACGGCGAGCGGCTGGTGCCGGCCCGGTTCGATCCAGTCGAGCTGCCGCTGGTGGTGGTGCACGACCGCGACGCCGCGCTCAAGCGCCAGCTCGAGTCCGACGAGGCCGACAAGCGCATCTCCGTGGCCGCGCTGCGCCTGGCGCGCAGCTTCACCGCGGGCATCGAGGGCGGGGCCAACGCCCGGCTCTACGTCAACGTCGACAACCCCGCCATCCGGCAACTGCTCGACGCGCACCGCCGCGGCCAGCCCCGGGCTGACGACGCGGCCGGCCTGCTGCGTTCGGTCAAGGTGATCATGGCCAGCGGCGACGCGGCCACCGGCGCCGGGGCGGGCGACCTCAACGCGGCTCTGGCCCGCATCGGCCAGGCCCTGGGCTGGCTGCTGGCCTGAGGCCGGCTGGTCAATCGATTCAAACAAAGAAAGAAGCTGGACCTCATCATGGACATCTGGGCGTGGGTTTCGACCCTGCAGAACGATCTGCGGGAAGCCGGGCAGGGCCGCGTGGCCGACCTCATGGACAGCATCCCCGACGACACCTTCAACAGCCGGCCCGAGCGCGTGCTCGCGGCCCTGCCGGAGGCGATCGCGGCGGCGCGCGCGCTGAAGAACCCGTGGCTGGAGGTGTTCTTCCGGCACTGGGGCCTGAACAACCGCCTGTCCAACCTGGCCGAGGGCGAGGTGGCGCTGCCCGAAGCGGTGTCGCTGATCGAGTTCGCACACCGCGAGGGGCACATCGACTGCCCGCAGTCGGTGTGCGTGACGCAGGACATAGCGATCTGCTACGGCAACATCGACGGCCCGGGCTGGGCGCCCGACATCCTGGCGGTGTGCGAGGAGACGCTGGCGCGCATCAACCCCTCCTGGCCCTGCTTCTGCTGCATCAGCCGCGAGTACGCGGAGGCCCTGCTGGACGCCGGCCGGCCTGCCGAGGCGGTGAGTTTCCTGGCGCGGCAGGCCGCGGCCATGAGGAACGAGGGCGACACGCTCGACCCGGCCTACCAGGCCTTGCAGGCCCGCGCCTTCTGGAAGTCCGGCGAGCCCGAGCGGGCCCTGGCGCTGCTGGCCGAGGTCGACCGCCAGGAGGAGACCGAGGGCGGCAGCGATCCGGAGCGCTGGCACCTGCGCGCCATCCTGCGCACCACGATCCTGGCCGAGCGCGGCGACATCGAGGCGGCCGCGCAGGGCCTGCCCCAGTGGTCCGACCTGACGCCCGGCGCCTACGGCGGCTGGGCGCAGGCCGCCTGCCTGCTGGCGCAGCGGGACCCGGCGCGCAACGTCTGGCAGCTGGGGCGCCAGCTCCACCTGTCGCTGGCCCACTTCAGCCGCGTGGGGGCCCACCACGACGCGGTGACGGTGGCCGTGAAGCACGCCGAGCTGGCCCTTGCCCGCGGCGCCACCTGGACGGCGCGGCGGGCCCTGGCGATTGCCCAGGCGCATCTGCTCAAGCTGCGCTTGCGGGACACGCTGGCGCCGGTGGTGGCCGCCCTGGCCGAGCGCCTGCAGCAGGTGCCGCCCGTGGCCGAGCTGCCGGTGCCGGCGCAGGCCCTGGCCGAGCACCTGCGGGCCCAAGAGAACGGCGACCCCGAGAAGGATGTGGAGTGGCTGCTGGCGGCCTGTGCGCAGTGTCCCGACGACGCCGAGCTGGCCGAGTTCGCGGCCGCCGCGCTGGCCGCCTGCGGCACGGTGGACGAGGCCTGCGCGCACCTGTGGCGTTTCGTCGAGGCGCACCCGGCGGTCGATCCGCCGATCTACCGCCTGTTGTCCCTGCTGCTGGACCGCAGCGACGCCGACGAGCTGCAGCGCCTGAGCGACGTCCTGGCGCAGCCCAATCCCCAGGCGGCCCGCTGGGTGCGCGCGCAGTGGGCCTGGAAGCGCAAGCAGTGGGCGGAGGCGGTGGCGCAGCTGTCGGCCTATGTGGAGAGCGACCCGGCCGCCCTGGGTGCGCGCCGCCTGTGGGCCAGCGCGGCCCTCATGCAGGGCGACCTGGCCACCGCGCTGCGCCTGCGCAAGGAACTGGTGGCCGCCCAGGAGCAGCCCAGCGACGACCACTGGGACCTGCTCACGGTGGCCAGCGCCAGCCAGGACTGGGCGACGGTGCGCGAGCTGGGCCGCGTGCTGGGCATGACCCTGGAGGGCGACTCGGGGCCCGTGGAGGAAGCCTGGGGCGTGGCCTACGTGCGGTTCGAGGACGACCGGGGCCCGCGTGACCTCTATGCCCAGCGCACCGGCCCGGTGACGGCGCGTGTCCTGGTGCCTTCGCACCCGCCGCATCCGCAGCGACTGGGCGACTGGGTGGCCTTCGATGCCGCGCTGCTCGAGCGTCCGCCGGAGGACGAGTCTGAGCGTGCGAATTTCGTCCCCACCTTCCGGGTGGTGCACACGCTGGCGCCGGGCGGCTACGGCGAGAGCTGCTTCGTCGACGGCGCGGCGCCGGGCGAGGCGGCGTTCATGGCCCTGCGCGAGGCCTTGGCGGCGCGCGGCTGGCACGTCTGGGTGAGCAGCGACGACGACTACCAGGTGACGGATCCCGCCACGGGCGAGTCGATCCAGGGCCTGCACTTCACGGTGACGGCCCGGCAGGGGGTGGGGATGGCGGAGATCGACCAGGTCCTGCGCGAACTCACGGCCGGCTGGCCCCACCCGGTGTGCTGGCCGCGCTTCGCCGAACGGGCGGGGCTGGACATGGCGGCTCACATGGAGATCGTGGAGCGCTACGGCCTGTGACGGGGGCGGCCTGGAGGGCAGTTGAATGCTGATCCAGCGTCCTCCCAACTGCCCCAGCCACCCGTTCGTGCTGAGGTATCGAAGCACAGCGGAGTCAGTGAGCTCGCTGACTTCGCTGTGCTTGATACCTCAGCACGAACGGGGAGGGCTCCCTCAAACCCGCATGTGTCGCAGATCCTCCATCACGCGCCGCACCGCGAAGGCCAGCGCGTTCACCTCGTCCACCGAGATCCACAGGTAGTCCAGGCCCAGCTCGCGTTCCAGGGCTGCGATGCAGGCCAGGATTTCGGCGGGCTCGGTGCCTTGCCACCTCAACACCAGGCGGGACGTTCGGGGCCGTCCTCCTGGTGGCGTGACCTCGATGCGCGTGCCCTGCGGAAGCCGGGCCTGCAACAGCGCGCGCAAACCCGGTGCGTCGCTGGGGACATCGCCACCGCGGTCCGCCCCCATCTTCAAGCTCGCGTGGGTGGTGACCAGCAGTTCCTGATCGTCCAGCACCTGCACCGAGCCCCCCAGCCGATAGGCCTGCAGCACCATCCGCTTCCAGCGCTGGCGCCCGCTCAGCAGCACGCAGCCGCCAGCCACCACACCGTAGGCCTCGTCCGCCATCGCGTCCCGGGCGAAGCGGGCGGCCTTGTCCGTGCTGTCGGGCCCCCAGAAGCGGACCACGAGGCGCGACAGCCGGGGCGGCTGCGTGCCCAGGCGCTTCAGCACCTCGGTGAAGGCCGCGCGGTCGGCAGGCTCCAGCAGGAGTTCGCCGGCGAAAGGGCGTTCCCCCGCCCAGGCCGCCAGCCGGTCGCGCGCGCTGGCGAGGGCCTCCTGCACGTCGGAACGGCCCCAGTACCAGGCCGCCAGCACCACGTCGCCATGCACGAAGGTGTCGGCGGTCGGATGCGGCGGGGCCGCCGCCAGCGCCTGGGCATCGGCCTTGTCGCGGGCCCGCACGGCGCCCAGCAGGAGGGTGTCGTCGTGCAGGTGGATGCCGCCGGGCAGCACATGCGCCCCCTGCTTCCAGGCCAGGGCCCGCAGGACGGCCCAGCTGTCGTCGGCGGCATAGCCGGTGGCGATGACGGCGCGGCCCAGGCTCAGCAGCTCCGTTGGCGTGGCCTCCATCGGCTCACCCGGCACCGCCACGCCCTCCGCGGCGAACAGCTGCCGCCACTCGGGCGGGCAGTCGGCGTCCGGGGTCCAGTGCGGCAGCAGCTGGGCCAGGTAGGCGGCGGCGTCCTGCACGTGTTCGAACTTCGCGACCATGATGCATTCGCCGCTGTTGTTGCCCGAGAACCCCTGCCACACCGCCACCGGCGGCAGGGCGGGCGGGGCCGGGCGCCCGCGCCGCGCGCCCTGGCGGGCGCACCCCTGCCGCAGGCTGGGCGCGCGCAGCCGGGCGCGTGCCTCGCGCCAGCCCTGCAGGATCTCGGCCGCGCTCGTTGCCGGCAGGCCGCCGTCCTGGAACGAGCAGGCCTGCATGCGCCGGTCGGGCGTGATCGAGACGAAGTCGAGACCCGCGCCGCAATCGCCGGTGTGGCCGGGGCCGTCGAACAGGCGCGGCACCGGCACGCTGTCGCCCAGGCACACCGACACGCGGCAGGGCAGCGGGCTGTCGCCGATCACCGCCGCCAGGCGCGCACGGCCCGCCGCCGAGAGATGCCGATGCGGCTCCGGGCCCACGTAGGACAACAGCGAGACGTCGGCGCAACCGCGCGTGGCCAGCTCGGCCAGCAGCGCCGGCAGGTCCGCCAGCAAGGCATCGTCGACCAGCACGTTGGCACCCCAGCGCTGGCCGTGGCGCACCAGCACCTCGCCCGCCTCGCGCCAGCCGGCGTTCTCGTACAGCGAAACCCGCACCTGGCCGAAGCGCCCGGCGAAACGCGCGAAGAAGGCATCGCTCAGCAAGGTGCCGTTGGTGGTGACGTTCAGCGCCAGGGCCGTGGTCGCGTGCAGTTCAGCGACCAGCTCGTCGAAGCCGCGGAAGGCGAAGGGCTCGCCGCCCCCGAAGGCCACCTCCAGCGTGCCGGCGTCGGCCAGGCCGCGCAGCACCTCGGCGGCCGAGGCGACCGTCCATTCGCTGGGGCGGCGCGTGTCGCGCGAACAAAAGCCGCAGCGCAGGTTGCAGCGGTTGGTGATGCCGAACATGGCGACCCGCGGGGCGCGTCGCCGCAGGTGCCGGGTGGCGGCGGTTTCGACGCGCAGCTGCGTGCCGCTGTCCGCATGGAAGAAGAGCATCGCGCCGTCGAGCGGGTGCGCGCGGAAGGTCTGGCGGGAAGGGGACAAGGGGCGCATCTCGAACCTCGCTGGCAGGGTGTCGCGATTGTCGAGCAGGATGACGAGGGCTGGGCGGCAGTCCGCCACCCAGCTTCTCCCAGCGAGGACGCCGACTCGCTCCCTCTCAGGGCTGCCGGTGCGGCCCCACCCCGGGCCGGAACTGGCTCACGTTCGCCCCCAGGCTGCCCAGCGCGGTGCGCAGGGCGGCGGTGTCGTAATGGAAGTGCTGCAGGCCGAAGTTGATCGCGCCGCGGGGCTCGGTGTCGGACAGCGGGTTGCCGTACATGAACGGGATCGCGTCCACGCCATTGAAGCCCGGGACCGCCAGCGACTGGACCACCATCCCGCCCACCGCGTCGGTCGTCACCACGTAGACCACCGGGTTGGCGCCTCTGTAGTCGACCGCGAAGCCGTAGTAGGTGGTGGCGCTGGCATTGAAGCCCGGCTGGCCGACCAGCTGCACGTAGGTGCCGCCGGCGGCGTTCAGCGACATGGACGGTGGCGTGCGTGCGGCCGGGGGCGTCGGGGCCTGCGTGTTGTTGAAGCAGCAGTAGGGGTCGATCATGCTGTTGGCCGTGATGATGCCGAAGCCCAGGTTGTCGGTGCCGGCCAGGCGGTGCGTCTCGAAGTAGCGGAACTCGCCCTGCCGGATGCCGCCGTTGGCGCGCACCGCGCGCTTGTAGCAATGCAGCACCTCGGCGAAGTCGGGATCGGCGTACACGCCCTTGCGCTGCAGGCAGTCCTGGTTCACGTCCGAGGTGAAGGCGGCAGACAGGCCATCGTCGGACAGCACGATGCCGCGCGGCGTGGCGTAGGCGCCAGTCTCCATCACCAGCGACAGGCGCGGCAGCGTGTTGCCCGAGTCGGCGGCCAGCGGGTTGAAGCCCAGCGCGCCTTCCGCGCCGTCCGACAGGCCGTCGCCATCGGTGTCGGCATTGGCCGGGTCGGTGCTGGCGGCCTTTTCCTGGTCGTAGCTCAGGCCGTCACCGTCATCGTCGAGGTTCGTGCCGGCGGCGTCGATGGTCAGCTGGTAGCTCAACTCGGCGTACAGCCCGGTGACGGGATCGGTCACGCCAGCGATCAGCTGGTGGGCCCCCGCGCCCAGCGCGGCCAGCAGCGTGGGCGACAGCGCCAGCGTGCCGCCGGTGCCGCGGGTGATGCCGTTCTCGTCGCTCCACTGGATGGCCGCGGTGTTGCCGCCGGCCGAGGCGCTGAAGGCCGTGGTGTAGGGCGTGGCATCCCCCAGCCGGACGACGGCCCGGGCGGTGCCGGCGCGGGTCAGTGCCGGCAGCGGCACGGGGCCGCTGGCACTCGGCCACTGCGGGTTGAGACCACGGTCGCCCTGGTAGAACGCGGCACGCAACGCCTTGCGCACCCCGGCCTGCGAATGGGCGTAGGGCTTGACCAGCAGGTTGCTGCCGGTGTTGATCGACACCATCGGTCCGGGCGAGGCACCGTCGCCGTTGCCATAGGCGTAGATGTAGAGCGAGCCCGTGCTGTCGGCCAGCTGCACACGGCTGAACACGCAGGGCACGTTGCCCGTCAGGCCCGAGGGGCAGGCACCGGCGCTGCCCGCGTTGCCGATCACGTAGACCACGGGGAACTTGCCGCGGTAGTCCACCGCGTAGCCCAGCACGTCCTGCGGGCCGCCGAGCTGGCCGTACTGCGTGTTGCCGCTGCCGTCGCGGGTGAGGGTGTTCATGAAGTTGGCGACCAGGCTGTCGGCGCTGGGGCCGAGCTCACCCGTGCCCGGGTCGTCGGTCGGATGACCGGCCACGCCCACGCTCAGGTTGGTCATGGTGGAGCGGCGGGCCTCGAAGTAGTAGAAGCTGTTCGGCCCCTGCGTGATCGCCGTGGTCGAGCGCACGCCGAAGGCCTTGCTGGCGGAGAAGCACACGCTGCTGCGGTTGCTGCTCAGCGTGGCCCCTGTGGCGGTGTTGCCGGTGGGGATCTCGAACACCACGCTCGACATCAGCCCGGGCACCGGATCCGCGCAGGCCGAGGCCGGCGCCGGTGCCGGCCCGGGGGCGGGCGCTGGCCCTGGCGCAGGACCGGGCGCTGGTGCGGGGCCCGGGGCTGGCGCGGGTGTCGGCGCGGGGGCGGGTGAGGGCGCCGTCACAGGTGCGGGCGCGGGGCCGGACACCGGTGCGGGGGCCGGGGAGGCAGCGCCGGGTTCATCCCCGCCGCCACCGCCGCCGCACGCGGTCAGGGCCGCGGCAGCCAGCAGCAGGGGGCCGACGATGCGCAGGGGGGCGGGGCAGGGGGGAAGGGGCTTGTTCATGCACAAATTCTAGGAATGCCGACTGGCGGCGTGGATTCGTGGGACAGCCTCTTCCCCGCAGGCGGGGGAGTGAATTTTGCACACTTGCCGGGCTCCCGGGCAAGGCCTGCGGGAAGGGTTTTCGGATGCGGCGCTGTAAGAACTTGCCCGCAGCCCCGACGGATGCTGGCGAGTGCGCCGCACCTTTTCTCACCAACCTGTTCTCAAGGAACCATCACCATGCAAACCCTCAAGTCCGGTATCGCCATTGCTTCCGCCGCTGCGGCCCTGTTCGCCCTGGGCGCCACCGTGGCCGTGCCCGCCCACGCCGCCGACGGCAGCGTCAAGTGTTCCGGCGTCAACACCTGCAAGGGCACCTCCGAGTGCAAGACCGCCTCCAGCGCCTGCAAGGGCCAGAACAGCTGCAAGGGCCAGGGCTGGGTCCACAAGAAGTCCGCCGACGAGTGCACCTCCGCCGGGGGCAGCGTCGTCAAGTAAGCAAAGCCGGGCCGGCGCGCCTGCGCGGGCCCGCCCATTTCATCCCCCTTCGTTTCTGATCCGGAGCCGTGATGTCGACCTCGTCTTGCCTGCAGGGCTTCGGCCTGGGACTGCGGCCGGAGCACTACCTGGCGTGGACGGCCGACGAGGCACCACGCCCGCGCGTGGACTGGCTGGAGATCATTTCCGAGAACTACATGGTGCCGGGCGGGCGTCCGCTGCACTTCCTCGACCGCCTGCGCCGCGACCATCCCATGGTCATGCACGGCGTGTCGCTGTCGATCGGGAGCACCGACCCGCTGGACACCGCCTACCTGCGCGACCTCAAGGCGCTGGCGGCGCGCGTCGAGCCGGCCTGGATCTCGGACCACCTGTGCTGGACCGGGGTGGACCACCGCAACCTGCATGACCTGCTGCCGCTGCCCTACACCGAGGCGGCGCTGGCCCATGTCGCGGACCGGGTGCGGCAGGTGCAGGACATCCTCGGCCGCCGCCTGCTGCTGGAGAACGTCTCGAGCTACGTTGCCTTTGCGTCCGACGAGATGAGCGAGTGGGAGTTCGTGGCCGAGCTGTCGCGGCGGGCCGATTGCGAGCTGCTGCTCGACGTCAACAACGTCCACGTGAGCAGCGTCAACCACGGCTTCGACGCCCGGCGCTACATCGACGCCATGCCGGCGCAGCGCGTGCGCCAGATCCACCTGGCGGGCCACGAGGACCATGGCGAGTACCTGATCGACACCCACGACCAGCCCGTCTGCGCCGCGGTCTGGGACCTCTATGCCTACACGGTCCAGCGCCTGGGTGCCGTGCCGACCATGATCGAGCGCGACGACCACATTCCCCCGCTGCCCGAGCTGCTGGCCGAGCTGGACCAGGCCCGCCGCATCCAGCATCGCGCGCTTGAACCAGGCCATGCCATGCCATTGGAGGCCGCATGACGCCATCTGCGACCCCGCAGCCATTGAACGCGACGGCCGTCCTGCGCGCCCAGCAGGCCGCCTTCCAGGCGGCCGTCGTCCTGGGGTGTGATGCGCTGGCGCCGCCCTTGCGCGTGGCCGCTGGCCGGCCGCCCTTGCTGCGCGTCTACCAGTTCGCCTACACCGCGCGCCTGACGGCGGCCTTGCGCGACAACTTCGGCCTGCTGCCCCGGGTGATGGGCGACGAGGCCTTCGAGGCGCTGGCCCGCGCCTACATCGAGGCCCACCCCTCGCGCCACCCGTCCATCCGCTGGTACGGCGGCCAGCTGGTCGACTTCATGATGGCGCGCGAAGACCTGGTGCCGCACCCGGCCCTGGCCGATCTGGCGCGCATGGAATGGGCCCTGCGCACGGCCTTCGACGCCAGCGACGCCGCGCCATTGACGCCTGCCGCGCTGGCTGGCGTGGCCGCCGAAGACTGGCCGCGCCTGGTGTTCGAGTGCCATCCCGGCGTGCAGATCGTGCCCTTGGCCTGGGCGGTGGAGCCAGTCTGGCAGGCCTTGAAAGACCTGGAGGCCGACGGCGTGGACGCCGCGGAGCCGGCGTTGCCCGAACCGCAGGCTCACCACCATGTCCTGGCCGCCTGGCGGGTGGGGCTGGACACGCGCTGGCGCTCGGTCGAGCCTGCCGATGAACCCTTGCTGGCGGCCATGCAGGCGGGTCAGCCTTTCGCCGCCCTGTGTGCCCTGGCCGCGCAGCAGGTCGGCGAAACGGAGGACGCCGTGGCACGCGTGGTCGCTGCCCTGCAGGCCTGGCTGGCAGACGGCTGGCTGGGGGGCTGGCGACTGGCGGAACCCATACCGGCATGAGCCCGCCGCCGCTCTCCCAGGAAGCATGCCCTTCCCCGCGCGCGAGGCGCTGGCCTGCGCCCGGCCGGCTGTTGAAGCGCGGCCTGCACCGCTGGGTGCTGTCGCGTCGTTGGTTGAGCTTCCTCGTCATGGGCCTGGCCTTCCTGCTGTTCGGCCTGGGCTCGCTGAATCTGATCCACCTGCTCGCCGCCAACCTGGCCCTGCTGAACGAGCATGGCTGGCAGGCGTGGGAGGATGGCGGCTTGCGCCAGTTGCTGGAGTTGCTGCTGTCGGGCTATGGCAGCCTGCTGGCCTACCTGGTGTTCAAGACCTGCGAGCACGTTCTCGTGCATGCGTGGTCCGCGCCGGATTGATGAGGGGTCTGCGCTGAAAAAGGCGGGCGGGCGAGTGGGTGCGGCGGCGTACCATGCACAGTTCCCCGCAATCACTTGCACGATCACTTCACTCACAGGAGTCCGCATGTCCAGCAGCACCCATCCCGCCCCTGACGCCGATGCCCGCGAGCGCGTGGCCCAGGGCTTCCAGCACATGGTCGACGAAGCCGACCAGTTGCTCAAGAACGCGCAGCGCGCCGGCCAGGTCCAGTTCGACAGCGTGCGCGGCAAGCTGTCCGGTCCGCTGGACGAGGCCCGGGACGGGCTGGCCCACCTGGAGGAAACCGCCGCGCTGCAAGCCCGCCGCGCCGTCCAGGCCACTGACCAGGCCGTGCGTGCGCACCCTTATGCCGCGATGGGTGTGGCGGCCGGTGTGGGCCTGCTGCTGGGCATGCTGATCGCACGCCGCTGACGTGCGAGGGGCGGCTGGCCTGGGTGGCCAGCCGGGTCGCGCCGCTCAGGCTTGCGGGTGCATCGGCTGGCTCAGGCCCATCTGGTCGAGCAGGTCGGTCACCAGCTCCAGCCGCACCAGCGGGTTGTCCAGCGACATCAGCCGCTGCTTCTGCTCCATGTCCACCGGCAGCAGTTCGCACCAGCGGTTCGACAGCCAGCCGCAATCGTTCCAGTGGTAGGGCAGGGCCAGGGGCATCTGGGAGATGTTGTCCAGCTGCTGCTCCATGCTGCGCACCAGCTGCTGCAGGGTCTCGCTGCCCGGGATCAGGTCGGGCGGCACGGGAATGGTGGGGTCGTTGTCGAGCAGGGCCACGTCGGCCACCCACAGGCCGAAGCGGCGCTGCTGGCAGGCATGGATCTGGAAACGCTGGCCGCCAGTGCAGCGGATCATCATGACACCGGGCTGCGGGTGCTCGACCTGGTTGATGTAGGCCAGCGTGCCGATGGGGTGGAAGGTCTCGGGGGCGAAGCCTTCGATGCCGTCCTCGTCGTCGTCGCGCAGGCGGGATTCCTCGAACAGCGGCCGCGCCGGCTTGTCCCACGGGGAGGGCATGGTGGCCACCACGCCGAACGGCACCTTGGCCCGGTGGCAGCGCTTGATCATGTCCAGGTAGCGCACCTCGAAAATCCGCAAGGGCAGCAACCCACCGGGGAACAGCACGGTGGGCAGCGGAAACAGCGGCAGCTGTTTGATGATGGGCGGGGAGGATTCGTTCACCCATTCATCTTAGGGGGGGGCCTTGCCTTCGAAAACCCCCCACTTGCGCGCCCGCTGATCCTCGTGATCCAGGACACGGCAGTTCCGCATGAACCCCGCATGAACACCGGTTGTCCGTGGCCGCAGCCAGGGCCCGCGATGCGCCGCTGTTCGAGTCAGTGAGCCACCACTACGGCTGCACCGAATCGATGGTGATCCGCACCCCTTGCGCGGTGTTGCCGAGGGGCACCGACTGCCCCGTCAAATCACCACTGCGAGGCAGGGCATCGCCCGACTTGGAGATGCGCGCGCTCACCACGACGCGTTCGTACTGGGACAGGCGCGACTGCGGCGACATCGCGCTGCTGTCGTCCAGGGTGAAGCTCAGAGGCAGGGCCTGCGCCGTGGTGCGCACGATGGCCAGCGGCATGCGCGGTCCCTCGGCGGCGCGCGCGAAGACGAACAGTGTGTCGCCCGGTGCCACGCGCCCGGCCAGCTCGGGCGCCAGCTGCACCGTGCCGGTGATCCGCGCGCCGGCAGGGGTGCTCGCGGCCGGGCGGGCCGGCTCGGCCGCCGCAGGCTGTGCCGGCCGCTCGCCCGTGCGTGGTGGCGCCGTGCCCGCCTGTGCCTCGTGGCGTGCCGCGGCCAGGCTGCTTTCGAGGCTGTTCGCCAGCTCGGTGCCGGCAGGTGCCAGCTGCAGGGCCTGGGCCCAGTGCTGTGCCGCGAGGTTGAAGTCCCCCCGCTCGAACGCCGCGCTGCCCGCCAGCGCCAGGGCCTTGAGGTTGTGGGGGTCGATCTGCAGCGCCTGGGCGATCAGCCGGTCGGGCTCGCCGTCGGTGGTCTGGCCCTGCAGCATGGCCAGCACGTCGGCCTGGTCGGCCAGCAGCTGCGCGTTGGGGGGCGAGATCGCGATGGCGTGCTGGTTCGCCTGGCGCGCCTCCTCGAAGCGCTGCAGCATGGCGAAGGCGCGGCCCAGCTGGGTCCAGCCTTCGACGTTGTTGGGCTCCTGGGCCATGCGCTGCGCCAGCTTGTCGACCATCGCGTTCAGTTGCGGGAGGTCGATGTCGGGATGTCCTTGCTCACCATCAGCCCGCGCCGTCTGCGCCTGCGGCTGCAAGGCCTGTGGCGTGCCGAACCTCAGATACAAGCCCACCGCCAGGGCGGGCACGAGCAGGCCCAGCGCCAGGGCCGTGCGCGGGGCGCGGCGGGTGCCGGCGGGCGATGCCCCTGTGTCGGGCGCAGCCGCGGCGCCTTCTTCCTCCAGTGTCCGGCGCTCCAGGTCGGCGCGGGCCTCCTGGTACTGCGCGGCGTCCAGCTGGCCGGCCGCCCGTTCCGCGTCGAGCTGGCGCATGTGCTCCTGCAGGATGCGCAGGTTGGCGCGGGGAGCCGGTGCGGGTGCGGCGGGGCGGTGCCTCAACAGCGGCGGCAGCAGCACGCCGAGCGCCAGGGCCACGAGGCCGGCCGCGGCGATCCAGAAAGTGACCATCATGAGGAGGAAGCCGGAAGAGAATAGGAGGAGGAAGACGAGGCCGGCGCGGACGGCGGCGCATCAGCCTCCAGTGCCGATTGCAGCAAGGCCCGCGCACGTGCCTGCTCGGCCTCGCTCAGCGCCTGGGCCGGCAGCTGGCGCCGCCGCCGGATGACCCAGGCCAGCCCTGCCACCGCGGCCAGCAGAAAGGCGAAGGGCCCTAGCCACAGCAGCAGGGTGGTGCCCTTGAACGCTGGCCGGTAGCGCACGAAGTCCCCATAGCGCGCCACCATGAAGTCCACGATCTGCTGGGGCGACTGGCCCTGCTGCAGCTTGAGGCGGATCTGCGCGCGCAGGTCCTGGGCCAGGTCGGCCTGGGAGGCGGCGATGGTCTCGTTCTGGCACACCAGGCAGCGCAGCTCCTGCGCCACGGCCATCACGCGCGCTTCCAGCGCCGGGTCGGCGACCAGCGGTGTGGCCAGCCCGGGGGCTGAGGCCGAGGCGGCGGTCGACGGCGCGGAGGCCGCCAGCGGCAGCTGGGCCCAGGCACTGCTGGCGCGCCAGGCTGCCAGTCCCAGCCCCAGTCGCACCAGTCGGCGCCGGTTGCACGGCATGTCAGGACGCATTGAGTTTCTCCACCAAGGGCAGCAGGGTGTCGCGCAGCGCCTGCGGGGTGACCGGGCCGATGTGCTTGTAGCGGATGATCCCGGCCTTGTCGATCACGAACGTCTCGGGCACGCCGTACACGCCATAGTCGATGCCGACCAGCCCGTCGCTGTCCGACAGCGAGTGCACATACGGGTTGCCATGCCGCGCCAGCCAGGCCTGCGCGGCCTCGCGCTGGTCCTTGTAGTTCAGCCCGTACAGCGGCACCTGGCCGCTGCGCGCCAGGCTCACCAGCAGCGGATGCTCCTGCTGGCACGACACGCACCACGAGGCCCAGACGTTGAGCAGCCACACCTTGCCGCGCAGGTCCTGCGGCGACAGCGTGGCCTGAGGGTCATCCAGTCGCGGCAGCTGGAACGCCGGGGCGGGCAGGCCCACCAGCGGCGAGGGCACCTCGTGCGGGTCGAGCCGCAGGCCGCGTGCCAGGAAGCCCAGCAGCGCCACGAAGAGCAGCAGGACGATGGCGGGCCAGAGGTAACGCCGGAGCGCGGCAGGGTTCGCCTGGCTCATCACGCCGCCTCCGTCTGCACGGGGGGGACGCTCCCGGCGGGCCTGCCGGCCGGCGCGGCCGCGGCGCTGGCGGCGGCCGTGCGGCGCAGGCGGTAGCGGCGATCCATCACCGCCAGCGCGCCGCCCAGCGCCATCAGCACGCAGCCCAGCCAGATCCAGTTCACGAACGGCTTGTGGTGCAGGCGCACGCTCCAGGCGGTCGCGCTGACCGGCTCGCCCAGGGCCACGTACAGGTCGCGGGTGAGCCCGCGGTCGATGGCCACCTCCGTCATCGGCATGCGGCGCACGTGGTAGATGCGCCGCTCCGGCGTCAGGACTGCGACCGGCCGGCCTTCGCGGGTCACGGTGAGGCGGGCCTGGGCGGCGCTGTAGTTGGGGCCCGGCACCTCGACCACCTGGTCGAGCCGGAAGTCGAAGCCACCCACGCTGGCACTCTGGCCGGGCTCCATGCGCACGTCGTTCTCGCTGGCGAAACCGCCCACCACCGTCACCCCGACGATGAACACCGCCACGCCCAGGTGGGCCAGCAGCATGCCGTAGTAGCTGCCCGGCTGCACCCGCAGCCGCTGCAGCCAGCCGCCTCCCGTGCCGGCGTTCAGGCGGCTCCACAGGTTGGCCGCCGCGGTGGTGACGATCCAGGCCGCCAGCAGGAAGCCGAAGGCCACCATCGGCGACCAGCGGCCCAGCAGCAGCGGCAGCAGGGCGGCACTGGCGAGGCTCACCCCGGCCGCCCAGCGCAGCCGCTGCGCCAGCTCGATCACCGGCGCCTGGCGCCAGCGCGCGATCGGCCCGATCCCCATCAGGAACAGGGCCGGCGTCAGCAGCGGCACGAACACGGTGTCGAAGTAGGGTGGTCCCACCGAGAGCTTGCCCATCCCCAGGGCGTCGATGATCAGCGGGTACAGCGTGCCCAGCAGGACTGCGGCCATGGCCACCACCAGCAGCACGTTGTTCGCCAGCAGCATCGACTCGCGCGACACCAGTTCGAACGACCCGCCCAGCCCGACCTTGGGCGCGCGCCAGGCGAACAGCAGCAGCGAGCCGCCCACCACCACCGCCAGCAGCGTGAGGATGAACAGCCCGCGTGTCGGGTCGGAGGCGAAGGCATGCACCGAACTCAGCACGCCCGAGCGGACCAGGAAGGTGCCCAGCAGCGAGAGCGAGAACGTGACGATCGCCAGCAGCGAGGTCCACACCTTGAAGCCCCCGCGCTTTTCCGTGACGGCCAGCGAATGCATCAGCGCCGTGCCGGCCAGCCAGGGCATGAAGGACGCGTTCTCCACCGGGTCCCAGAACCACCAGCCGCCCCAGCCCAGTTCGTAGTACGCCCAGAAGCTGCCCAGCGCGATGCCCACCGTCAGGAAGCACCACGCCACCGTGGTCCAGGGCCGCGACCAGCGGGCCCAGGCGCTGTCCAGCCGGCCCGCCAGCAGGGCCGCTACGGCGAAGGCGAAGGCCACCACGAAACCCACGTAGCCCATGTAGAGCATCGGCGGGTGGATCACCATGCCCGGGTCCTGCAGCAGCGGGTTGAGGTCCTTGCCGTCCGGGGCCCCCGGCAGCAGCCGCTCGAACGGGTTCGAGGTGCACAGCGTGAACAGCATGAAGCCGCAGCTCACCAGCCCCATCACCCCGAGGATGCGGGCGGCGGTGGGCGTGTCGAGCTGCCGCGAGCGCAGCGCCACCGCCAGCGTCCAGCCCGACAGGATCAAGGTCCACAGCAGGATCGAGCCCTCATGGTTGCCCCACACGGCGGTGAAGCGGTACACCAGGGGCAACTGCGAATTCGAGTGCTCGGCGGCCAGCAGCACCGAGAAATCGTTGCCGACGAAGGCCGCCGTGAGGCAGCCGTAGGCCAGCGCCATGAACAGGAACTGCCCGCAGGCCGAAGGCCTTGCCAGGGCCATCCAGGCGGCGTGTCCGCGGTGCGCGCCCAGCAGCGGCAGCACGCTTTGCGACAGGGCCATCGCCAGGGCGAGGATCAGACTGAAGTGACCAAGTTCGGCAATCATGGATGGGGCTCTCGCTCAGGGCTTGTCGGTGACCAGGGTCGGGGTGGACTGCGGACCGCCGGGCCTGCTGCTGCGGGCGTTCTTCAGGGCCTGCGCGGCCTCCGGCGGCATGTAGTTCTCATCGTGCTTGGCCAGCACCTGCTCGGCCCGGAAGACGCCGTCCGCCCCGAGCTTGCCCTGGGCCACCACCCCCTTGCCCTCGCGGAACAGGTCGGGCAGCAGGCCGCTGTAGGTCACCGGGATCTTCTGCACTGTGTCGGTCACCACGAAGCGCACCGTCAGCCCGTTGGGGTCGCGCTGCACGCTGCCGGCCTCGACCAGCCCACCCAGCCGGAAACTGCGGTCGCGCGGCGCCTCCTTGGCCAGCACCTGGGTCGGGCTGAAGAAGAACACCAGGTTGCTGTTGAAGGCGTTGAGCACCAAGGCGCAGGCCACGCCCAGGGTGATCAGGCCGAGGGCGATGGCCAGTGCGCGTTGGGTTCGAGGTTTCATGGTGGCAAAAACTCCAGGCGGCAGGCGTTGAGGCACTGGTGTGCGACGCACTCGTCAGAGGGCCCGGGCCCGGCAAGGTTCAATCTCCTTGACGCCCCGGCTTTCGCAAAACCCCCGATTGTGCGGCCTTTGGCCCTGGCGATGCGTGTGGGGCGGCCCTGCCTTCCTGCATCGTGGAATCCCGGCCAGGCCGGGAATGATGTAATACCCCGGTGATGATGTGTCCCTCCCCTTTTCTTCTTGCCGATCGGGCACGTGGTGGCGAAGGTCTCGGCCGGCGGTGGCTGGCGCATGCCCGGCTCCTGCTGGTGGGGCTGGCCTGGGCGCTCCTTCTCCTGGCGGGGCCGTCGATCCGCGCCGCGGAGGCGGCGGAGGCGCTGCCCAGCTTCGAGCTTGCCCATACCGACGACGGGGTGTACCTCGACTTCGTCACCAACTTCGAACTCAACCCGGTGATCGAGGAGGCGCTGCAGAAGGGCGTGGCCTTGAACTTCGTGGTCGAGGCCCAGGTGTTCCGCGAGCGCTGGTACTGGCGTGACCAGCGCGTGGCCCGCGCCACGCGCATGTGGCGGCTGTCCTACCAGCCGCTGACCCGCCAGTACCGTGTCAGCCTCGGTGGCCTGAACCAGGTCTTCGATGCCCTGCCTGACGCGCTGGCCTCGATGCAGCACGTGAGCCGCTGGAAAGTGGCCGAGGCGGCCGATGTCGCCCCGGCGGGCAAGTACCACCTGCAATTCACCTACCAGCTCGACACGAGCCTGCTGCCGCGGCCGATGCAGATCGGCATCGGCGGGCAGTCCGACTGGCTGCTGCTGATCCAGCGCACCCAGCGCCTGCCTGCCCGGACCGCGCCCGCACCGGCGACCTCCGCTTCTGCTGCTGCCGCAGTGGCGGACGAGGCGTCCGCCAAGTAGCCGGGTGCGCCGTTTTTCGACGATGGATGGATGAAATCATTCTGATGACGGACCCTTTTCGCGCATGACCAAAGCATCCCGCTGGGCTCTCCTGATCTCGCTGGTGGCCGCCACCGGCACCGGCCTCGTGCTGGCCTTCGTGCTGGCCGTGGCCACCAACAACCGGGCGTTCTACGAGCGCCACTACGCCTGGCTGTTCTGGGTCAACGTGGCGGTGGCGGGCATCCTTCTGCTGGTGATCGGCGTCACAGCGGTGCGGCTGTGGCGGCGCGTGTCGCGCGGCAAGTTCGGCAGCCGCCTGCTGCTCAAGCTGGCCGCCTTCTTCGCCCTGGTGGGCGTGCTGCCGGGGCTGCTGATCTACACGGTCAGTTTCCAGTTCGTCTCGCGCAGCATCGAGAGCTGGTTCGACGTCAAGGTCGAAGGCGCCCTGGATGCGGGGCTGGCACTGGGCCGCAGCACCCTTGACGCCCAGGTCAACGACCTCGCCCTCAAGACCCAGAGCGCGGCCGAGCGGCTGGGCGAGATCCGGGGCGCCCGCCAGGCCCTGGCGCTGGAGCGCCTGCGCGAGCAGCTGTCGGTGCAGGACATCGCCATCATCGGCCCGAACGGCCAGGCGCTGCTGACGGCAGGCAGCTCCTCCGCCTCCCTGGCGCCGGACCGGCCATCCGCCGGGCTGCTGCGCCAGGCGCGCAACGCCCGGGTGGTGAGCCAACTCGAGGGCTTGGAGGACGACACCAACCCCGTGTCCAATGCCAGCCCGGGCGGCCCGCCGCGTATCCGGGCCCTGGCCTACATCCCCAGCACCGACATTGAACTGTCGCGCCAGGACCGCTACCTCTACGTCACCCAGCTGCTGCCCGCCGATCTGGCCGACAACGCCCTGTCCGTGCAGTCCGCCTACCGCGAGTACCAGCAGCGCTCCCTGGCGCGGGCCGGGCTGCGCAAGATGTACATCGGCACCCTGACCTTGGCGCTGATCCTGGCGATCTTCGCGGCGCTGCTGCTGGCGGTGACAGTGGCCAACCAGCTCGCGCGTCCCCTCCTGCTGCTGGCCGAGGGCATGCGCCAGGTGGCCGAGGGTGACCTGAGCGCCAAGCCCGTCTTCGCTTCGCGCGACGAGCTGGGTGGCCTGACGCGCTCCTTCGCCGACATGACCCAGCAGCTGGCCGACGCCCGCGCGCTGGCCCAGCGCAGCGTGGCCCAGGTGGAGGGCGCGCGCACCAACCTGCAGACCATCCTCGACAACCTGACCGCCGGCGTGATCGTGTTCGACCGTGAGCGCCGCATCGAGACCGTCAACCCTGGCGCCACGCGGGTCATGCGCCTGCCCTTGTCGGTCTACCAGCACCGCCAACTGGCCGAGGTGCCGGGCCTGGAAGCCTTCGCCCAGGCCATCTGGCAGCGCTTCGAGCTGCATGCCAGCAGCCCGGAGGCGGGTGAGCGCGACCAGTGGCAGGACTCCTTCGTCCTGCAGCCGGCGGGGAACGGACCCGAGCGCGAGCCGCTGACGCTGCTGGTGCGCGGGGCCAACCTGCCGCACGGTGCGCGCCTGATGGTGTTCGACGACATCTCCGACGTGGTCTCGGCCCAGCGCAGCGCGGCCTGGAGCGAGGTGGCGCGCCGCCTGGCGCACGAGATCAAGAACCCCCTGACGCCGATTCAGCTGTCGGCCGAGCGGCTGCAGCACAAGCTGGAAGCCAAGCTGGAGGGCGCCGACCAGGCCATGCTGGTGCGCTGCGTGGGCACCATCGTGAACCAGGTGCAGGCCATGAAGACCCTGGTCAATGAATTCCGGGACTATGCGCGCCTGCCAGCGGCCCAGCTGACCAGCATCGACCTCAACAGCCTGATCACTGAGGTGCTGACTCTCTATGGCACGGCCCAGGAGTCCGGGCACCTGCACGCCGAGCTGGGCAAGGATTTGCCGGCGATCGAGGGTGACACCACCCAGCTGCGCCAGGTCATCCACAACCTCGTGCAAAACGCCCTGGATGCGGTGGCCGACCAGCCCGACGGCCAAGTCGTGGTGCGCACCGAGGCGACGCGCACCGAGCAGGGTGAATTGCGTGCCGTGCGCTTGAACATTCTCGACAACGGCCCAGGCTTTCCGGAAAAAGTGCTCAAACGGGCCTTCGAACCGTATGTCACCACCAAGAGCAAGGGCACCGGTCTGGGGCTCGCGGTCGTGAAAAAAATCGCGGACGAACACGGTGCGCGCGTGAGAATAGCCAATTTGGCACCCTCGGAGGCGGGCAATGGCCCTCAATCGAGGGGCTCAACCGATGGCTCCCTCTTCCGGGGGGCGCAAGTTTCGCTATCATTTTCAAAATTTGCACCGCCTCACAGCCCTGCCGCTGTGGCCGATTCTTCTGAACCGCGGGCTCAATAAGGTTCCATGGCTAACATTCTTGTTGTTGATGATGAATTGGGAATTCGGGCACTGCTGTCCGAAATACTGACGGACGAGGGCCACGCGGTCGAACTCGCCGAGGATGCCGCGCAGGCCCGCGCGTTCCGTGAGCGGCAGCGTCCGGACCTGGTGCTGCTCGACATCTGGATGCCCGACGTCGATGGCGTGACGCTATTGAAGGAGTGGGGTGCCACCGGCCAGCTGACGATGCCCGTGATCATGATGAGCGGTCACGGCACGATCGACACGGCCGTCGAGGCCACCAAGTACGGTGCATCGAATTTCCTTGAAAAGCCCATCACCTTGCAGAAGCTGTTGCGGGCGGTGGAGCAGAGCCTGGTCAAGCCTGCCCCCCGCACGCCGAACGCCACCGCAGGACGCGGGGAAGGCGCGGCCTTCGCACCGATGAACGCCCCCGGGACACCCGGCACGCCGGGCGGGGCCATGACGATGCCGGCGCCCACCGGACCGCAGTCCGCCCAAAGCTTCGACCTGGACCGTCCCTTGCGTGAGGCGCGGGACGTGTTCGAGAAGAGCTACTTTGAATTCCACCTTGCGCAGGAGAACGGCAGCATGACACGCGTGGCCGAGAAGACCGGCCTGGAGCGGACCCACCTCTACCGCAAGCTCAAGCAGCTGGGGGTCGACCTCTCGCGCAACAAGCGCAGCACGGTGTAGGAAGACGAAGCCTTTCTTGCCGGGGTACCCAGCCCGTCCAGGTGCTGGTATACTGCGCGGCTTCGGCCAAGTAGCTCAGTTGGTAGAGCAGCGGATTGAAAATCCGCGTGTCGGTGGTTCGATTCCGCCCTTGGCCACCAATTTGAAGTTTCACGTTGATCCACGACGTGCCACTGAACCTCTGAAAGCCCCGGAAACACTGCGTTTCGGGGCTTTTTTACGTTTCAGGACGTGCCGGGAGGTGCCATGGTATCCCAGGTGGTCTGGGGGTAAAGATGGGGGTAAAACGGCGGAGTGGGTTGATTCGCTGCTTTTTTTACCCCCACGCCGGAGGGAGAACGAGAGGAACCGGTGTCACGTTTCACTGAGTGAGCCTGATGGTCGCCAGGGGCAAGAACAAGGTGCGAGCCGAATCAGGCAAAGCGATGAAGCCGTGATGCAGGTAGAAGGCGGCAGCAGACTCGTCTTTGGCATCGACCATCAAGGCATACGCGGCGATCTCTGAGCGGGCGGTGCGAGAGAGCGCATCGGCCAGCAGCGCACCACCGAGGCCCTGACCGGCGAACGCCTGATCGACGGCCAGGCGGCCCATGCGAACGGCGGGGACGGTCGGGTAGCGGGGGAGCTTCTTGCTGATGTGAGCGGGAAGATCGGCCAGCAGCAGGCTGGCAGAGGCCAGGGTGTAGTAACCGGCGATGCGCTGGTCGTCGGTGAGCGCGACGAAGCAGGCCGCCACACGTCGGCGAATGTCCTGGGTGACCTGCTCGCGCAGGTAGCGGTTCAACGGTTCTGACGGGCTGTTGAACGAGGTGCGGTCATGCGAGGTGTCCAGCAGGGCGATCTGGAAGGGCGCACTCATTCGGCGCGCAAGAGCTTGCTGCGACGAGCGAAAGCTCGCTTCAAAGCCGGGGTGGGTTGAGGTGGCTCTGCAAGCGCTTGGGCAAAACACTGCTGATCGGCCAGAGAGAGCCGGATCACCTCGGCCTGTTCGATGGCGCGTTGTGCGGCTTCCTGAACAGCGTCGACGACGAAATCGGTCATGGTACGGCCTTGTAGCTCCGCAGCACGCTTGAGCATGGCATGCAGATCCGTGCTGATCCGGGCTTCAAGACGGGCGGTCTGGATGGCTGGCATGCAAGTGATCCTTCTGGATTTGTACGGCAAATCGCCGCACAAATGTATAAGAAACGGTTGACATGATCAACTGCTGACCGCACTGCCGAGTGGAACAGTTCACGCTGCAGACTCAGGCCAGAGAGACGTTTTTCGCGGAGCAGGGAATTGGAATGAAAACTTCTCTGAAGTTCCCGCCCAATGGGAACATCTCCATCCGTTCTATTCCGTCATGAACAACGCCTGCAGTTCGCACTGCTCGGCATCTCGCCTCTCAACCAGGATCTTTCCTGCCAGACACGCCGGCAGCAAGCTGAAGCGCCGTCACGAGTTCGCGCCGAACGTTGCGCATGGCATGGAAGCGCCAGAGCGCCACGCTGACCAGCCAGCCCAGCCCCCCTGCCCACCCCAGGAGGGGCTTGCCGGAATGCTGTTATGAAGCGATGAGTGGCACGTCGTCGCCGGTGCGTGGTGGTCGTAGGCCGGCGCCTGAGGTTGAGTGCCGTGCACGCAAAGCTGTTGCAGAACTGGCTGGTCATTCGAGGCAGGCTGCCGCAGGGGTCTATCTGGGAGCGATTTTGTTCAAGGGCGTTCCACTCGATGCCAACAGCGGTGAGGCAGAGCCTTTAGCAGTGGAATCTCAAAGGAACAGGCCCTAACCCCGTCCCAGGGCATGGCCGTGTCAGTCCACGTCTTCCTTCGAATGAGGTCCCCATGACACCGACACGACATCCGCTTCTTCCCGCACGCCGGCTCCGCTGCGGCAGCCCTTCTCCGGGACAGGCTGCCACCAGCCCCGGCGGTTTCCCTGGTGTTCGGTTGGCAGACGGCGCCAACCTGGTCGCGCTTTAAAGTGGAAAATTGGAATCGCCCGCGTTCGCATTTCTGCAGTCGAGCTTTCTCGTTAACTTCGGCTCACAACGTGTCACTGAACCTCTGAAAGCCCCGCCAACACTGCGTTGCCGGGGCTTTGCCGTTCAGGACGTGCCAAGACGCCGCATGTCGCGCATCGCGTAGAGGCGCCAGAGCGCAATGCTGACCAGCCAACCCAATCCACGGGCTCATGGTGTATTGACGACACGATACCGCAGACAGGTTGTCCCGCAGACGGAGACAAAGGGTTGAGAAAAATCAATCCTGCGCAGGCTCCGTTTCCTCACCATGGCCGCCCGCCCAGACTCACTGGACCCATGTAACAAGCACAAGGAGGCGCACATGGCAACAACTCGCCGGAGATGCCATCTCACTGCAGTCCTCATGGTTTCCGCTTTCACGCTGCTCTGGCTTTCAGCCCAGGCTGCCGGACCCGATCACGCAGCCTCTCAAGCACCTGCAACAAGCCCTCTGGCTCCAAGACCCTCGCCCAGGGCCTGGGACGATCACCACCGGTCGTTGTTCGGCAGTGGTGCGCCAACTCGCCTGATTCACAAACATCACTTCCGGGGCCCGACCACTTTCCATGTGGCCCATCGCAGAGGGCTGGCTGTGGTCGCCGACTTCGCTGACAGCACGCTGGAAAGCTGGCAGGGGCGGGGCATCAACAACATCGACGAACTCGCCAGCCAGCTGCGAAAGATGGAGGAACACTGGGCCTGGCTGACCCGGGGCCAGGAAACGTTTCAGTGGGACATCATCCGGGTCACCTTGCCCGTCACTTTGCGGGCGGATGCCTACGCCAGTTATGCGGAATACCGATCGGCTGTGGGCGCGTTGATCCGGCAACAGGTCGACCCTCGAAAATACGATGCCAACCGTGACGGCGTGATCGACAGTGCCTGGGTCATTGCATCGAACCACGGGCAAGCCTTCGACTATCTGATCGGCGGCACCTCCAGCAACGGGGGCGTCAACATTTTTGTCGATGGCCAGGACAGCGACAGCGTCGCTGTCGGAGCGACAGGCAACTTCAATCATGAGCTGGCCCACACGCTCGGCATACCCGATCTGTACGGCCCTTACGACACCCTTCACTACCTCACTTTGATGTCGGACAGCTGGGCCCTTCCGCCTACGAGCGGGTTCAGATGGGCTGGGTGAAGCCTCATCTGCTGGCTCCAGGGAGCCAGAACGTGCAGCTCCCGTCACCGAGCCACCGCGTGGAGGTCGTCCGCATCAATACCTCGCGGCCAGCCGAATACTTCTTGATCGAATACAGGCGCAGACCGGACGCTGGTTTCGGCTCCCAAGCCCCGCCTTACGACGGGCTGGCCATCTATCACGTCCTGGAAAGTTCCAATCAGTGGATGGACCCCCCTTTGGTGAAGTTGGAGGCTGCCGATGGGAGCATTGCAGCCAATGACTATCCGGCGTTGAATGATTTCTTGTTCCTGGACAACGCCGCGATGAAAAGACCGTTGGTGCTGCGTTCGTATTTCGGCGGCACGGAGGTCTTCAGGGTCGACAACCTCTACAGAACGGGCAACGGGGGTATCGGCTTCAACGTTCAAGTGGCGCCCCTTCCGCCTTCCGACGGCCTCAACGTGTTCGACAACTTTTCCTTCGAGCAGGGCCAGGATGCATTGCCTGATGCCTGGGGTACCGACGCATGGCTGCAAACTTCCGCTTTTTCCTGGGACCGCCGGGTGAGTCGAACCGGGTCGCGCAGTGCCAGCATCACATCCGCAAGCCCGAACGATGCCAGATGGATTCAAACGGTGTCGAACCTTGACACCGCCAAGACTTACCAGCTCTGTGGCTGGATCCGGGGCGAGAACATTGCAACGGACGCCGATGCCCCCGTAGGCGCCAACATCTCGGTGCTGGGCGGGTTCATCCGGTCGGAAAGCGTGTCGGGAACGTTTGACTGGCAACGGGCATGTGTGACTTTCCATCCGGAGGCAAGCACGGCCACGTTGACCTGTCGATTGGGCTTTTTCGGCAGCGTGGTCACGGGCAAGATGTGGTGCGACGACATGACGCTGGAGCCGCTGAACAGTGCGTTCGACTGAGGAGATCTGGTGGCTTGCAAGGCCCTCCAGGGTCCTGCCTGGCACGGATGTGAGCGGCCCAGGCCGTCTTCAAGCTGCGCCGCGCAGGGCTTCGGTCGGGCCGAAGAACTCATGGCGCAGTTGCGCGGGTGGCACGCCCAGCGCCAGGCTGCTCGCGTACACCGACTGCATGAAGGGCCGAGGCCCCAGCAGGTAGAGGTCCACGTCGCGGTCGGCCGGCAACTGGCGCGCCAGCAGCGCCTGGTCGATCCGGCCCACCGCATGCGGCTTGTCGCCAGCACGCGGTTCGTCGTAGACGTAGAAGGCTTCGACGTTGGCATGCGCCCGTGCAAGTTCATCGACCCGTCCCCGGAAGGCGTGCACGTCACCATTCCTGGCGGCGTGGACGAACCGGATCGGTCGCCCGCTGCTGGCCGCGGCCTCCAGCATCGCCATCGCCGGCGTGATGCCCACGCCGCCCGTCACCAGCAGCAGCGGGCGTTTGGCCGCCTCGTCCAGCGTGAACTCTCCCGCAGGCGCCTGAGCCTGAACCACCGCGCCGACCTCGACGTGGTCGTGCAGCCAGTTCGACACGCGGCCGCCCGCCTCGCGCTTGACGCTGATGCGGTACCAGGGCTTGCCCGGCGCATCGGAAAGCGAGTAGTTGCGCCGCACGGTCATTCCGTCGAGCTCCAGCGCCAGGGTCAGGTATTGCCCGGGCCGGAAGGCCAGCAGCGTCTGGCCATCCACGGGCGCCAGGTAGAAGGAGGTGATCAGCTCGCTCTCGCGTTCCTTGCGGATCACGCGCAGCGCACGCAGGCCGCGCCAGCCGCCGGGCCGCGTGGCAGTTTCCGCGTACACCTGCTCCTCGGCGTCGATCAGCAACTGGGCCAAGGCACCGTAGGCCTCGCCCCAGGCGGCGATGACCGCATCGGTCGCGACCTCTGCGCCAAGCACTTCGCGGATTGCCCGCAGCAGGCAGGCGCCGACGATGGGATAGTGCGCAGGCTGCACGCCCAGCGCCACGTGCTTTTGCACGATCCGGGGTAGCGCCGGAGCCAGCGCCTCCAGCCGGTCGATGTGGCTGGCATAGGCCAGGACCGCAGCGGCCAGCGCACGCGCCTGGGTGCCTTCGGCCTGGTGAGCTTCGTTGAAGAAGGCCTTCAGCTCGGGATGCTCGCTGAGCATCAGCCGGTAGAAGTGCCGCGTGATGGCTTCTCCCTGCGCTTGCAGCACGGGGACGGTGGACTGGATCAGGGCGATGGTCTGGGGCGAGAACATGAGGAACGAGGTCTCCTGTGTGTGGGGTGGGTTCGGTGGGTGACGTTCTCTCCTAGACAGGAAACATGCCAGGGCGTCAGGCACCCCAAGCCCTTGATGTGAAACAAGTTTTTCATGCCGCTGTCAAATAGACTGCTTTCCTCACCAGGTCTCAAGGACAACATCAGGTCGAAATGACTGCGGAAGCACGCTATCGCCAACTGCTCGCTGCCGTGCGCGGCCTGGTGCCTTGCGACGCCGCCGCGCTGTTGCGCCTGCTGCCTGAAGGTGAGGCCGTGCTGCAGCCGGTCGCGGTCGACGGCCTGCTCGAAGAGGCCCTGGGCCGGCGCTTTCCGGCCGCCGCCCATCCGCGCCTGGCGCGCCTGTTGCAGAGCGGTCCGGAGGGGCTGCGCTTTGCGGCCGAGGCGGGTCTGCCGGACCCTTACGACGGCCTGCTCGAGGGCCAGCCGGAGCTGAAGGCCGTTCACGACTGCATGGGGTTGCCGCTGCACCACGCAGGACGCCTCTGGGGACTTGTCACGCTGGATGCACTCGACCCTCGGGCCTTCGATGCGGTGGAGCCTGCGCGCCGGCGGGCGATTGTGCAGCTGCTGGAGGCGGGCATCGCTGCCGAGCAGGCGATCGAGGCCCTGGCCGAGCGCACGGCGCAGGAACTGGCCGCAGCACGTGAGCGGCACCACGGCGGCCGTGCGCGCGAGCTGCTGGGCAAGAGCGCGGCAATGACCCAGCTGAAGAAGGAGATCGACACGGTGGCCGCTTCCGACCTGACCGTGCTGATCCTCGGCGAGACTGGCGTCGGCAAGGAGCTTGTGGCGGAGCGGCTGCATGCGCGCTCGGCGCGGCGCGATCGGCCGCTGGTGCAGATCAACTGTGCAGCGCTGCCGGAAACCCTGGCCGACAGCGAACTGTTCGGCCACAAGCGCGGTGCCTTCACCGGCGCGGTGGCCGACCGTGTCGGGAAATTCGAGCTGGCCGATGGCGGCACCTTGTTCCTCGACGAGGTCGGTGAACTGCCGCTGGCCGTGCAGGCCAAACTGCTGCGTGTGCTGCAAAGTGGAGAACTGCAGCGCCCCGGCAGCGACCGATTGCAGCGTGTCGACGTGCGCGTGCTCGCTGCAACCAACCGCGACCTGCCCCAGGAGGTGGCGCGCGGGCGATTCCGCGCCGATCTGTACCACCGCCTCTCGGTCTATCCCCTGCAGGTGCCGCCGCTGCGTGAACGGGACCGTGACGTGTTGACGCTGGCCGGCGGCTTCCTGGAGGAGAACCAGCATCGGCTGGGTGCACGCAACCTGCGCCTGGCTCCTGCCGCGTCGGCAGCGCTGCTGGCCCACGACTGGCCGGGCAATGTGCGTGAGCTGGAACACCTGATCAGCCGTGCCGCCTTGCGTGCCTTGTCGGAGCAGGGCCGCACGGGGCGCTGGATCGCGATCGAGGCGAGCCATCTCGAGCTGGCGACGCGGTCCGCGACCGGTGGGGATGCAGGACCGCCGCTCGCTGGGCTGCCAAGTCATCCAGGGAATGGCCTTGGCCTGCGCGAGGCGACCGAGACCTTCCAGCGCAGCTGGATCGAAGAGGCACTGGCACGCCACCACGGCGCTCTGGCCGCGACGGCGAGAGAGGCCGGCATGGACCGCAGCAACTTCCTGCGTCTGGCCCGCCGGCTCGGCCTGCGTCCCCGGCTCGAGCCGGCGCCTCTCCCGGCGCGCAAGGCTAGATCAACTGCTTGAGGTGCAGCAGCCCGAAGCTGGCGACGGTGGCGGAATCGGTGATCGTGCCGTCGCAGATCATCTCGCGCACGCGCTGGATCTCGAAGGCCTTGCATACCAGGCCCTGCTCTTCAGGCTCGAGGTGCAGGGGGCCTTGCTCGAGGTCCGTGGCGAGGAACAGGTTGAAGGCCTGGGTGGTGAAGCCGTAGGCCTCGTGCAGCCGTGCGACATGAACCATGTGGCGCGCCCGCAAGCCGGTTTCTTCCTGCAGTTCGGCCCGGGCCAGGGCCAGGGGATCCATGTGCTGCGAGTCGCAGGTCCCTTGGGGAAACTCCAGGAACCGCCCCTGGACCGGATAGCGGTACTGCTCCACCAGGTACATCATCCCCGCCTGCACGGCTGCGACGATGGCGAAGTCCGCTTTCTCCACGACACCGTACAGCCCGGGGGAGCCATCGGCACGCAGGATCTTGTCTTCGCGCACGGTCATCCAGCGGTTCTTGTAGACCACCGACGACGAGAGGGTCTGGATTTCAGGTTTGTTCATCAAAGAAACGGCAAGGACAGAGGACGGGATGGCGCGGAAAGTAGCACAAGGCGGGGTTCCGCCCGGGTGCCGCTCACGGGCCTTCACGGGACGTGAGGGGAATCGCAGTGCATCACCGGCTGGTCGGCGCCTTGCAGGGCCTCACAGGGCGCTGGCGTCGCGTGCCTGCCGGGCCTTGTAGACCAGGCGGACGCCTGCCTGGGGCGCGGTGACGTTCTGGGTGTACACATCGCTGTCTTCCAGGGCCCAGGTGGCATAACTGCTGCCGCTGTCGCGTGCCGCGCGCTCCGGCCCGTAGACACTGCGTCCCCAGGAGACGATGCGTTCGAAGGCGGCCGCCCCAGCATCAGGCAGGTCGCGCGTGTCCGCGAAGAACTCCACCCGGCGCAGCAAGCCCGCCTGGAAGAAGAACGTCTGGTAACCCGGCAGCCCTGCCACCTGGGCCGGCCAGCGCCACCAGCCAGCCAGGCCACCCGCCAGACGCTGCGGCCGCGTCACGCGCTCCAGGCCGGGCAACGCTTGCTGCAGGGCCTCGACGCTCATGCCCAGCTGGACGCCGGCGGGCAGTTCCTGCGCCTGCAGCGCACGGGAATGAAAGCTCATCGCCACGAAAGCGGCGGCAGCGACGACGACGGTTCGGGAAAGGCAGGAGGCGCGGGACAGAAAAGGCATGGCAGGGGGCAGGATGGGAGCACAACAACGCCCGAGTTTCCTTCATTCCCGGGCGTTCGCCGGCATGTCCCCCCTGCTCAGGGGGCACTTGGAATGAAAGGGAAAAGAGAGGTGGGTGGTGACGATGGGACGCGTGCACATGGCTCAGGCCTCTTGCAGGCCGGCGCGATGCCCATTCATCTATCTGCACAAGCACGCTTGTGCCTGGTGAGGGTGGACAGAAGAGGGTGGCAAAGCGCGCCACGGCCTCGTGAGCCGTGGCGCGCTTCTCATCACGCGGCGGCCGGGTAGGACGCTGGCGATGCCGGTTGGGCCGACTTCAGCGCTGCGCCAGCGCCGAGGCGCTGGGCAGCGTGAAGCACGGCCTTCAGGGAGGCAGTGACGATGTTCGCGTCCTGTCCCGCCCCGAACCGGGTTCCCGCGGTCGTGCCGAACGCGGCCTCGACCGTGGCCAGGGCCTGGGCGCTGGCGCCCGAGCCCACGGCCCGTTCTTCATAGTGGACGATGCGCAGCGGCAACCCCAGGGCATGCACCGCTGCGTCGATTGGCCCGGAGCCCACGCCCTGCAGCACGCGACGTTCGCCGTCGATGCTGACTTCAAGGGTGATGGCCTGCGCGCCACCTTCCGCCGTCAGCGCGTGGCCGAGGTAGCGCAGCGTTCCGCTGTCGGTTTCGGGCACCAGGTAGGTGGCCTGGAACAGCGCCCACAGCTGTGCCGAGCTCATCTCCGTCTCGCTGCTGTCGGTGTGCTGCTGCACGATGGCGCTGAATTCGATCTGCATACGCCGCGGCATCACCACCCCGTGGTCACGCTCCAGCAGGTAGGCGATCCCGCCCTTGCCAGACTGGCTGTTGACGCGGATCACGCTGTCGTAGGTGCGGCCCAGGTCTGCCGGGTCGATCGGCAGGTAGGGCACCCGCCACGGCTGACCGGGCTTCTGGACGGCCAGGCCTTTCTTGATGGCATCCTGGTGCGAACCTGAGAACGCGGTGAACACCAGGTCGCCCACATAGGGATGACGCGGGTGGATCGGCAGCTGGGTGCACTCCTCGATGGTCCGCGCGACCGCGTTGATGTCGGAAAAGTCCAGCCCCGGATGAACGCCCTGGGTGTACAGGTTGAGGGCCATCGTCACGATGTCGAGGTTGCCGCTGCGCTCCCCGTTGCCGAACAGGCAGCCCTCCACCCGCTGGGCGCCGGCCAACTGGGCCAGCTCCGCCGCGGCCACGCCCGTGCCCCGGTCGTTGTGGGTATGCACGGACAGCACCACGTGTTCGCGGCGCTCCAGGTGGCGGTGCATCCACTCGATCTGGTCGGCGAAGACATTGGGGGTGGCGTTCTCCACGGTGGTGGGCAGGTTGATGATCACCGGCCGGCCCGGGCCGGCATCCCAGGTGCGGATGGCGGCGTGGCAGGCGCGCAGGGACACGTCCAGCTCCGTCATGCAGAAGGTCTCGGGCGAATACTGGAGCACCCACTCGGTTTGCGGCTGGGCGTCGGTCAGGCGCTTGATCACGGCCACGTGGTGTGCCACGAGCTCGACGACCTCATCGACACCCATGCCGAACACGATCTCGCGCCATGCCGGGGCGGTGGCGTTGTAAAGGTGGATGATGGCGCGCCGGGCACCGCGCAGGGAGGCCACGGTGCGCTCGATCAGGTCTTCGCGAGCCTGGGTGATCACCATGGGCGTGACGTCCGGCGGAAGATGGTCTTCCTCAATCAGGCGGCGCACGAAATTGAAGTCGGTCTGGGAGGCGGCGGGGAAGCCCACTTCGATTTCCTTGAAACCCACCTGGACCAAGGTCTTGAACAGACGCAGCTTGGTATCGCCGTTCATGGGCTCAAAAAGGGCCTGGTTGCCATCACGCAGGTCGGTCGACAACCAGATGGGCGCGGTGTCCAGCGTACGGCTGGGCCACTGGCGGTCGGCGAGGGGAACAGCGGGAAAGGGGGAATACTTGGTGTGGGGATCTTTGATCATCATGGCGGCCATCTCTTGGTAGAAGAAGCTCAAGAACCGCACCTTGGACGAAGGTCGTCAGCAGGCCGAAGCCTGGCAATGTGCGGAGTAGTGAACGTCTCCCCTGCAGTCCCCTCGAGGCGGGACTGGTGCGATGGCCGGGATCAGGGGGAGATCAGTGGGGGCGCTTGGTGCGCGGCAAGTCGAGCAGACCCCGGCCAGGTGTCAGACCTAGCAGACCTAGCGTGAGCGAGAGGGGGATCCGTCGAGCGAACATGGCGTGGCATCCTAACCCAGCTTGAGTCAGCAGGCAACATCAGGTCTCAGGCCAGGGTGCTCTGACCCGGAGAAAGAACCTGCAGAAGGCTGTGCTGGGGTCGCCAAGCGACGGGTGATTGGCGACAATGCGTGCCCGAACAGCGTGCCGGGCCGGCATCCCACTACCCCCGACGATGCAGGCCGGCAGGAAAACCGTTCTATTTCAATGAAACACCTTTTATTGCTTGGCGGGGGACCATCGCATGTCCAGGTCTTGCGCTCCCTGGCCCGAACGGGTCTGGCGACGGCGCATGTGACGCTGGTGGCGCCGTTTCCGCGTCCGGCATGCCAGGCCATGCTCGCTGGCTTCGTGGCCGGGCACCATGGCGTGGACCAGGGCAGCGTCTGTCTGCCCGACCTGGCCAACGCTGCCAATGTGCAATTCGTGCCAGCCCAGCCGAGCGCGGTGAACGTTGCCGAGCGCACGGTCACCCTCGCCGACGGCCGCGTCATGGGCTATGACGTCCTGAGCCTCGACCCGGGCGCCTCGATGAACCGGGATGCCATCCCTGGCGCACGGGGCCTGGCCCTGTTCGCCCGGCCGATCGAGCATTTCACCAAGCTGTGGGGGGGCCTGCTCCTGCTGGCGTCTGAGCGGGCGTTGAGCGTGGTGGTCCTGGGAGGCGGCCTGCTGGCGGTCGAGCTGGCGCTGGCGCTGCAGGCCCGGCTGAGTGCCCAGGCCCGCGTCAGCCTGGTGACCGGTGGCAGTGCGCCGCTGGCCGATCAATCCGAATCCTTCCAGCGGCATGCCCGGGCCGCGCTCAAGCGGCTCGGGGTCACCGTCATCGAGGATGCCTGTACCGAGATCACCGCCTCGCACGCGGTCCTGCGCGGTGGCGGGCGGTTGGTGTGCGATGCCCCGATCGCCGCCTGGGCACCGGACGCGCCTGCCTGGCTGGCCGGCAGCGGCCTGGCCCTGGATGAACAGGGTTTCGTGCTAACCGGCCCCACCCTGCAAAGCAGCTCCCACCCGGCCGTGTTCGCCGTGGGTGAGGTGGTGTCGCGTGCCGACCTGCCCATGGGCCAAGGCATGGATTCGGAGCATGCCGCATCCGTCTTGTGCCTCAATCTGCGCCGCCATGTCTCGACGGGGGCGCTGGCGCGCCACATGCCACCGACGCGCTGCCTGCGTTTCCTGACCTGTGGAGACCGCCAGGCCATCGCCTCGTGGGGAGACTGGACGGTCGAAGGAAGCTGGGTCTGGCGCCTGAAGAACTGGCTCGACCTGCGGCGCACAGCCCAACAGGCGGCCTAACAGCCCTGGGGCAGGGGCCCCGCTCGGTCAGTCGTCCTGCTCGCCTGGGGCTTGCCGCCGGGCCCGCATCTGACCCAGCAGGGCGCGACGCCGGCGCCACAAGGTCACCACCTCGGCCAGCAGCACGCCGGCAGTCACCCCGAACGAGCCCCAGACGTACAAGCCATAGCCACCCATCGCCAGGAATTCGGTCCAGCTGGACCATTGAAGCTGCAGGGCCGTCATGCCGCGAGCTCCTGCACCCAGGCCGCATGCCGCTCGCGCGTCAGGATCAGGTTGCGCACCCGCATCAGCGCCGCGGCGATGGCGTACATCCAGAACGCGAGGGACATGACCAGCATGCCCGCCAGCATCGGTGTTGCCATGCTGGGTGAGCGGGTCACACTGATCGAGGCACCCTGGTGCAGCGTGTTCCACCACTGCACCGAAAAATAGATGATGGGCACGTTCACCACGCCCACCAGGGCCAGCAGGGCGGCGGCGCGGTCGGCGCGGCGCGGCTCATCGATGGCGGCGTGCAGTGACAGGTAACCGATGTAGAGAAACAGCAGGATCAGCTCGGAGGTCAGTCGGGCGTCCCACACCCACCAGGCGCCCCAGGTGGGCTTGCCCCACAGGGCGCCGGTCCACAAGGCGATGAAGGTCATGAGGGCGCCGGTGGGCGCCAGCGCCAGCGCCAGCATAGAGGCCAGGCGGGCGTTGAAGACCAGGCCCACACCGGCCCACAGGGCCATGGCGACATAGATCACCATCGACATCCAGGCAGCCGGGACATGCACATAGATGACCCGGTAGGCATCCCCCTGCTGCGCGTCCGTGGGAGCCAGCAGCAGTCCCAGCACCAGGCCGGCGGTGGCAAACACCGCGGCCAGTGCGGCAAAGACCGGAATGAGCCGGCCAGCCAGGGGGTAGAAGCGCTGCGGCGCGGCGTAGTGGAACCAGTTCATGGGGCGACAGCGGCAACAGACGACGAGAAGGAGGAAGTCAGGGAAAAGGCAGGGCGCCGAAGATGCATCATTGTGCCGCCTTGGCTCTCAGTCCATTGAAATTCGCAAGGCGGCCGCAGCGGCCAGCGGTGCGAGCACCAGCGCACCGAGCAGCATGGCACCGAGCACCGAGAAGTGTCCGCTGACCGACAGCCCCGCCATGCTGTCCTGCACCGCCGAGGCGCCGAAGATCAGCACTGGCATCACCAGGGGCAGCACCAGCAGTGACACCAGCACGCTGGCACCCCGCACACCCACGGTCAGCGCTGCGCCGATCGCCCCGATCAAACTGAGCAGGGGCGTACCCAGCAGCAGCGACAAGCCCAGCACCTGCAGGGCTTTGAGCGACAGGTCGAATTGCAGGCCGATCAAGGGCGAGGCCAGCACCAGCAGCAGGCCCGATGTCAGCCAGTGCGCCAGCGCCTTGCCCAGCACGAGAACGGGCAGGGGGGTCGCGCTCAGCATCAGCTGCTCCAGGGTGCCGTCCTGGTAGTCGTCCGTGAACAATCGGTGCAGCGACAGCATCGACGCCAGCAGGGCTGCCACCCAGGCCACACCCGATCCGAGGCTGCGCAGCAGGGCCGGCTCCGGGCCCACGCCCAGGGGGAAGAGGCTGACCACCATGCCGAAGAACACCAGGGCCGCTCCCGTATCGGCGCGCCGCCGCAAGGCCAGCCGCACGTCGCGGCACAGGATGTCCCAGCCGCTGGCCAGCCAGGAGACGGCGGGCAGGGCCTCGGAGTCGTCGGGACGGTCGCTCACAGGGCAATGCTCATGTCAGGCACCGGCGTTCCCCATTGCACCGGTTGATGGCTGGTCAGCACCACGATGCCCCCTTGCCGGATGTGCTTGGCCAGCGTGCCGACCAGCCAGGCGCTGGCCAGGCTGTCCAGCGCATTGAAGGGCTCATCCAGCACCCACAGGGGCGCGTACCCGCTGAGCGGCAACCGGGCCAGCGCGACACGCTTGCGTTGGCCTTGCGACAACGCCCGCGCCGGAACATCGGCACGCCTGGACAGGCCCGCTTGCGCCAGCGCATCTGCAGCCTGGTCCGGCTTGATCCGCATGCCATTCAGCGACATGGTGGATTGGAGATTCTCGACGGCGTTCAGGTCATCCTTGAGCGCCGGTGCGTGGCCCAGGTAGACCAGCTGCCGGTGAAAGGCCTCCTTCAGGGACCGCAGAGGCTGTCCCTTCCAGCGCACTTCGCCATGGGCGGGAAGCATCAGGCCACACAGCATGCGAAGCAGGCTGGTCTTGCCCGCGCCGTTGGCGCCTTCCACACGCAACAAGGTGCCCGCTTCAACATTGCGCGACAAGCCGGTGAACAGGGAGCGTCCAGCCCGGATGCATTCCAGTTGATCAAGTTCAAGCGTGCTCACGGCAGCTGGGCGGTAGTCAGCATGATCGAGTCGGCAGCCTTTACTGGTGCAAGGCCTCGCGCACCCTGCCGACGGTCAGCACTTCAGGCAGCAGCAGTGGTTCCTTGCCGGGACGCAGCAGCACGTACACCGGCACACCGTTGCGTCCCAGACGGGCCAGGGCGGCGGTGATCTGGGGGTTGCGATCGGTCCAGTCGGCGCGCATCAGCACCACCTTCGCCTGGGCGAATTCCTGCATGGTTTCACTCGAGTGGAGCACCAGGCGCTTGTTGACCTGGCAGGTCACGCACCAGGCCGCCGTGAAGTCGATGAAGACGGTCTCGCCCCGCGCCAGGTGGTCTGCCACTGCGGCTTCGTCGAAGGGCTTCCAGGCGGTTGCGATGGCTGCGTTCGCCGTGCTTGCCTCCGGCGAGGCGGCGGCGCCCGTTCCGGTGCTGGATGCTGCACTGGGCCATCCCCACCACACCAGTCCCGCGAAGGCCATCGCCAGCAAGGTGCGGCGCAGCCAGTGGGCCCCGCCCCAGCCGGCCTGTGTACCCAGCATCCACACCACCCACGCCACGCCCACCAGGGTCAGCAGCACCTGGCTCGCGCCGTCGATGCCGGTCTGCTGCCCCAGCACCCACAGCAGCCAGACCACGGTGGCGAACATCGGGAACGCCAAGGCCTGCTTGAGACGCACCATCCACATGCCGGGCCGCGGCAGCCTGTGCCGCCAGCCTGGCAGCACCGTTAGCACCGCATAAGGCAGGGCCATGCCCACCCCCAGAGCGGCAAACACCCCCAGGCTGACAGCGGTCGATTGCGTCAAGGCGAACCCCAGGGCTGCGCCCATGAAGGGCGCGGTGCACGGACTGGCCGCGACCACCGCCAGCACGCCCGAGGCGAATGCATCCACCGAGGGGCGCTCGTCACGCCAGTTGGCCAGCGCCTGGGGTGTGAGGCTGGTGAACTCGAACGCGCCCAGCAGGTTCAAGCCCAGCAGGAAGAACAGCAAGGCCAGGCCGAACACCACACCGGGCTCTTGCAGCTGGAAGCCCCAGCCCACGGCGCTGCCGGCTTCCCGCAGGGCCAGCAGCCCGCCGGCCAGCGCGACGAAACTCAGGACCACGCCGGCGCTGTAGGCCAGCGCATGGGTGACCAGGGTGTGGCGCGGGTTGCGGCCGGCCTGCGTCAGGCTCAGGAGTTTGATCGACAGGACCGGGAACACGCAGGGCATGAGGTTGAGCACCATGCCGCCGATGAGGGCCAGCCCGAGGGCGGCCCACAAGCTCAGGGTTGCCAGGTTGGCCGGGGGGCTGAGCGTGCTGGACGCGGTCGTGGGCAGGTCGGGAAGGTGGTCTGATTCCGCCAACGTTGCCAGGTGAGGGACGGCTTTCACCGTGGCCTCGAACTCGGCGGCGCCAGCACCCATGCCCCAAACCGTCATCTCGCTTGGCGCTGCAGAGGGCGCGACCACCAGGCCCCGCAGGTGAGCAGGCAGTGTGACGTCCGCCAGCAGTCCCAGCTTCACGGCATAACCCTGTGGGATGCGATAGACCTCATGACGTGCCGGCTCGAGCAACTGGGCGGCATAGGGAAACACCTGGATCGGTGGCAGCTTGTCGGCTGCAGGCGGCTTGCCCCCGGTTTTCTTCAGCAACAGCAAGGCATCCCGTCCCGCATGCTGCAGCTCGGCACTCCATCCCTGCAGTGGCAGGGGCTGGGCGGCGGCGTTGCTGGCGAAGGCCGGACTGGCGGCGGTGGCCCCCGGTGTGACATCCTGGCCGACGACAGGCAACTGCAACTCGAGCTCGGCCGATTCGGGAATGCACACATCCTTGCAGACCAGCCAGCTGGCGTGCGCCCGCAGCGTGAGCGTATCCCCGGGTTTGGCGGCAGGCGGCGGTGTGAAGCTCACTGGCAGCAACAGTTCGCCCTCGTAGCCGTAGTTCACCAGCGGGCCGACCGGCAGGCGCTGGGGCACCGGCCATTCGATGTCACCGGTCTGGCTACCCGGCGGCAGTTGCCAGGAAATCTGCGTGGCCAGGCCCGAGTCGCCTGGATTGCGCCAGTAGGTGTGCCAGCCGGGCTGGTGGTTCAGGCTCAGGCCGACCTGCAGCACCTGGCCGGCCTGCACGGCACTGCGCTCGGCCACCAGTTCGGCGACCACATGATCGGTTCGCACGGGGGCGGCAACGGCTGTGCCGGCGAGGGCTGCCAACCCCCACCCCATCGTCATCAGCATCCGCGCACACCACCTCATACCGCCCACTCCTTTGATGACGACGCGCGGCGAACCCGACGCGGGTTATTTCTCCACGAACGCCCGTTCGATCACGTAGTGTCCCCGCCGGCTCATGTTGCCTTCGGTCATGCCCATGCGATCGAGCAAAGCCCGGGTGTCCTTCAACATTTCCGGGCTCCCGCACAGCATGAAACGGTCATTCTCCGTGCTCAAGCGCGGCAACCCCAGGTCGTCGCAGAGGCGACCGCTTTCCAGCAGCGCGGGGATGCGGCCCTGGTTGCGGAACGTCTCGCGCGTCACGGTCGGGTAGTACAGCAACTGCTTGCTGACCTGCTCACCAAAGAACTCGTTGCCCGGCAGCTCCTTGGTGATCACCTCGTCGTAGGCCAGCTCATTGACCTGGCGGCAGCCATGCACCAGCACCACCTTCTCGAACTGCTCATAGACGTCCGGGTCCCGGATGATGCTCATGAACGGCGCCAGCCCTGTTCCGGTCGACAGGAGGTACAGCGTGCCGCCTGGAAGCAGGTTCTGCAGCAGCAGGGTGCCCGAAGCCTTGCGCCCGATCAAGATGGCGTCGCCAGGCTGGATATGTTGCAGGCGCGACGTCAGCGGGCCATCCTGAACCTTGATGCTGAGAAATTCCAGTGTTTCCTCATAGTGCGGGCTGACCATGCTGTAGGCCCGCATCAGGGGGCGTCCCTCCACCATCAGCCCGATCATCGCGAACTGGCCGCTCTGATACCGGAAGCTCGCCTCGCGCTCGGTGGTGAAAGAGAACAGCCGGTCCGTCCAGTGGTGAACGGTCAGCACCTTGGCTTCGAAAAAATTGCTCATGATGGAAAAAATCGCTGGAAACGCACAGGCGGTTCGCCTGCGGGCAAGATGACAAGCATAGCGTTAACCCGGGCCGGATGGCGCGACGGGTCTTGGCCACCGATCGCTGTCGCTGGGCGCGCATGTATTTTTCGACCTACAAAAATGTCCGCTACAAGCTGTTCGAGAGCTCATAGACCAGCAAGGAGGGCAGGGCCGTACCCAGGGCATCGCGCCCGACCTTGGCCATGCTGGTGTGATCGAAACCCGAGGTCTCGAAGCGGTGACCTTCTTCCAGGATCTCGATGAACACGATGTCGGGCACTTCGTCCAGCAACTCCGCATGCAGCTGCTTCAATTTGTCCCCATGCAGCGCACTTTCGAAAATGATGGCGTGAGGCAGGCTTTCCGTGCAGAAGTCCACGGCCTGGTTGACGGAGGACACGAGGTCGATCACCAGCCCCATGTCCTTGATGGCGTCCCGGATCTGGAGCCTCAGTTCCCGGCGCGAAGCCACCACCAGCACCTGGTTGCCTGCCAACGGCTGGTGGTTGGTCGAGGGGGCGAAGCCCTGGTCCAACTCGATGTTGCGCAGGGCCTTGGAGGCCTCGCTGGTCGTGTGGGGAAACTCCACCGACAGCAGCGTATGCTGCCCTTCGGTGTGGCACTGCAGGGGCAGCCCCATCACCCGCGCCGTTTCCTCGATCAGGCGCCAGGTGAGCGAATCCAGGGAGGTGGTTCCGGCCAGAGGTCCACCGACCAACCCCGGCTCATCGGCCAGGCCGTGCATGTAGCGGCATGACAGCACCGCATGGCGTGGCCAGCTTTTCACCTCCACCCACAGCTCGATGGCCGAGCGCGCATGACGCAGCGCCCAGTCCATCACCGTGTTGAGCAGGCCGAACAGCAGGGAAGCGTCCACCACGACTTCGACCGGCCGCAGCTTCGGTTTGATCAAAATACCCCGCGCGTTGATTTCGCGGCTGCGATGGTTCACGACGCCTTGGAGCATTTCAGTCAGCTGCACAGGCTCTGGCGATTGGCGTACCCGGCCCGCAGTCAGGCGCGCGATCTGTTGGGCCTTGATGCCGACCTCCCGGGCGGCCTCCACTTCGCGGCGCAGGGCGCGCATCTCCAGGCGGTCGATCTGCCCGGTGGCGGTGAAGGCATGGATGCGCTCGAGTGCCGAGGTCAGTGGCTGGCCGATTTCGGCTCCCACGGCCTGCACCAGATCATTCCAGCGCCTGCTGTGCGCCGTCTCTGGAGCGGAGGCGGACGCGGTCGTGGTTGTCGAAGGCTCTTTTTTTTGCATAACGCTTGAGGCTACCAGCCCCAGTCATCCACTTCAATTCAGAGTTGGTCGAATTATGAGAACTTGTTGCCGCTATCACGTCCAGCCCGATTTTCGCGCTTTCCTGCGGAAAAACCTGGGTGCCATTCTGGTGGCCAGCCTGGTCGCTTGTTCGCCTTCGCTCAATTGGCGTGAAGTCCGGCCGCTGGACGCGCAGGCGGTGGCCCTGTTTCCATGCAAGCCGGATGACCTGCTGCGGCAGGTGGACTTGGCAGGCCTCAGCCTGTCCCTGCACCTGGTGTCGTGTGAAGCACAAGGGCGGGTGTTTGCCCTGGCCCATGCCGCCTTGCCGTCTGGTGCTCAGGCGAGCGAGGTGCTCGACGCCCTGCGTCGAGCAACCGAAAGCAACGTCGGGAGCAAGGGCGTGGTCTTGCCGGCCCGGTCCGTTCGAGGCATGGGCCCCGATCCGGCTGCGCAGCATCTGCGCTGGCGCGGAGTGCGGCCTGACGGCAGTTCTCTGGAGGTGGAGGCCGTCTACTTCTCCGGGGGTGACAGGGTCTATCAGGCCTCGATCGTCGGGTCCTCGAGCGAGGTCGAGGCAGCCGAAATGTTTTTCTCCAGTTTCCGCCTCACGCCATAATCCATCCCACATGCCTGGCCTCCTGATCATCGCGCACGCTCCCCTGGCCACTGCCCTGAAGGCGGTGGCCGAGCACACCTTCCCCGAGCGGGCGCAGTTTCTCGAGGTCCTGGACGTGTTTCCTGACATGGCGCAGGAAGACATCGAAACCCGGGCGAGAGAGTTGCTCAACAAGGTGCGCAATCCCGACGCGCTGATCCTGACTGACGTTTTCGGTGCCACCCCCTGCAACGTGGCACAACGTCTGGCGCAGACCTTCGGCGAAGGTGGCCAGGTCAAGATCATTGCCGGTGTCAATGTGCCGATGTTGTGGCGCTCGCTTTGCTATGAAGAAGACGCCCTTGACGTGATGGTGACGCGTGCCGTCGCCGGTGCGTCCCAGGGTGTGATGACCGTGGGTTTGTCCAAGCCCCAAAACCAAGCCGTCAAAGGCATTTCTCATGATCAAGGCCACGCTCACCATCAGCAATAAGCTTGGACTTCATGCGCGGGCTTCAGCCAAGTTCACCAAACTGGCAGGCTCTTTTCGCAGCGAAGTGTTTCTGACTCGCAATGACCGTCGCGTGAACGCCAAGAGCATCATGGGTGTCATGATGCTGGCGGCGGGCATGGGCAGCCAGGTCGAGATTGAAGTTGAAGGCGAGGATGAGGCATCGGCCATGGAGGCGCTCACCGCGCTGGTGGACGACAAGTTCGGCGAGGGGCAGTGAGCCGTTGTTTCTCTTCCGCGGAGATGGCGTGTACCAGACGGTATTCGCCAAATGGGTCCGACGCTGGGGGCGTCCTGTGAATGTGAGGGCGCGGAGCCAGCCGGTTCGACGCTTGGGGTTCTGACGAGGGAGGGTGGGCAAAGGGAGGTCATGCATGTTGTCGACCCCTGAGTTGGGAGCATGCTCCTGTTGGAGGCGACGCCATGACACGACTTTCCCGCTCCGTCATCCTAGAAAGCGTGATACCGCCGAGCTGGTGATCGCGCTAGCATCTCCTCATGAGCATCCAAGTCTTCGGTCTCCCCGTTTCTCGGGGCATTGCCATCGGCAAAGCTGTGCTGATCGCTTCCAGCCGCTTGGACGTCGCGCACTATTTCATCGACCCGGCGGGCGTAGAGGCTGAAATACTGCGCTTGCGCAATGCGCGGGATGTCGTGGCCAGCGAGCTCGCCAGCTTGCAGCGCGAGCTGCCGGCGGATGCTCCGGCGGAGCTGTCCGCCTTGCTGGATGTCCATCTGATGCTCCTGCGCGATGACGCACTGACCTTGGCTACCAAGCAGTGGATCGTGGATCGCCACTACAACGCCGAGTGGGCACTGTCGGCACAGTTGGAGGTTCTGGCGCGCCAGTTTGACGAAATGGAGGACGAATACCTCCGCGAGCGCAAGGCGGACCTCGAGCAGGTGGTTGAGCGTTTGATGCTAGCCCTGTCGCGAGGCGGCTCCGGTCTGCGGCTCGCTTCCATGGAGGGAAGGGAGCCTGGCCAGGAAGAGCCTTTGATCTTGGTGGCCAACGACATCGCGCCCGCTGACATGCTTCAGTTCAAGCGCAGCGTATTCACGGGCTTCGTGACGGATGTCGGCGGCAAGACGTCCCATACCGCGATCGTGGCGAGAAGCTTGGACATCCCCGCGGTGGTGGGTGCTCGGGAGGCCAGTCGCATCATTCGGCAGGATGACTGGGTGGTGATTGATGGGGATGTAGGTGCCATCATCATTAACCCTTCACCCATCCTCCTGGAAGAATACCGGTTCAAGCAGCGGCAAAGTGACCTGGAGGGCTTGCGTCTGGCCCGGCTGAGGCATACCCCGGCCGTGACACTGGATGGTGAGCGGATCGAGTTGCTGGCCAATATTGAGCTGCCCGTTGATGCTGTTGCTGCGCTGGAGGCAGGGTGTGTCGGGGTGGGCCTGTTCCGTTCAGAGTTCCTCTTTTTGAACCGTGATGGCGAGCTGCCCGGTGAAGAGGAGCAATATGAGGCCTACCGGTCGGCGGTGGAGGCCATGCAGGGGTTGCCGGTCACGATCCGGACGGTGGACGTTGGTGCGGACAAGTCATTGGAGCGCCTATCCGTCAACGAACTGCGGCACGAACACACGCTGAACCCGGCCCTCGGCTTGCGCGCCATTCGCTGGAGTTTGTCAGAGCCAGCCATGTTCCGTCAGCAATTGAGGGCCATCCTGCGTGCCAGTGCGCATGGAAAAGTGCGCCTGTTGGTTCCCATGGTGGCTCACTGGAGCGAAGTTCAGCAGATCTTTGATGCATTGGCGCGGGCCAAGCAGCAGTTGCTGGATGCGGGAAAGCCTTTCAGCAACGTTCAAGTCGGCGCCATGATTGAGGTGCCAGCAGCTGCGTTGCTGGCTCGACGCTTCCTGTCGGTGTTCGACTTTCTTTCTATCGGCACCAATGATCTTATTCAGTACACCTTGGCAATCGACCGTTCCGATGAGGCGGTGGCCCACCTCTACGATCCGTGGCACCCCGCTGTTCTTCAACTGATCTATCGAACGATTCAGCATGGGCGAGCGGTCGGCAAGGATGTGTCCATCTGCGGCGAAATGGCAGGGGACCCCCAGTTCACAGATCTGTTGCTGGCCATGGGGCTGCGGAGCTTCTCGATGCATCCTTCGCAGGTCTCCAGGGTGAAGCAAGTTGTTCTGAGGGCAAAGGGTCGCTGGGAGGCTGGAGTCCTCGAAACGGTGGTGATGTCCGATGATGCTCACCAAGCCTGGTTGCAGCAAAAGGAACTGCAAGACTTCAGCTCTCGGCAGGAAAGATAGCTGTCGTTCACAAAGTGAGAAAAATTCCTTCCCGCTCCCTAAAAACGGGTGCTACACTAGCGGGCTCCGCTGTTGAGAACTCTGTGAAAGAGTTCAAGGCAAAAAGAGGAAGGCAAAAAGAGGAAGGCAAAATGTGGTTGACGGATGCAAATAAAGCGTGCGACAATCTCAGGCTCGACTGAAAAGTCAGGGTGCCAACGGTAAATAACCGGGTGCTTGACAGGGAAATTGAGAAAATGCCAGAATGTAAGGCTTGATGAATTGAAGATGAAACGTTGGTGCCAGGCAAGTAAATTGCAAAGCAAGCCAACAAAGTAGTTGACAAAAAAATCAAAAACAAGTTAGAATTTGAGGCTTACTTCTAACAAGAAGCGAAGATAAAGAAATGCGAAAGCAAATCAAATATCCGAGCGACTTGCCAAGAATTGAAAATTAAATGTAGACTGCAAGGCTTGCTGAGTAGCGCGAAACAGCGAGTTCAGTAGGC
>CBINPE010000011.1:0-57287 GCA_966252435.1 uncultured Burkholderiales bacterium | reverse complement strand
AGGACATCCTGCGCCTGCTGGGCATCGAGGAGCTGGCGCGCTACATCGTCGACGAAGTGCAGGACGTCTACCGTCTGCAGGGTGTGAAGATCAACGACAAGCACATCGAGGTGATCGTTCGCCAGATGCTGCGCCGCGTGCAGATCGTCGACCCGGGCGACACCGGCTACATCGCCGGCGAGCAGGTGGAGCGTTCGGAGCTGCTGGACACCAACGACAAGATGGTGGCCGAGGGCAAGATGATCGCCACGCACGCCGACGTGCTGCTGGGCATCACCAAGGCCTCGCTGTCGACCGACAGCTTCATCTCGGCGGCGTCCTTCCAGGAAACCACCCGCGTGCTCACCGAGGCTGCCATCATGGGCAAGCGCGACGAGCTGCGTGGCCTGAAGGAGAACGTCATCGTGGGCCGCCTGATCCCGGCGGGCACCGGCATGGCCTACCACGCCGCCCGCAAGGCCAAGGAGGAGATGGACGACGCCGAGCGCCGCGCCATCGCCCAGCAGGAGGCGCAGGAACTGGCCTCGGCCGAGCTGGAAGCCATGGAGACGGGTGGCACGGCGGAGAACGCGGCCGAGTGAGGCGCGTGAGTCGGTTGGTTCGGCCCCCCGGGTGCTGGAGCGATCGATGAAGAAAGGAAAAGGCGGCTTCGGCCGCCTTTTCTGCTTTCTGGGTTCCCACATGGGTGGGTGCCGGGCTTGTGGTGAGTGGGGGACGGGATGACTTCGACGAGGAGCGTGTCGCGAGAAAGAAGGGCCAGGGGTTCCATTCATGTCCTCCGCGGGCTGCGCCCGCTCCCCCTTGACTTCATTCCACCTCTGGCCTTTCTTTCTCGCTGAGAGACATGGGTGGCATGCGGGAGACACGCGTGCCACCGATGGTGCCGGAGCGCTGCCGTGGGGTGCCCTGCGCAGCGAAGTCAAGGAGGAGGGCGCAGCCCGGGGGACATGAGCGGAGCAGGGAGCCCCACGGCAGCGCTCTCGCGCCCCACAGCCGCATGCATGATGGCTGCAGCGCGCCGGCAAGCGTGACCTATTGGCGCCCGGCCTGGCACCCCGCATGACATCCTCACGCCCGCGGTGTCCGGTGTTGCGGCACGCTGGGGCATCTGCGGTCGTGGGGTGTCATGGTGCGTGCAGTGCGGTCGGGTCTGGCTTGGTTCGGGGTGGTGCTGTTGTGCACGGCCTGCGCGAGCATGTCGCCCACCGCGATGGACACCGACGGCGAGGCCGACACCCCCAGCGCGCCAGTCCCCCAGCCCGACGTCAGCAGCGTGATGGGCGAGGGCTGGCAGCCCCTCGGTCTGCCGGGCAAGCGCGCGACACGCTACAGCACCGCCTCCGTGCAAGGCGTGCAGGCGGTGCGGGCCGACGCCCGGCGCTCGGCCAGCATGCTGCGGCGCAAGGTGCTCGTGCCGCCGGAGGCGCTGGGGCAGATCCGCTTCTCATGGTGGGTGCCAGGACTGATGCAGGAAGCACGGATGGGCGAGCCGGGCCGCGAAGACTCGCCGGTGCGCATCGTGCTGGCCTTTGACGGCGACCGCAGCAAGCTGTCGGCCCGCAACCGGATCCTGTTTGAGCTGGCCCACACGCTCACCGGCGAGGAGCCGCCCTACGCCACCCTGATGTACGTCTGGGACCCCGAGGCCCCCCTCGATGAGGTCATCACCGGCACCCGCACGGACCGGGTGCGCAACATCGTGGTCGACTCCGGTGTGGCCCAGCTCAAGGCCTGGCGCCTGCACGAGCGCAACATCCTGGACGACTTCCGGCGCGCCTTCGGCGAGGAGCCGGGGCCGCTGATCGGTGTGGCCCTGATGTCCGACTCGGACAACACGGCCAGCGACATCCACGCGTTCTACGGTCCGGTGCAACTGGCAGGCCCGGCAGGGCTGGTGCGCCGCGCGGAGTGATGAGCCTGCCCGTTTCTTCCCGGTGCGGATAATGGCGGCGGGCGTCATGCGCCTGTCCCCTTTCGTCTCACCGACCTCACCCGTTTTGATTTCATCAACAAAGGAGATGCCATGAAAGCACGGCGATCCGGATTCCTCGCGCTGGCCCTCGCTGCGGCCGGCACCCTCGGTGCCACAGGTCTTGCGGTGGCGCAGACCAACGTGGGCGTGTCCATCCATGTCCAGCAGCCGGGGGTCTACGGCCGCATCAACATCGGAGGACTGCCACCGCCGCCCCTGGTCCTGCCTCAACCCGTGATCGTGGAGCAGCCGCGTGTCGTGGTGGAGCGGCAGCCCATCTACCTGTACGTGCCCCCCGATCACCAGCGGGACTGGCGGCGCCATTGCGCCCGCTACAACGCATGCGGGCAGCCGGTCTATTTCGTCCAGGAACAATGGGTGCGCGAGCGGTATGCCGAACAGCATCCGTATGTCGAGCCCGGTGAGCGGGGGAGGGGGCATGGACACGGACGCGGACATGGTCACGGTCGCGGCCATGGCCACGGCCACGACGATGACTGAAGCCTGAGGAGGCGCCTGGGGGGCGCATCGGCACATCGCTTGCCTGCAAGGCAGGCCACGCCGCCATTCCTCAGGAGCCCCCCATGCCCAGCCAGCCGATCGACAAAGCCAAAGCCCCTCACGCGACCGGTGCCCAGCCGGACGATGAGGGCAGTGTCAGCGCTTCGGCCAAGCCTGCCTTCGCCGACGAGCCCGGCGGTGCTGGCAATCCCCTGGGCGCCGCAGGCGGGGCCGCAGCCGGTGCAGCCGCGGGAGCAGTCAGCGGCGTGGCGGCCGGGCCGCTCGGCAGTCTGGCTGGCGCGGTGGTGGGCGGTGTGGCGGGCGGCCTGCTCGGCTCGCACCACCTCGTCGGCGCAGGAGGTACCACTGCCCCGGTGGCTGAACCTGAACCTGCACCTGCGGCCTCTCGCGAGGGGGAGCAAGACCAAGACACGCCTTCTCCTTCGCCTTCCTCCCCTGGGGCCTGAGCGTTCCGCGCGGCCCGGCCTGCGCGACACAGGAACATCGATTGCCGAATCCGTGGTCCCTCACCACGGAGAACGTCATGCAAGCCACCACCCTCGGCCCCAACCGAACCGGCGCGGATGCCTCGCCCGGTTCCCTTCGCGCCATGCAGGAAGCCGTCGAAGAACTGCAGCCGGACCACGACCCTGTCGCGGACCTGGATCTGTCCGACATCGAAGCCCAGAAGCGGCTCTACATCTCGGAAGCGGAGAGCCTCGGCTCGGTGCCACCGCCGGTGTCGCTCAAGGGCGTGGTCAACTCCAGCCTCGCCAAGCTGCGCGGCGGCCATCCCGTGATGCTGTTCGACAAGCTTGGAGAACGCCTGGCGTTCGAGCGCACCGGAACGCGCCTGTATGACGCCTTGCTGGTCAAATTCCACTCGGCCCGCTCGGCGGACGACGAGGTGCTGCCGCCCGTGACCGTCGGGAGCCAGGCGGCAGAGTCTGCCGAGGCGGCGTTGATGCGCATCCGTGCCGAGGAACTCGCGCACTTCAGCCTCCTGACCGACGCCCTGCGTCAGCTCGGGGCCGACCCGACAGCGCAGACGCCCTGTGCCGACGTGGTCGCTGTTGCCTCCAGCGGGCTCATGCAGGTGCTCAACGATCCCCGCACCACGCTGGCCCAGTGCCTCAATGCCATGCTGATGGCCGAGCTCACCGACAACGCCGGCTGGGAGCTGTTGATCCGCCTGGCCCACGACGCTGGCGAGGATGAGCTGGCGGGCCAGTTCGCCGATGCCCTGGCGCAGGAACAGGAACACCTGGAGATCATCCAGGACTGGCTGTCCGAACTCGTGGTCGAGGAACCCGTCCCGGAGGCGGTGTGAGTGCCGCCCGACCCTTTGACTGACCGACTGATCGATTGATCGATTGACTGAGGAGCCTCACCCATGAGCATCCATCTTTTCGAAGAGCGCGGTGTGCCGCTCGACAAGCAGCACTTCAACTGGAAGGAGCTGGTCCAGCAGCCCATCAGCAAGCTGGACGACGACGCCTTCACCCGGGTCCGCGCGATCCTGATGAACGGCCTCGAACTCGATTCCCTGCGCACCAAGCAGGTCGCCTTGCGGATGAACCGCGCGCTGCGCGTGCCCATCGCCCAGCTCATGCGGGCCGAGCAGCACCAGGCGACGCTGGTCAACTGGCTGATCGGGGCGGACCATTCGCCCATCGAGACCACGATCGGCTACGAGCAGACCGCCATCGAGGTCACGGCCTCGGTCGCCCAGCTGGAGCCAGACCCCTACCTGGCGCAGGGCTACCGCTATGCGCTGCTGGAGGACTTCGACCACCTCTACCGCTACAGCGCCCTGCTGGACCGCCTGGAGGGCAAGGACGCGAACAACATCACGCAGGGCTACACCGACATCGTGCCGGCACGTCCCACGCGGGTGCACCACCGCGCGCCCGAGCACGACCTGCTGGAGCCTTACGGGCCGGATGCCGCGCTGGCCACCAAGCTGCATGCCCTCACGCTCACCGGCGGCGAGTACCAGACGCACGACTACTACATGAACATCGGGCCCTTGTTCACCGATCCGCTGGCGCGCCAGCTCTATGCGGAGATCGCTTCCGTGGAGTCGCAGCACATCACGCACTACGGCAGCATGATCAATCCCGACGAGTCGCCCCTCGAGAAAATTTTGCTGCAAGAGGCCACCGAGGTGTGGAACTACGCCGCGTGCGTCGAGCAGGAGACCAACCCCCGCATCCGTGCGATCTGGGAGCGCTTCCTCGACTTCGAGCTGGGCCACCTGCAAACCGTCATCGCGCTCTTCAAGGAACACGAGCGGCGCGACCCGGCCGAGGTGCTGGGCGACGGTCGGCTGCCGCCGTTCATCCGCTTCGAAAGCCACCGGCCCTACCTGCGCGAAGTCATCGAGAAGGAGACCGACCTGCGCAAGGACGGCACGCGCTTCGTCGACAGCCTGCGCGAGGGTGCCAGTTCGCAGGCTTACCGCGACCAGATGAACAGCTCGGGCTCGCCCTCGGACATCGTCTCCGCCCGCTACAGCTGGACACCCGGCACCGAACTGGCACGCGCCGTTGTCGCCGAGGCCGAGACCGTCTGAACGCCGTCTGAACGATTTGCGGCGGCGTTTGCCTGTGCGCGCAGGAGGCTCCGATCGGGCATGGGGATTGCCGAAAGTGCAGGCCGGATCCCGGCTTTACCTTCCATCCATTGACTCACTCATTCATTCATTCACTCACGCAGGAGACCCCCATGACAAACAACCAGACCCAGAACCGCAATGAGAACCGGAGTGAGCAGAAGGAGAACCGCAACGAGTCGCGCGACCAGGGGCGCGAGGAATACCGCGGCGAACCCAGCGAGCAGCGCAGTGAGCAACAAGGCAACGTGGTGCGCGATGAATTGCGCGATGAAGAGCGCCTTGGCGAGGGGGGCGAACCCTCTGAGGAAGAACGCGGCCAAGACGAAAGCCGTTGAGACGCTCGAGTTGCCGCGTCGGATGAACGACGCCTTTCTTCCTTTCTTCCTTGTCGTCTGGCCTCGCGTCCTGCCCCGCACAACGGGGGCAGGACGTTTTTTCATCGGCCTGCAGGTGTTTGCCGGGGGGGCGCTTCGGGGGAGGGGACTTCCCTGGGCGAGGCTACACTGCGGCTCTTCCTCTGCTGTCCAGGCACCTGCTGCCCGCCATGCCCCCGGACCTTCCCGACCTGCCCAGCCTGCTGTCCCGCGTCGCCCTGAGCGACCGCCGCGCGTTCGAGCAGCTCTACCGCGCCACCTGCGCACATCTGTTTGCGGTTGCGTTCCGTATATTGAGGAATGAGCAACGCGCCGACGAGGTGCTGCAGGAGGCTTTCGTGAACATCTGGCACCATGCCGCCGGCTACCGCCCGGCCCAGGGCACGCCGATGACCTGGATGATCAACATCGTCCGCAACAAGTCGATCGACTTGCTGCGCTCGGGCAAGACCGAACAGGCCAGCACCACCGAGCTTGACGCGCAGGCGCTCGAGGTGGCGGCCGATGCGGGACACGAGCCACAGCAGCTGCTGGACGAGAGTCTGGTCCGCGCCCGCATCGATGCCTGCATGGGTGGCTTGCCGCCCAGCCAGCGCCAGGCCCTGGCGCTGGCCTACTACCGTGGCCTGGTGCACACCGAGATCGCCGAGGCGCTGAACACGCCGCTGGGAACGGTCAAGGGCTGGGTGCGGCGTGGGCTGGACCAGCTGCGGTCCTGCCTCGAAGCGGTGGGGGTGCGAAGCGCATGAACTATCTTGTCCCTGAACGGCTGGACCGCCTGGCGCGGGAGTACGCACTGGGCACGCTGGCGGGGCCGGCGCGGCGCCGGTTCGAGCGGGTGCTGCGCGAGTCGCCGCAGGCTGGCGTTGCGGTCGACCAGTGGCGCGAGCGGCTGTCGGTGCTGAACCTGGGGCTGAGGCCGATGCAGCCCCCAGTCTCCACCTGGCGCGGCATCGAGGCGCGCCTGTTTGCGTCGGCACCGCAGCCTGCACCTGCGCCCGCGTCTGCAGGGCGCGGCTGGCTGCGCGGCCTGTTCTCCAGCCACAGCCTGGGCGGTGCGCTGGCGGGGGTGTTGCTGTGCATGGTGCTGCTGCGCAGCGAGCCAGGCCTGCTGGGCCTGGAGCCGCAGCGCGACGCCTTGCCGGCCAGCTATGTCGGTCTGCTGCTGGACGCCCAGGATCACCCGGCGCTGGTGGCCAGCTCGCGCCGCCAGGGCCGCCAGCTCACGTTGAAGCTGCTGCAGCCCTTGAGCGTGCCGCCCGGGCAGGTGGCCCAGCTGTGGGCTTTGCCGCAAGACGGTGGCGTCCCGTTCCCGGTGGGCCTGCTGCCGGTGACGGGCTCGTCCCAGGTCACCCTGCCCGAGGTCTCGGAGAAACTGTTCGCCAGGGTGTCCCGCCTGGCGGTCAGCCTGGAGCCCCGTCCGGCGCAGGCGGGCGAGGCGCCTTCGGGGGCCTTCGTGCTGACGGGGCATTGCGTCAAGGTGTGGTGAGCGGGTGGTCGGGCGCGTAAAAATTTTTTTGGATCTTTCGAGATCCGTTTGGCAAGTCGCTTCGTAAGTCTTCTCGTCCACAACTTCCCAACCTTGAAAGCGAGAAGACCATGATGAGCACCCAGAAGCCCGCCGCCGCCGTTTCCTCCTCCGCTGCCAATGTCCTGCACCTGTTGGCTTTGTGCGGCGCCCTGGCGCTGTCCACCCTGCAGATGGCACAGGCCGCCGACACCTCGCCAGCCCCTGCGGCGACGGCCGCTGCAGCCACGGCCGACAAGCTGGACAGCGCCCGCACGCTCATCGCGTCCAAGCAGTGGGCCGCCGCCGTGGAGGAACTCAAGCGTGTCAATGACGCAGGCAGTGCCGACTGGAACAACCTGATGGGCTACAGCCTGCGCAAGGGCAAGACCCCGGACCTGGCGGCCTCGCAGCGCTACTACGACGAGGCCCTGCGCATCGACCCCCACCACCGCAACGCGCTGGAATACTCTGGTGAGCTGTACCTGATGAAGGGCGAGTTGAGCAATGCCGAATCTCGCCTGGCCACCCTGGCCAAGGCGTGCGGTGCCTCGTCCTGCGAGCAGCACGCCGAGCTGAAGGCCGCCATCGAGCGCTACAAGGCCTCCGGCAACAAATACGTCGCCGCCTGGTAACTTCCCGGCCGGGGCGGCGGCACGGTCGATGTCACCAACGCGGGGCCGGCCCCGCCAGTGCAGCCGACCTTGCAGACAAGTCGATGACCGTGCAATGAAATTTCTCGTTTGCAGGCAGGGCCGGGGCATCACAACAATGGCGAGGCGGAGGGCCGTGCGTCAGCAACGCAGAAGGCTCGCTGCATGTCCGTGAAGCATTCCCTGCAGCGCGCATCGGTGGGCGGGCGGACGATGCCACCCCCAAGGAGATCGCCGATGGTGCCTGTCGTGACCCGCTTGCTGGCCGCGCCCGTGGCCGCCCTGTCCTGGATCGGACGGCAGGGCGCCCGCGCGGTGGCCCTGATCTCGCTGATCGGCATCGCCGTGCCGCCGCTCGGGGCATGGCTCAAGCCCTTCGTCGCCGAAGCCGTCTTCCTGCTGCTGTGCATCGCCTTCCTGAGCGTGGACCCGGCCGCGCTGCGGGGCTGTCTGCGCCGTCCCCGCCTGATCGCCCTGGCCACGGCCTGGACCTCGCTGGTGCTGCCGTCGCTGCTGTGCGGCGTGTTCCTCGCGCTGGGCCTGAAGGAGCGTGTGCCGGAGTTGTTCATCGGCCTGGTCCTTCAGGCCGCCGCTTCCCCCATGATGGCCGCGCCCGCCCTGGCCGCCCTGATGGGGCTGGACGCCACGCTCGTGCTGGTGACCATGGTGATCAGCACCCTGCTGGTCCCGCTCACCGCGTCCCTGTTCACCCAGGTGGTGATCGGCCCGGGCCTGGCGGTGTCGCCTTCGGCGCTGGGCCTGAAGCTGTTGGTGATCCTGGCGGGTTCGGCCGTGGTCGGCTTTGCGGGGCGCCGGCTCGCCGACCCGGCAGCGCTCGCCCGGCACAAGCCGGCGATCGACGGCTTCAACATCCTCGTGCTGTTCGTGTTCGTGGCGGCCATGATGGAAAGCCTCGCGGCCCGCTTCTGGTCCGCCCCCTGGCACACGCTGGGCCTCACCCTCCTGGCCTTCGCGGTGTTCTTTGCCATGTTGGGGCTGACCCTGCTGGTCTTCGCCTGCACCGGCCGCGAGACGGCATTTGCCGTGGGCTTCATGGCGTCCCAGCGCAACATGGGCCTGATGGCCGCAGCCACCGCCGGCGCCTTGCCGGAACTCGCCTGGGCGTACTTCGCGCTGTCGCAGTTTCCGGTCTACCTGTCGCCGCAGTTGATGCAGCCGCTGTTGCGCTGGGTGCGCGGCTGGTGGCGGGCTTTGCCTTATTGAGCCGGCATCAATGAACTTGAAATGACGAAGTCCACCCGTTCGCACTGAGGTATCGAAGTGCAGCGAAGTCAGCGAGCGGCTCATTGACTTCGCGGCACTTCGATACCTCAGTGCGAACGGGATGTTTGCGGCGTTGATTTCAAGTTAACTGGTGCCGGCTCAATAAGGTGCAGGCTGCGAGGCGGCCGGGGCCTGCGGGGCGGCGGCGGGAGGCGCGGCCACCTTGCCAGGCGGCAGCACCAGCGGGCCCTTCTGGCCGCAGGCGCCGAGCGCCAGCAGCACGCCGGTGCAGGCGAGCAGGGCGGCCATCCGCCGCGCCGGCGCCAGGGGCTTGCGGGCCGCGGCTAAACTCAAATTCGCTTCAGGGATTGTTGCCATGTGCGCCACCTTGCTGGTTGTTGATGTTGAGTTGTTTCTCTTGTCCTGATTTTCCCAGTGCCCCGACCATGCTGACCGACACCGCCTACCTCGCCCTTGCCCAAGCCACCCTGGACCACGTTGAAGCCACGGTGGACCGCTGGCTCCAGGACGACGTGATCGACATCGACACCCACCGCACTGGCGGCCTGCTCGAGCTGACCTTCCCCGACCACAGCAAGATCATCCTCAACACCCAGCCCCCCTTGCACGAGCTGTGGATGGCCGCGCGTGGCGGTGGCTTCCACTACAAGCATGTCGACGGCGACTGGCGCGACACGAAGGACCCGGGCAGCCGCTTCCTGGACGCGCTGTCGATCCACGCTTCGCGCCAGGCCGGGATCGACCTGAAGTTCTGACGAGCGCGCCGCATACCCACCCTGGTGCCACGGGCTTGGCACCCGGTGCGCAGCAGCCCCCACCCCAGCCCTCCCCCAGCAGGGGAGGGAGTCCGCTCCTTCCCCCGCGTGGTACTTACCGAGAGAACAGGTCCAGGATGCTGCGGCGTTCTTCCTCGGGCTGTTGCGGTGGTGCGTTCTCGGCTGGCGGTTCGTCCAGGCCCAGGCTGGTGACGCCCTGGTTGTGCGCGAACTCCTCGAAGTACCACTCGCCGCTGACGTTGACGACGCCTTCGGGGGCCGTGGCTTCGGACACCGGCACGCCCTTCAGGGCCACCTGCATGAAGTCGATCCAGATTGGCAGGGCCAATCCGCCGCCGGTCTCCCGGTCACCCAGCTTGCGGGGCGTGTCGTAGCCCAGCCAGGCCACCGCCACCAGGCTGCGCTGGTAGCCGGCGAACCAGGCGTCCATCGAGTCGTTGGTGGTGCCGGTCTTGCCGTACAGGTCGGTGCGCTTGAGCACCGCCGGCGCCCGCGCCGCCGTGCCGGAGCGGGTGACCTCCTGCAGCAGGCTGTTCATCACGAAGGCGTTGCGGGCGTCCAGCGTGCGCAGCGACTCGTCCAGCACCGGCGGGCGGAACTCGTTGAGCACCTTGCCGTTGGAGTCGGTGATCTTGCCGATCAGCATCGGCGAGACGCGGTAGCCGCCGTTGGCGAACACCGAGTAGGCGCTGGCCATCTGCAGCGGCGTGACCGAGCCCGCGCCCAGCGCCATCGTCAGGTAGGCGGGGTGCTTCTCGGGCTCGAAGCCGAAGCGGCTGATCCAGGTCTGGGCGTAGGCCGGGCCGATCGAGTTCAGGATGCGGATGGAGATCATGTTCTTCGACTTGGCCAGGCCGCGCCGCATCGACATCGGGCCGTCGAAGGTGCCGTCGTAGTTCTTGGGCTCCCAGGGGCGCCCGCCGGTGACCTCGGGCCCGAAGAACAGCGGCGCGTCGTTGATCACCGTGGCCGGGGTGAAGCCCTTCTCGAGCGCCGCCGAGTAGATGAAGGGCTTGAAGCTCGAGCCCGGCTGGCGCCAGGCCTGGGTGACGTGGTTGAACTTGCTCTTGGCATAGTCGAAGCCGCCGACCATCGCGCGGATCGCGCCCGTCTTGGGGTCGAGTGCCACGAAAGCACCCTCGACCTCGGGCAGCTGCGTGATGGACCAGTCGCCCTTGGACGACTGCGTCAGCCGCACCACCGAGCCGACCTTGATCTGCACGTTCGGGTTGGCCTTGTTCGACAGCCCCGAGGCGACCGGCTTGAGCCCGTCGCCCGTGACGGTGACCGACTCGCCGTTCTGCAGCATGGCCACGACCTTCTTGGGGTTCACTTCCACGACCACGCCGGCCTTGAGCTCGTCGTTGTCGGGGTGCTCGCCCAGGGCCTCGCCGATCTTGGCGTCCCAGTCCTTGGGGTTGGCGGGCAGCTCGACGAAGTCCTCGGGGCCGCGGTAGATCTGGCGCTTCTCGAAGTCGAGGATGCCCTTGCGCATGGCGTGGTAGGCGGCCTGCTGCTGGGTGGCGTTCAGCGTGAGGTAGACGTTCAGGCCGCGCGAGTAGGCGTCCTCGCCGTATTGGTTGAAGATCAGCTGGCGCGCCGCCTCGGTGGCGTACTCGGAGTGGGTCGGCGGGTCGGCGCTGTCGCGGTACTTCATCTCCTGGGCCTTGGCCTCGTCGTGCTGGGCCTCGGTGATGAAGCCGTTGTCGTACATGCGGTCGATGATGTATTGCTGGCGCCGCGTGGCCCGGGTCGGGTTGACCAGCGGGTTGTAGGCGGACGGTGCCTTGGGCAGCCCGGCGAGCATCGCCGCCTCGGCCACCGTGATGTCCTTCAGCGGCTTGTTGAAGTAGATCTCGCTGGCGGCCGCGAAGCCGTAGGCGTGCTTGCCCAGGAAGATCTGGTTCATGTAGACCTCGAGGATCTGGTCCTTGGTGAGCTGCCGCTCGATCTTCAGGGCCAGCAGGATCTCGTAGATCTTGCGCGTCATGGTGCGCTCGCTCGAGAGGTAGAAGTTGCGCGCGAGCTGCATGGTGATGGTGGAGGCGCCCTGGCTGCGCGCGTCGCCGAAGTTGGACAGGCCCGCGCGCAGCACGCCGATGTAGTCGACGCCGCTGTGCTGGTAGAAGCGCGCGTCCTCGATGGCCAGCACTGCGTCCTTCATGACCTTCGGGATCTGCCCGGCCGGCGTGAACAGCCGGCGCTCCTCGCCGTACTCGCCCAGCAGCACGTTGTCCGACGAGTAGATGCGCATCGGCAGGCGCGGGCGGTAGTCGGTCAGGCCGCTGATGTCGGGCAGGTTGCGGTGCGCCACCGCCAGGGCCAGCGCCGCCAGCATCATGCCGGCCATCACGCCGGCGAACATCAAGCCGAACAGCCAGGCCACGGACTTGAACATCAGGCGCAGCCAGCGGTTGGCTGCAGGGGCCGCGGGCGCGGCGGCGGCGCGCCGGCCGGACGGCGCGCCCTTGTGTTTCGATTGACTCATGAGGCTTCCAAGTTTCCGGCAATTATAGAAAGCTCAATCGTCCCTTCCCCGCCAAGTGTGAACTGTTTAACGGTCGCGTGAAAACCCTGCAGGGTTGGCCCCAGGATGCCACCGATAACAACACATTTGGAAACGCTTCAAACCTCAAAACGAGGGGTAAAACGCGGCAAATTCCTTTGTTTGGAAAAATCTTTACTGCTAGCATCCGATCCATTCCTTCCACCGCCTGTGATGCGCAATTGATCGCGCCAAGAAAGGGTGTCCGTGAGCTTTTTAGATGCGTTGCTGGGTCAAAAGCACCCTCCGATGATCGGGCTGGACATCAGTTCTTCCAGCGTGAAGCTCGTGGAGCTTAAAAAGGGCTCCAACGGGGAATACATCCTGGAGCGTTTTGCCAGCGAACCTTTTGGCAAAGGCTGGGTGACCGACGGGCAGATCGAGAAATTCGACGAGGTTGCCGGGGCGGTCAAGAAAGTGGTGGCCAAGAGCGGCACCAAGACCAAGCAGGTGGTCATGGCGATGCCGCAGTCCTCCGTCATCACCAAGAAGATCATGCTGCCGGCCGGGCTGCGCGAGGACGAACTCGAGATGCAGGTCGAGTCCGAGGCCAACCAATACATCCCCTTCTCGCTGGACGAAGTGAGCCTGGACTTCTGTGTGGTCGGCCCGAGTGCGGCCTCGGTGGGCGACGTCGAGGTCCTGATCGCCGCCTCGCGCAAGGACCGCGTGCAGGACCGCCAGGGCCTGGCCGAGGCCGCCGGCCTGAAGGCCGTGGTGCTGGACATCGAGTCGCACGCCTCGCGGCTGGCGGTCTCGCGCATCGTCGCCAGCCTGCCCAACCAGGGCAAGGACGCGCTGATCGCGCTGTTCGAGATCGGCGCTGACACCACCAGCCTCAAGGTGCTGCGCGACGACGAGTTGCTCTATGACCGCGACCAGGCCTTCGGTGGCTCCCAGCTGACCCAGCTGATCTCCCGGCAGTACGGCTTCTCCTTCGAGGAGGCCGAGCAGAAGAAGGTCGCGGGCGACCTGCCCGAGGACTTCAACACGAGCATCCTGGCGCCCTTCGTCGACAGCTTGTCCCAGGAGATCGGCCGCGCCCTGCAGTATTTCTTCACCAGCACCCCGCACCACAAGGTGCACCACGTGATGCTCTCCGGCGGCACGGCCACCCTGTCAGGCCTGAAGGACCGCGTCACGGAACTCACGGGCTTCGCGTCGATGGTGGTCAACCCCTTCGACAACATGAAACTGGGCCCCGCCGTGCGCGACAGCAAGCTGCGGCGCGAGGCGCCCTCCTACCTGACCGCTTGCGGCCTGGCCATGCGGAGGTTCCTCTAAGTGATTCTCATCAATCTGCTGCCTCACAGAGAGGAGCGGCGCAAGCGCCGCAAGTCGGCCTTCTTCGCCGGTCTCATGCTGTCGGGCCTGGCCGCCCTGGCCGTGGGGGCGGTCTGGTACCTCATCGTCCAGCAAATGATCAGCTTCCAGCAGGACCGCAACGCCATCCTCAAGACCGGCATCACCAAGCTCGAGGATGAAATCAAGGATATTGCTTCCTTGCGCACCCAAATTGATTCCCTGAAAGCCCGTCAAAAGGCGGTCGAGGATTTGCAGGTGGATAGAAACGTGCCGGTCCATATTCTCAATGAATTGGTAAGGCAAACCCCTGAAGGTATTTTCTTCACGAGTATCAAGCAGGATGGTCAGCAGTTAACTGTTGCGGGTATCTCGCAATCCAACGAGCGGGTTTCGGAGTTTCTGAGAAACACCAGCAAGAACTCCGAGTGGCTGGTGCGGCCCGAGCTGGTCGAGATCAAGGTGGCCAACAACCCGCCGGGCGTGCCCAAGGAGCTCAAGCGGCTGTCCGAGTTCTCCGTGCGCATCAGTGTCAAGCGCCCGCAGGACGCGGCCGCCTCGGCGCCGGAGTCGGGCGCATCCACCCCCAAAGCGGCTGCGCCGAAGGCCTGACCAACATGGCGACCAACAAATCTCTCAACGTCGACCTGAACTCGGTCTTCGAGGGCGCCACGGCCCAGTTCAGCGGGCTGAACTGGAACGAGCCGGGGCAGTGGCCCATCCTGCCCAAGATCATGGCCTGGCTGGCCACCTTCGGCGTCATGCTGGCGGCCCTGTGGTTCCTGGTGCTGACCAACTCGCACGACGAGCTGGACGCCGAGCGGGCCAAGGAGCCGGTGCTCAAGGCGGACTACAAGGCCAAGGTGGCCCAGGCCGTCAACCTGGAAGAGCTGCGCAAGCAGAAGCTGCAGGTCGAGGAGTACGTGACCCAGCTCGAGAAGCAGCTCCCTGGCAAGGCCGAGATGGACGCGCTGCTGTCCGACATCAACCAGGCCGGGCTGGGCCGCGGCCTGCAGTTCGAGTCGTTCAAGCCGGGTGACTTCGTGGTGCGCGACTACTACGGCGAGAAGCTCATCGCCATCAAGGTGATGGGTCGCTACCACGACATCGGGGCCTTCGCGGCCGACATCGCCAATCTCTCGCGCATCGTGACCCTGCACAACCTGTCGATCACCCTGCCCACCACCAACACCGCCGCAAGCGCCAGCGGCATGCTGGTGATGGAGGCCACGGCGCGCGCCTACCGCTACCTGGACGAGTCCGAAGTCCAGAAAGCCCGTCAGACCGCGGCCGCTGCCAAGGCCAAGCCGGGGGGTGCCAAATGAACCCGCTTCGCCTTTCTCCTCGACGCTCTCCTGTTTCGCTGGCGGCCTGCGTCGCGCTGGTCCTGGGCACGAGCCTGCTGGCCGGCTGCATGGGTGACCAGCAAGAGCTGCAGCAGTGGATGGAGCAGCAGCGCAAGGAAGCGCGTCCCAGCATCACGCCGCTGGTGCCGCCCAAGAAATTCAACCCCCAGCCCTACGAGATGCTGGCGGCCGTCGAGCCCTTCAGCACCCAGAAGCTCGCGGTGGTGCTCAAGCAGGAAGCCAAGCAGCCCAGCTCGCTGCTGGCCTCCGAGCTCAACCGCCGCAAGGAGCCGCTGGAGGCCTACCCGCTGGACACCATCGTCATGGTGGGCAGTGTCATGAAAAAAGGCCAGCAGTTTGCGCTGCTGAAGGTCGATAACCTGCTGTACCAGGTCAAGGCCGGGGACTACCTCGGCCAGAACTTCGGCAAGGTCATCCGTGTCAGTGAGTCCGAGATTTCCCTGCGGGAAATCGTTCAGGATGCCGTCGGCGAATGGATCGAGCGCCCCGGCACGCTCCAGCTCCAGGAGAAATCTCGATGATGAAGTCAAACGTGCAGGAGGCCGGCATGCTGGTGAATTTGCGGTCCTGGGGCGTGGCGCTGGCGATGTGCCTGCTGGCCCCCTGGGCGATGGCCGCGCCCAACGCGATCCAGTCGATCAACACCAGCCAGCAGGGCGGCACGGACATCGTGCGCATCGAGCTGTCCGAGCCGCTGGCCTCCGTGCCCGCGGGTTTCGCGATCCAGGCGCCCGCGCGCGTGGCCATCGACCTGCCGGACGTGGGCAACGCCATGGGCAAGTCCACGGTGGACGTCAACCAGGGCAACGTGCGTTCGGTCAACGTGGCCCAGGCCGGTGACCGCACGCGGCTGGTGCTGAACCTCAAGCAGGCCGCCAACTACAAGGCGCAGCTGCAGGGCAAGGTGCTGCTGGTGGTGCTGGAAGGTGCCGGCAGCGCGGGCACGGCGGCGGCATCGACCGCCCCGGCCTCGCCTTCGTCCCCGGCCACCCCGGAGCCGGTGCGCTTCGCCGAGAACCTGAACAAGTCCCAGCTGTCGCTGCAGAACATCGACTTCCGCCGCGCCCCGGACGGTGCCGGCCGCGTCGTGGTCGACCTGCCCAACAACCAGGTCGGCGTCGACATCCGCCAGCAGGGCCAGGCCTTGCTGGTCGAGTTCCAGAAGAGCTCGCTGCCCGACAGCCTGCGCCGCCGCCTCGACGTGACCGACTTCGGCACGCCCGTGCAGCGCATCTCCACCTCGCAGGTGGGCGACAAGGTGCGCATGCTGGTCGAGCCGCGCGGTGCCTGGGAGCACAGCGCCTACCAGACCGACAACCAGTTCGTGCTGGAAGTGCGCAACCAGGTGCTCGACCCCAACAAGCTCACGCAGGGTCCCGGCTACACCGGTGACAAGCTCTCGCTGAACTTCCAGAACATCGAGGTGCGCGCCCTGCTGCAGGTGATCGCCGACTTCACCAACTTCAACGTCGTGACCAGCGACACCGTGACCGGCAGCGTGACCCTGCGCCTGAAGGACGTGCCTTGGGACCAGGCGCTGGACATCATCATGCAGGCCAAGGGGCTGGGCAAGCGCATGACCGGCAACGTCATGCTGGTGGCGCCCAAGGACGAACTGGCGGCCAAGGAGAAGGCCGAGCTGGAGGCCAAGTCGCAGGTGGCGCAGCTCGAGCCCTTGCGCACCCAGTCCTTCCAGCTGAACTACAGCAAGGCCGAGGACATCGCCAAGGGCCTGGTCGGTGAAGGCGGCTCGGGCGGTGGTGGGGGTGGCGGTTCCTCCAAGAGCCGCGGCATCCTGAGCGAGCGCGGCAGCGTGATCTCCGAGTCCCGCACCAACCAGCTGTTCGTCAGCGACATCCCCTCCAAGCTGGAGGAGGTGCAGGCCCTGATCGCCAAGATCGACATCCCGGTGCGCCAGGTGCTGATCGAGGCGCGCGTGGTCGAGGCCGACGACAAGTTCGGCCGCTCGCTGGGCGCCCGGCTGGGCTACACCAACTCGCCGCGCTCCGGCCATCTCAACGTCGGCGGCAACTACGACGCCATCGGCGCGCAGACTGGCCAGTCGACGTCCACCGACTTCGCGAACTCGCAGTTCGTCAACCTGCCCGCAGTGGGGCAGGGCGGCAACGAGCCTGCCAGCTTCGCCCTGTCGCTGTTTGGCTCGGCGGCCAACCGGTTCCTGAACCTGGAAATCTCGGCCCTGGAGGCGGACGGCCGCGGCAAGGTGGTGTCGAGCCCGCGCATCATCACCGCCGACCAGATCAAGGCGAGCATCAAGCAGGGCACGCGCATCCCCTTCCAGAAGGCCACCTCCAGCGGCGCCACCGCGGTGGAGTTCCTGGAGGCGGTGCTCAAGCTCGAGGTCACGCCGCAGATCACGCCGGAGGGCAACGTGATCCTGGAGGTGGAGGTCACCAAGGACAGCGTGGGCACGGTCACCTCGCTGGGCGGCTCGATCAACACCAAGGCCATCAAGACCCAGGTTTTGGTGGAAAATGGCGGAACCGTGGTGATTGGCGGCATCTATGAGCAGACCGACCGCACCGACACCTCCAAGGTGCCGTTGCTGGGTGACCTGCCCGTCCTCGGCAACCTGTTCAAGACCACCGCCCTGACGGTGAACAAGACCGAACTGCTGATTTTCCTGACGCCCAAGATCATCAGCGAACGCACGGCGGCCCGGTGAGGGGAGGCGGCCGACGACGCAAGGGCACCGAAGGCCGGCCATCTGACGGTGGCCCGCCGATCCGACCAACGATTGTTTGATTCTTCTCTTTCCCAGGGCACTGCATGAGACGGTGCCCTTTTTCATTTTTCGACGTGCAACGCAGCAACATCGTGAGCAAGAAAGCGCACAGCAGCAGCAACGGGGCTGTGATCTCCCTGGTCGGAATGCCCGGGGGCGGCAAGTCCACGGTGGGGCGCCAGCTGGCCAAGCGGCTGGGGCGCCCCTTCGTCGACAGTGACGCCCTCATCGAGCAGCGGCTGGGCGAGAGCGTGCGCAGCTATTTCGAACGCGAGGGCGAGGCGGCCTTCCGGGGCCTCGAGCAAGACGTGCTCGATGAACTGACGCAATTGCCCGAGGCCCGGCCTGGCGGCAGCGGCCTGGTGCTGGCCACCGGCGGCGGCGCCGTGCTCAAGGACATCAACCGCCGCCACCTGCGCGAACGCACCACGGTGATCTACCTGCGCTCTTCGCCCGACGAGCTGTTCCGCCGCCTGCGCCACGACACGCAGCGCCCGCTGCTGCAGGTGGCCGACCCGCTGGCGCGGCTGCGCGAGCTGTATGGCCAGCGCGACCCGCTGTACCGCAGCACCGCCCACTTCGTCATCGAGACCGGCCGGCCCTCCGTGGCCATGCTGGTCAACATGATCCTGATGCAGCTGGAGCTGGCCGGCATTGTGTCGACCCTGATGCGGGACCTGCCGCCGCCGCCGCCTCCTCCTTTCTCCTCACCTTCCCCATCCGCCAACGGCGGCGCCTGATGATGACGACGACACCGACGCTCCCCCCTTTCACCCTGCCGGCGGATCCGTCCCGCGCCACGGTCGAGATCGCACTCGGCGAGCGCAGCTACCGCATCGAGATCGGTGCGGGCCTGCTGGGGCGTGCGGACACGTTCGCGCAGCTGCCCTGCCGCAGCGACGCCATGATCGTGACCAATACCACCGTCGGCCCCTTGTACGCCGAGGCGCTGCGCACCGCCCTGGCGGCGCACCATCCGCGCGTGCACGTGGTGACGCTGCCGGACGGCGAGCAGTTCAAGGACTGGCAGCACCTGAACCTCATCTTTGACGCGCTGCTCGAGCGTGCCTGCGACCGCCGCACCGTGCTGTACGCCCTGGGCGGCGGCGTGGTGGGTGACATGACCGGTTTCGCCGCCGCCAGCTACATGCGCGGCATCGACTTCGTGCAGGTGCCCACCACGCTGCTGGCGCAGGTCGACTCCTCGGTGGGCGGGAAGACCGGCATCAACCACCCGGCCGGCAAGAACATGATCGGCGCCTTCCACCAGCCGCTGCGGGTGGTGACCGACCTCGACGTGCTGCGCAGCCTGCCGCCGCGCGAGGTGGCCGCGGGGCTGGCCGAGGTCATCAAGCACGCGCCCATCGCCGACGATGCCTTCCTCGGCTGGCTGGAAGCGAACCTCGACGCCCTGCTGGCGCTGGAGCCTGGCCCGCTGGCGCAGGCGATCCGGCGCTCGTGCGAGATCAAGGCCTGGGTTGTGGGGCAGGACGAGCGCGAGGCCGGGCTGCGCGCCATCCTGAATTTCGGCCACACCTTCGGCCACGCCATCGAGGCCGGGCTGGGCTATGGCGAATGGCTGCACGGCGAGGCCGTGGGCTGCGGCATGGTGATGGCGGCCGACCTGTCGGCGCGCATGGGCCTGATCGATGCGGCCTACGCGGCGCGCATCCAGCGTCTGGTGGCCCGTGCCGGCTTGCCGGTGCGCGGGCCGGCACTGGGGGCCCAGCGTTACCTCGACCTGATGCGCGTTGACAAGAAGGCATCGCAGGGGCAAATTCGTTTCGTGCTGATCGAGGCCCCGGGGCGGGCGGGCATGCACGCAGCGCCCGACGCACTGGTCCGGCAAGTCCTGGAGGCGCACTGCGACGCGTGATCTGATGTGAGGGCGGCGCAGGCCGGACGTGCAGGCTGGTGGGGCGGGTTCTTCTTCTCTTCGTTCACCTTGTCTTCAGGAGCGCTGTTCATGCATCGACCGATCCGCGTCGCGTTGTGGCTGTTGTACTCGTCCCTGGTTGGCGCGGCGGCCTCTGCCGCCCCCGCCAAGCCGCCAGCCCGGTCCCCGGCCGCCGCCGAGCCCGCGGCATCAGCGGCTCCCCAAGTCCCGCAGACGGTCCCGGCGGCCCTGCTGCAGAACGGGTTGTGGGACGTGAACGTCGTGCGCGAGATACCCGGCACGCCGACGCGGCGCACGGTGGCCTCGCAGGAGTGCTTCAATGACCGGCCGCTGCCGGGCGTGCTGCCCCGCTCGACGGAGGACGGCATGAGCTGCCAGTACCTGGACCCGACGCTGAAGGGCGAGGTCGTCTCCTGGACGGTCCAGTGCAGCGGCAAGAGCGGCACGGTGCGCGGCCCCGCCAGCATCACCCTCGCCGGCACCAGCTACAAGGGCAGCGCGACCCTGGAACACAAGGCCGGGGCCAAGCTCACGAAGATGAACGAGACCTTCGAGGGCAAGCGGGTGGGCGATTGCCGGTAGCGTCGCCCGCGTCCGTCTCTCTCCCGCATCAACGCTCCCAGCGCCCGCCGCGCTGGCGCCAGCCATCGCCATCGCGGTCCCAGTGGTGCGGCACCCAGCGGTAGCCGGGGCGCGGCGTTTCCCAATAGCCGGGCACCCAGACGTGCCGGTTGTCGTGCCAGCCCCAGTAGCCGCTGATCCAGACCTGGCCCACCACGGGCGGTGGGCCGTAGACCTCGACACGGGGCGGCGGCGGAGCCACCGCCACCACCGGGCCGGTGCCGTAGTAGGGGGCCGGGGCGACAACGCAGCCGCACAGCGCCGTCGCCAGAAGGCCGCAGGCCAGGAGGGCCGGGCGCGGCAGGATCGTCGTGATGGTCTTCATGGGACACCTCGTCGGAAAGAGCGGGACGGCCGATCGAACACCAGGGCCGGGCCCGCCGCTTGCAGCACACCGTCTTTCAACGGGGCCTGGTGGCCACGGGCTGACGGGGGTGGAGAACTTAACCTCATGGAAACATGAGTGGCTGCGCCACCCCGTGCTTCCACCACTTCCCCGTCAGCGTCCCGCTCCCTTGATCTCGAAGCGCCCCACTGTCACTTCGTCGCCCCGACCGCTGAGCCGCAGCGTGACGGCCTGGTCCTGCTGGTGCTCCGTGCCGAAACCGGTGGTCAGGGTCAGCATCAGCGTGGTGGCCGGGGCCACGATCTGCTGGTTGTGGCCGTAGAACTGGGCCTTGACGGTGTAGACCCCGGGCTTGGCTTCGCGCAGCGAGAACGCCTCTGGCCCGTAGCCACCGGTGACGTCGCGCGAGATGCGCCCGCCCTGGTAGCTCAGCGGGTTGCCGAAGAAGGTGCGCTCGCCGTTGGGGTCGATCACCCACAGGTCGATGTCGGTGTTGTCGGCGTCCCAGCTCAGCACGGCGCGCAGGTCCAGCGGAAGGTTGCGCAGCAGCCGGGAATCGATGGCGCGCGTGTCCACCACCTGGCCGGCCACCTTGGCGCGCGAGGCGATCGCGTTGAGCTCGGCCAGGGCGATCAGCTCGATGTCGGGGAAGCGCTCGTTCCAGGGCCGCGACACCACTTCCCACAAGGCGTCGATCGCGGCCTGGGGCTGGCCCGCCTGCGCCTGCGCCAGGCCCAGGTCGCGCCAGGACTGCGGCTCGTCAGGGCTGAGGTCGCGCACGGCCTCGAACACGGGCACGGCCTGCGCCACCTGCTTCGCCTGCAGCAGCCGGTAGCCCAGGATGCGCAGGATGTGGCGGTTCTGCAGGTCCATCTCTGCCAGGTTGGACAGCACCCGCAGGCCCAGCTCCGCCTGCCCACGTTCCATCAGCAGGCCAGCCACATCGAGGAAGAAGGCCGTGCTCTGCCGGTAGGCGGGCTTCTCGTCGAGGTAGATGGCGTACAGGTCCGCATCCTTCGCCGCGCGCAGGCGCCGGGCATAGGGCGCATCCGGGACCCACTTCTGCAACTGGATCGAAGCGCTCGCGGGCGGGGTGCCGGCCAGCTTGTTCAGCGGCTTCTGATCCGCCGGTTCCGCTGGCTTGGCCGCGGCCGCCGCAGACATCGAGCGGCGCAGCTCGAGACCCTCCGGTTCGGCGCGCGGTGCCGCCGGTGCAGGCACAGGCGCAGGCGCCACCGCTTCGCGCAGGCGCCCTTCCTGCTGGGGCAGCCCGCCATGCGCCCGGGCACCACCCGACGGCGCGACCGAGGCGCGGACCGGCGATGGCCGGTCGCCCTTCGGGAAGCTGCGCTGCCACCAATTCACCTCCTGGGCGAAGCGTGCGGCGATGTTGTCGAGGTGCCGGCTGCGCGCGCCATCGGCCTCCCTGAGCTTCTGGGCCTGCAGCTGTTCATAGGCGGGACGCAGCGAGGGCGGCGGCACGATGTCGTGGCGCACATAGTCGCCGATGTCCTCCAGCACGATCAGTGAAGTCTCCGAGGTCGGCAGGGCGAACGCGGCAGCCAAGCGCTGGATGGCGGCACGGTGCAGCGGGCGATCAGCCTCCCACTCGGCGATGCGCAGCTGCGCCCAGCGCAGCGCCGCCATGCCCTCGGTGTCGGATGTCGCGGCGGGTGCGCTGATCTTCAGCTCACGGGTGACGGTCTGGCCTTGCGGGGTGAGCCAGTCCAGCTGCAGCGTGGCCTCGGGGGCGGTCAACCGCCCGGCCACCCGGACACGGCCATCCCGCGCGAACACCGAGGCGCTCACCAGGTCCTGGGCTTGATCGGCGCGCAGGTTGGCCAGGCGGGCACGCACGGTGCGCAGCTGCTGCAGGGCATCGGTGACCGGCAGGCGGTTCAGGTCGAGAAGCATGCCGCCGCTGCGCTCGGCCGCGGCGCGCAGCCGCACCGCGTCGGCGCTGGCGGCCGCCTGCACGGCGTACAGCGGCACGCTGCTTGCAGGCAGGCCCTCGCCGCCGTAGTTGCCCAGGCCATCACTGAACAGCAGGGCCAGCTCGACACCGGCTGGCGCCGCCAGGCGGTCCAGCCGCGTGGCGCCGTCGTAGGGCAGGGCTGCCAGGTGCTGGCGCAGCGCCGTCCAGTTGCCGCGCCGGATGACGAACTGCCGCGGCGGCTCGGCCTGATCGCGCCCGACCACCAGGTGCACGGTGGCCTCGTCGAGCGTGCCGAGGTAGGCGTCGAGCAGGGCGAATTCCTTGCCGTGGTCGCGCGCCTCACCTGAACCCGAGGCGTCCCACACCAGGCCGATGTGGTGCGGTGGCGTGCGCGTGGCGGTGCTCTCCGGCACGGGGACCTCGGCGTAGAAGTAGTTCTCGCCTTCGAAGGACTGGGTGCTCACCAGGGCGCCGGCCGTGCTGCGGGCCGCGGGCGGCTGGACCGTCAGCGCCAGGGCCTCGCGCGTGCTGCCCGCGTGGCTGCGCGCCAGCTCCACCACCGCGTCCTGGTTCTCGGCGCGCACCGCCACGGGCTGGCTGCCCAGCTGGGCGCGCACTTGAGGCGCCAGCGGCCCCATGCCCGCCAGACGCACCCGCACGTCCATCTGCGCCACCGGGCTGCCGCCGAAGTGCAGCGGGAGGTCATAGCGCAGCGTGCCGGCGAGTGACTCGCTCACGTCCAGGCGCACGCGGCGGCTGCCGTGGGGCGGCAGGGGGTACACGCGCAGCTTGTAGTTCTGTCCTTCGGTCACTTCCAGCAGGGCCGGGTCGACACGCCGGCGGATGACGTCCTCGAACACCTGCTGTCCCTTGGCCTTGGGCACCGGCACCGCGGCGCGCCACTCGCCGTTCAGGTCGAGCGCGAAGCCGGTGACGGTCTGCCCCTCACGCAGCGGGAACTGCAACTCGCCCTCCAGCACGCGGGCATTGGGGTTGTGGAAGGTCAGCTCGAGCCGTGTCTGGGCGCTCGAGCCCACCACTTCGGCGCGCACCTGCACCTGTTGCAGCTGGATCGGCTCCTTGGCTTCGGGGGCGCGCAGCCAGGGGCGCAGCGGGGGCATGGCCGCCCGCTCGGCGCCCGCGGGCTGTGCATGGACAGCGCCGCCTGCGCTGGCCAACGTGGTGATCAGGGCGGAATACAAGGACAGGCGGCGCTGCGTCAAGGCATGGAAAAAGGTCATGGTTGGCCTCATGGGAAGGAAGAAGGGACATCAGGAGTCCGCGCACGCGGCTCGTGAAGGCTGGTACGGGCTGGGCGCCCGGACGGGGTGAAAAAAAATCGCGACCGTCCGGGCGGAGAGACAATCCGCCCACAGCGCCGGGGCGTCACCCCATGCCCGGGCCTGCGCCGTACCACCCTGGATGAACGCCATGGCCTTCGCCCTCCAGGACCCTGCCGATGCTGTTGAGGATGCCTTCGTGAGCCTGCCTGCGATGTCCAGCGCCCATGCCGATGACGATGATGACGGCCTGATGCAGGCCTATGCCGAGCGTGCCGATGCGCGCGCCTTCGAGGCCTTGTATGCCCGCCACCAGGCAGGGCTGTACCGCTTCATCCGGCGCCTGCTGGGCAGTGCACTGAGCGCGCAGACCGACGAAGTCTTCCAGGACACCTGGCTGCGGGTGGTGCATGCGCGCGAGCGCTGGGCCCCGCAGGGGGCGCGCTTTCGCACCTGGCTCTACACGATGGCGCACCACCGGGTGATCGACATCTGGCGGCGCAGCGGGCGCGAGGTGTCGCTGTCGGCGGATGACGAGGAGGGTCAGGCCCCGTGGGAGCCGCAGGGCAGCGACGCCTGGCAGCATTGGCCCGAGCCCGGCGCGGCCCAGGTAGCCAGTGAGGAACTGCTGTTCTGGCGCCGGGCCGGCGAGCGGCTGCTGACCTGCCTGGACCAGTTGCCGGTGCTGCAGCGCAGCGCCTTCCTGCTTCACCATGACGATGGCCTGGCCCTGGCCGAGGTGGCGCAGGCCCTGGAGGTCGGCTTCGAGACGGCCAAGACGCGTCTGCGCTACGCGTTGAGCAAGCTGCGAACCTGCATGGGCGCCTACCTGGCGACGAGTTCATGAATCCTGACAACGCTCCTCGCATCGACAGCCAGCTGAAGGAGGCCCTGCGTCACGCGCCCGACGCGGGGCTGGAGGCACCGTCGGCCGTGTCGCAGCACATCCTTCAGGCGGCCCGTCTGAGGGCGGGCACGGCGGCCCAGGCCCGCGTGAAGGCGGGTGTCGGGGGGGCGCGTCCGGCCTGGCTGGCGGGACTGGCCCAGGCGTGGGCCTGGCTGGGCAACGCCCGCGCAGCCGGCGCCCTGGCGAGCCTGATGGTGGCCACCGTGCTGGGCCTGATGTGGTGGGACACGCCGCCCGAGGAAGCCCTCCCCGCACGCTCGGTGCCTGCGCTGGAGCAACCTGCCCCCGCCCCGGTGCAGGCGCCTGAGCCGGCGCTGCCAGCCGATGCCTCGCCGAAGATCGCGGCGCCCGCCAAGCCGGCACCCGCCGCGGCAGCCTCCGACGAGGAAAGGCAGCGGCGGACGGACGGGCTCGCGGAACGCGCCCGCTCGGTGGACGAGGCCCGGCAGGCCAAGGAGCAATCGGCGGGCAGCGTCGCCTCGGCCTCGCGGTCGGCGGAGACGGCTGACCGCAAGGTCGCTTCGCAGCGGGACGTCCTGAACAAGAGCGCGCCGCCTGCGCCTGCACCCGCGCCCCCACCCCCAGAGGCTCCTCCGGTGGCGGCCGCGCCCATGCCTTCGACAGCGCCTGCCCCTGTGCGCATCTCCCCGCCGGGTGCACACAGCGAAGCCGCGGCACGTGCCAAGGTGCTGTCGGGCAGCAGCGTGGCGCCGGCGGTGGATCTGCGCGAGCTGCTGGACAGCCTGGCCGCGCCGGGGTCGGCCTGGTCCTGGCAACCGGGCGGGCTGCCCGCGCGTCCGGTCACGTCGGCGTTCAATGACTGGATGGGCCGGCTGCAGGCCCACACGGCCGGCCGTTGGTCCGTGCAAGAGGCCGGGGCACCGGCAGGGCCGGCCGCCGTGGCCCACTGGTGGGTGTCACGTGACGGGTCGTCGCAGGGACATGAGTTCACGCTTGCCGCCACCCAGCTGCGCTGGCAGCGGCCCGATGGCAGTGTGTGGGTGGCGCTGGTGGAAGCGCCTGTGGTCGCGGAGTGGGTGCAGACGCTGGTGAGCCTGCAATAGCGGGCCCAAGTGCATCACGGGCCTGGACCTGGTTCAAGGTTTTGAAAGTTTGGGGGTGTGCCACCGCGCCCCCATCCCAACCTTCCCCCAGCGGGGGAAGGAGCGACTCCTCGCCCGCTGGGGGAGGGCTGGGGTGGGGACGCTCCCGGTGCCAACCCTTCAGATTCCTTGAGGCGAGGTACCTAAGCCTCAACCCCGTAAGCCTGCGCCGATTCCGAGGGCTCGAGCGCGTCCCAGGCCAGCCGCTCCCAGGCAGCGATGGCGGCGGTGCGACCTTCGTCGCAGGGCACCACCCATACCTCCACGGGGCTGCCGGGCCGGTGCAGCGGCAGCGGGTCGTCGCCGCAGTCCGTGGCGTTGGCGCGCGGATCCAGGTCCAGCCCCAGGAAGCCCAGCCGCTGCACCCAGGCCGCGCGCAGCTCGGCGTCGCGCACGCCCAGCGACCCGGTGAAAGCCAGCAGGTCGATGCCGCCCAGCAGGGTGATCAGGCCGCCGGCCTCGCGCACCGCGCGGTGGACGAACAGGTCGGCGGCCAGCCGGGCCTGCGGCAGCTCGCTGGTGCGCAGCTGGGCCAGCTCCTTCGACTGGCCGGACACGCCGAGCAGGCCGCTCTCGTGGTACAGCAGGTGCTCCAGCTGCTCCAGCGACCAGCCCTGGCGCAGCAGGTGAAGCACCACACCGGCGTCGAGGCTGCCGCTGCGCGTGGCCATCATCAGCCCGTCGAGGGCGGAGAAGCCCATGCTGGTGCCGACACTGCGTCCGCCCGCGGTGGCGCACAGGCTCGCGCCCGGGCCCAGGTGGGCCAGCAGGGCGCGGCCCTCGATGCGCGGGGTCTCCAGCCGCAGGCTGCGCACCACGTGGTCGAATGACAGCCCATGGAAGCCGTAGCGTCGCACGCCCTGGTCGTCGAGCGACTCCGGCAGCGCCAGGCGCCGCTCCAGCTCGGGCAGGGTGGCGTGGAAGGCGGTGTCGAAGCAGCCGATCTGCGGCATGTGCGGCCACTGCCGCCGCGCCGCGCGCACCCCCGCCAGGTTGTGCGCCTGGTGCAGCGGGGCCAGCGGCGTGAGGCGGTTCAGATCGACCAGGGCATCGTCGTCCAGCACCACCGGCTCGACGAAGCTCTCCCCGCCGTGCACGACGCGGTGCGCCACCGCCTGCAGCGACAGCCGGGGGGGCAGCCGGCGGCGCAGGGCCGTCATGGCGATGTCGAGCGGGTCGGTGTGCGGCATCGGCGTGGGCAGCCGCACCGGCTTGCCGTTGCCATCGCCCCAGGCCCTGCCGCTCACGTGCAGCATCAGCTCGCCGTTGTCCAGGCCGTCGATGTGGCCGCGGATCAGTGCGTGCTCGCTGCCCTGGTCATACACACTGAACTGCAGGCGCTGGCGCCCGGTGTTCAAGACCAGCACGACATGTGCGCGGGCCTCCTCGGTGGGCGGCGGCAGCAGCTCGGCTGGCAACTCGAAGGCGACGGGTTCCACGTCAACGACGGGAGAAAAGGCAACAAATTCGGACGCGCTCATGACTTCCTCGGAACCGCATTTCAGCAGAGCAGGGCAGCTCGTCCCTGCAATTAGTGCACGATCCCGCGATCCGGGTGGGCGCACCCCCCGACTCAGGGGGGTGGAAGAGGCCGCGGCGCCGCAGGTGGCCGGCCCAGGGGCCACCGTGCAGTGGGGTGGCTATCATGGTCGATTGCTTCGGTTGGTGACAGTCCTGCTCTGTCATGGGGTGGTTGTGGGCGTTTGCTGACATCGTCCGGAGCCTGTGTGTCTTCCTTTCTTGTCTTCTATCTCGCTGCCGTTGCCGACCTTGTCCAAGGCGGCCGGCACTGGCCGCCATGCCTCCTGAATCCGCCGTCCCGCCGTCCCGGCGCCCCGAGCAACCGATGATCCGCGTGCGTGGGGCGCGCACCCACAACCTGCGCGACCTCGACATCGACATCCCGCGCAACCAGCTGGTGGTGATCACCGGCTTGAGCGGTTCGGGCAAGTCCAGCCTGGCCTTCGACACCCTGTACGCGGAGGGCCACCGTCGCTACGTCGAGAGCCTGTCGGCCTATGCGCGCCAGTTCCTGCAGTTGATGGACAAGCCCGACGTCGACACCATCGAAGGCCTGTCGCCCGCCATCAGCATCGAGCAGAAGGCCACCAGCCACAACCCACGTTCGACCGTGGGCACGGTGACCGAGATCCACGACCACCTGCGCCTGCTCTATGCGCGCGCCGGCACGCCCTTCTGTCCCAACCATCCCGCGGTGGTCCTGCAGGCGCAGAGCGTCAGCCAGATGGTCGACAGCGTGCTCGGCCTGCCGCCGGGCACGCGGCTGATGGTGCTGGCGCCGATGGTGCGCGCGTCCGAGGCGCGCGAGGTCGACCTGCGCGCCTGGGGCGCGGACATGCAGGCCCAGGGCTATGTGCGCTTCCGCGTCGACGGGCGGGTGGTCGAGGCCGAGGCCTTGCCCACCCTCGAGGCGGGCGCGCGGCCGCAGCTCGACGTGGTGGTGGACCGCATCAAGGTCGGCCATGGCGATGCCGCGCTGCGCCAGCGCCTGGCAGAGAGCTTCGAGTCCGCGCTGCGCCTGGCGCAGGGGCGCGCGCTGGCCGTCGAGATGGACAAGGACGCGGCCGATCCCGGGGCCAGCCACTGGTTCTCCAACCGCTTCGCCTGCCCGATCTGCAGCTATGCGTTGAGCGAGCTCGAGCCGCGACTGTTCTCCTTCAACTCGCCCATGGGCGCCTGCCCGAGCTGCGACGGCCTGGGCCACGTGACGCGCTTCGACGTGCGCCGCGTGGTGGCGTTCCCATCGCTCAGTCTGGCCAGTGGGGCGGTCAAGGGCTGGGACCGGCGCAACCCCTACACCTTCTCGATGATCGAGTCGGTGTGCCGGCACCTGGGCTGCAGCCCCGACACCCCTTTCGAGGACCTGCCCGAGGCGGCGCGCGAGGTCCTGCTGAACGGCTCGGGCGAGGTCGAGATCGAGTTCACCTACCAGGCCGAGACCACTGGCAAGGACGGCAAGCCGCGCCGGCGCAGCGTCAAGCGCTCGCATCCGTTCGAGGGCATCCTGCCCAACCTGAGCCGCCGCTTCAAGGAGACCGACTCCGCCGCCGTGCGCGAGGAACTGGCGCGCTACCAGAGCGTGCAGCCCTGCCCGGACTGCGAAGGCACGCGGCTGCGGCGCGAGGCGCGCCATGTGTTCCTGCAGGGCGAGGAGGACGTGGCCCGGGGCGCGCAGGGCGAGCCCATCTACCGCGTCGCCCGCTTCACCCTGGGCGAGTGCCTGCGTTATTTCGAGAGCCTGCACCTGCGCGGGGCCAAGGCCGAGATCGCGGCCAAGGTGATCCAGGAGATCCGCGCCCGGCTCAAGTTCCTCAATGACGTGGGACTGGGCTACCTGAGCCTGGGCCGCAACGCCGACACCCTGAGCGGCGGCGAAGCGCAGCGCATCCGGCTGGCGAGCCAGATCGGCTCCGGCCTGACGGGGGTGATGTACGTGCTGGACGAACCCAGCATCGGCCTTCACCAGCGCGACAACGAGCGCCTCATCCGCACCCTGTGCCACCTGCGTGACATCGGCAACTCGGTGCTGGTCGTGGAGCATGACGAGGACGCCATCCGCGCCGCCGACCACGTCATCGACATGGGCCCTGGCGCGGGGGTGCACGGTGGGCAGGTGATGGCGCAGGGCACGCCGGACGAGGTGATGCGCCATCCCGATTCGCTGACCGGTCGCTACCTGAGCGGGGCGCTGCGCATCGAGGTGCCGCGGCGCCACCCGGCGCCGGCGCAGGATGACCCGGCCGGCTGGCTGCGCATCCAGGGCGCGCGCGGGCACAACCTGCGCGGCGTCGACGTGGCTTTTCCGGTGGGCCTGCTGACCTGCGTGACGGGCGTGTCCGGCTCGGGCAAGAGCACCCTGGTCAACGACACGCTCTTCGCGGCGGTGGCGCGCAAGCTCTACGCCAGCCACGCGCAGCCCGAGCCCTTCGACGAGATGCTGGGCCTGGAGGCCTTCGACAAGGTCATCAATGTCGACCAGAGCCCGATCGGCCGCACCCCGCGCTCCAACCCGGCCACCTACACGGGCCTGTTCACGCCGATCCGCGAGTTGTTCGCCGAGGTGCCGACGGCGCGCGAGCGCGGCTACGGGCCCGGGCGCTTCAGCTTCAACGTCGCCGGCGGGCGCTGCGAAGCCTGCCAGGGCGACGGCGTGCTCAAGGTCGAGATGCACTTCCTGCCCGACGTGTACGTGCCCTGTGACGTGTGCCAGGGCCAGCGCTACAACCGCGAGACGCTGGAGGTCCTCTACAAGGGCCTGAACATCCACCAGGTGCTGGGCCAGACCGTGGAGGACGCGGCCGAGTTCTTTAGCGCCGTGCCGTCCATCGCGCGCAAGCTGCAGACATTGCTGGACGTGGGCCTGGGCTACATCCGCCTGGGGCAGAGCGCAACCACGCTGAGCGGCGGCGAGGCGCAGCGCGTCAAGCTGGCGCTCGAGCTGAGCAAGCGCGACACCGGCCGCACGCTCTACATCCTCGACGAGCCGACCACCGGGCTGCACTTCGCCGACATCGCCCTGCTGCTCAAGGTGCTGCACCAGCTGCGCGACGCGGGCAACACGGTGGTGGTGATCGAACACAACCTGGATGTCATCAAGACGGCCGACTGGCTGATCGACATGGGGCCCGAAGGGGGCTCGGGGGGCGGGCAGGTGGTGGTGGCCGGCCCGCCGGAGGTGGTGGCGGGGTTCGAGGGGAGCCACACGGGGCGGTATCTGGCGAAGCTGCTTTGAGGCAGGCTTCGACAAGTGCCACGGGATGGGTACTTGGCGCGCAGCAGCCCCCACCCCGGCCCTCCCCCAGAGGGGGGAGGGAGTCCGCCCCTTCCTCCGCTGGGGGAGGGTTGGGATGGGGCGCAGCCTTCGCAGGGGCCACCTTTCGCCGCCCGCTCCTGTTGGCCTGACTCACACCCTACTCAATCTCCAGCACGTCGATCACCGGTGGATTGAACAGGCGCAGCGGCAGCCCGCTCTCGCCCAGGCCCGAGGTGACGAAGGTCGGCACCGGCGGGAAGGTGTGCAGGCCGCGGTCGAAGGGGTGGTTGACCGGGAGGAAGCGCCGGTACAGCCAGGGAATGCGCACCTGGCCGCCATGGGTGTGCCCCGCGATGGCCAGGGCCGCGTCATTCGGTTGCAGCGAGGGTGCGGTGTCGGGGTTGTGGAAGAACACGACGACGGGCTTGTCGCGCGGCGCATGCTGCAGCGGGCCGCGGCCGTCGTGTCCGGCGCGCAGGTCGCCCAGGCCAACCAGGGTGAACCGCGCCAATTCGGCATGGCTGTATTCCAGCGGCGTGACACCCACTGCCAGCAAGGCCGCGTACAGGTCCTGGCCGCGTTGGGGATCGGCGAGCTTGTCGTCATGGTTGCCTGGCACCGAGTAGACCGGATGCTTCAAGCGCCTCAGCGGCGCCAGCAGCTCGACCAGGGGGCGGTCAGGCAGGAAGAGGTGGTCTCCCGCGATCAGCACCGCGTCCACGTCCAGCGCGTTCAGCCGGTCGACCACGTGGTCGAGGAAGTCCGGCCCCTTGTACATGCCCAGGTGGTAATCGCTGATGACCGCAATGCGGGCCTTGAAGCCCAGCTGCAGCGGGGTGTCGCGTTGGATGAGGCAGTTCGGTTCGATGAAGCGTGCCTCGATGAACAAGCTGGTGGCCAGGAACAGCAAGCTCCAGGCGGCGCCTCGCAGCCGGGTGCCTGCACTGCGCAGCCGCCAGCCGCTCCAGAGCCACAGCGGCCATGCCAGCCAGGTCAGGCCCAGAAGGGCCAACACCACGGCATGAGGGAACCCGGAAATCTGGTAGGACGGCAAGGAAGTCGGAGGCATGGGCGGGAGAGCGCCCACGCATCAGGCATGGGCGGTACTTCAGTTTTTTGGTCTTCTTGGGATTACTCGATGTCCAGCACGTCGATCACCGGCGGATTGAACAGGCGCAGCGGCAGCCCGCTCTCGCCCAGGCCCGAGGTGACGAAGGTCGGCAGCGGCGGGAAGGTGTGCAGGCCGCGGTCGAACGGGTGGCGCGTCGGGATGACCCGCCTGTACAACCCGGGGACGCGGATCTGCCCGCCGTGCGTGTGGCCCGCCACGGCCAGCGTGGCATCGCCGGGTTGCAGGTCCATCGCGGTGTCGGGGTTGTGGAACAGCACGACGATGGGCTTGTCGTGCGGCGCCCGCAGCAGCGGGTCGCGGCTGTCGCGGCCGGCGAAGTGGTCGCCCAGGCCCACCAGCGTGAAGGTGGGCAGTGCGGCATGCGTGTACTCCACCGGGGTCACCCCGACCGACAGCAGTGCCTGTCTCAGGTCGTTGGTGCGTTCGGGTTCTCCAGGGTGGTCGTCATGGTTGCCGGGCACCGAGAACATCGGGTGCTTCACCCGCTTCAGAGGGGCCAGCAGCTCGGCCAGCGGACGGCTGGGGTAGTTCAGGTGGTCGCCGGCGATCAGCACCGCATCCACGTCGAGCGTGTTCAGCTCGTCGACCACCCGGTCCAGGAAGTCGGGGCCCTTGAACAGGCCCATGTGGTAGTCCGCGATGACGGCCACGCGCGCCTTGAAGCCCAGCTGCAGGGTGGTGTGCCGCTGGGTGATCCAGCGCGGTTCGATGAAGTGGGCGTACAGGAGCAAGGCGGTGCCGCAGAACATGCCGGCCAGTGCCAGACGCTGAGGCCAGCGGTAGGTGCGGCGCGTCAGCCGCCAGGCCGTCCAGGCCAGGTAGGGCCAGCCCAGCCAGGCCAGGCCCAGCACGATGACGGCCAGCCAGTGGAGGGGGCCGGTGAAGAGATAGGGCGTCGGTGACGTCATGGACAGGAAGGACGGAAACAGCCGGCACTGTGCCCTCGACGCGAGAAGCGTGCATGAACGGGTGGTGAAGCCGGCGCCCGTCCGTCAGAAAGTCCATAAAAAAAGCCGGTGCAGGGCACCGGCTTGAGAACGCTTGGAGAGCGCAGAACGATCAGCCCGGTTGAGGACCGATCGACCTTGGGTTTATTTGAGGTGGTTGCTGACCAGTTTGGTCATCTCGAACATGGACACCTGGGCCTTCTTGAAGATTTCCTTCAGCTTGGCGTCAGCGTTGATGTTCCTCTTGTTGGCGGCATCCTGCAGTTTGTGCGCCTTGATGTAGTCCCAGATCTTCTTGGTGACCTCGGTGCGCGGCAGGGGCTTGTCGCCAATGATGGCAGCCAGTTGCGGGCTCGGGGTCAGCGCCTTCATGAAGGCGGCGTTGGGTGTGCGCTTTGCCGGTGCAGCCTTCTTGGCTGCCGGAGCTTTCTTTGCAGGGGCGGCCTTCTTTGCCGGTGCCGCTTTTTTGGCCGGAGCGGCCTTCTTCGCAGTTGCCATTTTGAATTTCTCCATCAAGTAGGGGTTGATGTGCCGGGCTGGGTGAGGGCCGCATGAACTCTCTGTTCTCTCAGGCACCGTGCGGAGCGAATAGTACTGCCTGCTTCCTCTATTGAGAAGGTTTCTATAGAGGAGAAACGCGCATTCTTGCAAGTGGATGCATCGATGTGTCGTGGCCGGACATCACTTCCAGCCCGAAATGCTGTCCAGGTCGCATGCCTTGGGGCTCTGCGCCATCCGCTGCACGTGCCGCTCTCAGCTGTCGGCCCACTGCCTCAGGAGGTTGTGATAGGTGCCTGTCAGGCCGATCACGGCCGCGTGTGTCTCGCCCAGTTCGGTGCGCAGCGGCATGAGGTGCTGGTCCATCTCGAACAGCAGCTGGCGCTGCTCGTTGCCGCGGACCAGGCTCTCGATCCAGAAGAAACTCGCCAGCCGCGCGCCGCGCGTGACCGGCTCGATGCGGTGCACGCGGGTGCCCGGGTACAGCAGCATGTCGCCTGCCGGCAGCTTGAACGCCTGCGGCCCGCCGGGTTCCTCGATCACCAGTTCCCCGCCGTCGTAGCTGTCGGGTTCGCACAGGAACAGGGTGCAGGAGAGGTCGGTGCGCACCCGCCCCTGGCCCTGGGGCAGGTAGCGGATGGCGTTGTCGACGTGGTTGCCGAAGGCGTTGGCGGCGCCCGCGTAGCGGTTGAACAGCGGCGGGAACACCCGCTTGGGCAGCGCGGCCGAGAAGAACAGCGGATGCCGGTTCAGCGCCTCCAGCACGATCGCCTGGAGGCTGCGGGTCGGCTCGCCGTCCTGCGGCAGCTGCTGGTTGTTCTTCATCTGGGCCGATTGCACGCCCGCGGTCACCCGGCCGTCGCCCCAGGGGGCGTCCGCCAGCAAGGCATGGATGCGCGCGAGTTCGTCGGCGCGCAGGACGTCACGGATGTGCAGGCGCATGGTCGGCTCCAGCTCAGAACTTGGCCACCAGTGTGACCTGGAACATGCGGCCGGGCAGCGGGACGTAGTGTCCGGCGTAGAGCGAATCGGCCACCAGCTTGTTGGTGACGTTGGTCAGGTTGGCCTGCACCGAGGTCTTGGCATTGATCTCGTACTGCGCCATCAGGTCGGCCGTGACGTAGCCCTCCGCCTCCCAGCCGGGGTTGCGGTTGGGGGTCTGCGAGCTGCGCCAGTTCAGGCCGCCGCCGGCGCGCCACTGCGGGGTGAACTGGTAGGTGGTCCAGAACGTGCCGCTGTGGCGCGGCGTCAGCCAGGGGCGCTCACCCTGCCGCTCGCCGGGGCCGGCGGTCGGCGCGGCCTTGTCGATCGTGGCGATCGGCTGCCAGACGTAGGAGGTGTAGACCTCCCAGCGCGGCGTGATGCGCCCGGTCACGTCCATCTCCACCCCCGAGGTGTGGCGCTTGCCGGACAGCAGGAAGGCCGTCGCCGAGGTGTCGGTGTCGGTGTTGCGCTCGTTGGTCTTGGTGCTGCGGAACAGCGCGAAGCGGGTCGACACGCGCTTGTCGGCGGAGTCGATCTTGGCGCCCAGCTCGATGTTCTCGCTGCTCTCCGGGTCGGTGTTGGCGCCCAGCCGGCTGTAGGAGTACGTGTCGCCCGAGGTGTTGAACGAGGTGCCGTAGGAGAAGTGGAAGGAATGGCGGTCGGTGGGCTGGTACAGCGCGCCGACGCGCTTGCTCCAGGCCGAGATCTTCTGCTCGTAGCGGGTGAGCACGCCGTTGGCGGCGATCTCGTCGTACTTGCCGTCCATGTGGTCCCAGCGCAGGCCGCCCAGCAGCTTCCAGTCGGGGGCCACCTGCACCAGGTCCTGCGCGTAGACGCCGTAGCCTTCCGAGCGGAACCCGCTGGCCTTGCTCAGTGCGCGGCTGTCCTCGTCGATGCCCAGGCCGTCGTCCGGCGTGCCGAAGCGGGTCTGGGGCTTGATGACGGTCGCGGCGCGCTGCACGTCCTTGCGCTCGCGCGCGAAGTCCACGCCGCTCAGCAGCTCGTGGTCGAAGCGGCCGGTCTGGAACTGGGTCTTGAGGTCGCTTTGCACGTAGGTGGCATGCAGGGTCTGGATCTTCGGCTGGTTGCCGCGGTTGAGCACCGTGTTGGGGCCCAGGGTGTCGAGCGAGACAGGCTGCGGGTTGGTCAAGGGGGCCGCGGCGCTCGGGGTGGTCCCGGCAAAGCGGACCGTGCTGGCGCGCTGGTCACGGTCGAAGTTGCCGCTGCGGATCACCGAGCTCAGCTCGCTGCCGTTGTCGAACTGGTGCACGTGGCGCAGTGTGCCGTAGGTGACATCGCCGTTGTTGCGGTCGCTGGACGCGCCGTAGTAGGCGGCCGGGTCCGCCGGCAGCACGGTGGTGTCGCTGACGGGTGAATTGGCATGGGGCTTGATCCAGGGCAGGCCGTAGTTGATGCCGTTGCGGTTCTGCAGGTAGAACAACCCGGCGCTGAATTCGTCGGCGCTGCTGATGCCCCAGCGGTAGGCCGCCGCCAGACCCTTCTTGTCGATCGAGCTGCCGCTGCCGTTGTTGTCGGCGGTGTTGGCCATGGCGTTGACGCGCAGGGCCGAGTCCTTGCTGGTGGGGACGTTGAAGTCGCCAGTGATGCGGCGTGTCTGGTGGCTGCCCAGGGTGGTCTGCACCTCGCTTTGCGACTGCAGCTTGGGCTGCTTGCTGACCTGGTTCACCACGCCGCCGGTGGAGCCGCGGCCGAACAGCATCGAGGCCGAGCCGCGCAGCAGCTCGACGCGCTCATTGTTGAAGGTGTCGCGGTCATAGAAGGCGGGGTCGCGCAGGCCGTCGACGAACAGGTCGCCCGTGCCGGCCAGCGAGAAGCCGCGCAGCCGGATGTCCTCCTCGCCGCCCTCGGCCGCCAGGAAGGTCACGCCGGCGGTGTTGTGCAGCACGTCCTTCACGGTGTCGAGCCGACGGTCCTCGATCAGCTTCTCGGTCACCACGGTCACCGACTGGGGCACGTTGCGCAGCGACTGCTGCCCCTTGCCGATGTTCGAGGTGGTGGCACGGTAGCTGTCTTTGCCATCGTTCTCTCGGGCGGCCTTCACCTTGATCGGCGCCAGGGTGGCGCCTTCCTTGGTCGGCTCGGGGTCCGCCGGCGCGGCAGCGGGCGGCTGGGCCGGCGCCTGGGAAGCGGCGGCCGCCGGTGCCTGGGCGGCCTCGGCGGGGGTGCTCTGCGCTTGCGCCAGCCAGGGTGTCAGCAGCAGGCCGAGGCCGGCGGCCAGGGCGCCCAGGGGCAGCTCGGTGGCGGGAGGAACGCTGGCGCCGCGTGGACGCCGGGGAGTGGAAGGAGCAGAAGACATGAGGATGCGTTGAGATGGATGGAAAGAAATGAAGAAGAACGGGCGATCAGTGCGAGCGAATCCACGCAGCCTTGATGCGGCGGCGTGCCGGGTCTGTCAGCTCGGAAGAAGAGGGGCGGCGGTTGCGGTTTGCGGTGGCGCTTCGGCCATCGACCGGTCCGTGGGCCCGGGCGATCAGGGTGTCTTGCCGCCGCCGCGTGGCGGAGCGCTGACGACGCTTACCTTGGTGACCCCGGCGTGCGTGGCGTCCGCCAGGACCTCGTCGACCACCCCGAACGGAACGGCCTTGTCGGCCCGCAGGTGCAGCTCGGGCGCGGGTTCACGGCCGCCGGCCTCCATGAGGCGGCGGGCCACTTCCTCGCGGGGCAGCAGGTCCTCGCCCCAGTACAGCGAGCCGTCCTCGGTGATGGACAGGCGGATGGGGTCGGGCGTCGGCTCCAGCCGGGCGGCGCTGGCCTGCGGCAGATTGAGCTTTACCGCGTGCGTGAGCATGGGCGCGGTGACGATGAAGATCACCAGCAGCACCAGCATCACGTCGATCAGCGGCACCATGTTGATTTCCGTCATCGGCGCCGAGCTGCGCTGGGAATCCATGCTGGCAAAGGCCATGGGCGTACTCCTTCAGGCAGCTCAGGCGACGGCGCGCACGGCGCTGACAGGGCGCGGTCCGGCTTCCGGACGGGTGGCCGCGGCGCCGAGCGGCTGGCCGAGGGCCACGAAGGTGTGCAGGGCATAGGCAAAGCCGTCGAGCTTGGCCAGCAGCACCCGGTTGGCGCGGGTGATCAGGTTGTAGCCCATCACCGCGGGCAGGGCGACGGCCAGGCCGAGGCCGGTCATGATGAGGGCCTCGCCGACGGGGCCGGCGACCTGGTCGAGCGAGCCGGAACCGCTCAGGCCGATGGCCACCAGCGCGTGGTACACGCCCCAGACCGTCCCGAACAGCCCGACGAAGGGCGCGGTGGTGCCGACGGTGGCCAGCACGGTGAGGCCGCTCTCGGCGCGGGCGGTCTCGTCGTCCAGCGCCATCTTCAGGGTGCGGGTGACGAACTCGCTGGCGGTGCCGGCCTCGGCCAGCCGCGTGGCGCCGTGGTGGGCGTGGTGCGCGCGGGCCTCCAGGGCGCGCTGGGCCAGGTGCGAGAACGAATCGTCGGCGCCGTGGGCCTGCAGCTTGTGGGCCACTTCATCGAGCGAGTGGGCGTTCCAGAACGAGGCGCAGAAGCGCGCGCCGCGGCGCCGGTTGCGCCAGCCCTCCCAGGCCTTCAAGCCCAGGATGATCCAGGAGGCCAGCGACATGAGCGCCAGCAGGCCGAGCAGGCACAGCCCGAGGGTGTCGGTCTGCGTGATGAAATGCGCCAGGCCAGGGGCGGGCGCGGTGGCGAGTTCAGTGCTCATCGGTCAGTTCGATTCCAAGTCAAAAACCAGGGGGATGAACGCCCAGCCCGCAGTGGGGCGGCCGTTGTCGATGTAAGGCTTGAAGCGGGCGCCCTGCACGGCCGCGACGGCGGCTTCGTCCAGGCGGATGAAGCCCGAGCTTTGACGCACCTGCACCTGCTGCGGCAGCCCGGCCTCGTTCACCCAGACGCGCACCAGCACCTGGCCCGTCTCGCCCATGCGCTTGGAGATGGCGGGGTAGCGCAGTTGAGGCGCGATCAGGTACTGGACCGCCTGGGCGGGAATCACCGGCGCGGGGGCGGCCGGTGCGGGGGCGGCGTGGGCGCCCGGCGTGCCTGCAGCGGGTGCTTCCGGGGCGCTGTTCGTGGACGGCGCGCCGTCCGTGCTCGGCTTGTCCACCGGCGCGGGCTCGACCGCGGCTTCAGGCGCGGCCGGGCTGGCGGGCGCGGGTGTTGGCGAAGGGGCCTGGGTCACGCGGGGCGTTGCGGCGCGCGGTGCGACGGTGGGTTTGGCCGGCTGGCTGGGCGGGGACGGTGGCGGGGGCGTGGTCTCGGGAGGCGCCTGCGCTGGCTCGGCCACGGTGCTCACCCATTGCAGCATCACCGGGGTGGCCGGCGGGGAGGACAGCGTGAGGGGGGCGCTGCGCCACACGCCCCAGGCCACGGCCGCATGCAGCGCCACCACCATGCCCACCACGACGCTGCGTTGCGTCACTGTGCGGCGGGAGCCGGGCAGATGAGGGCTGAAGACGAGGGAGCTGGACATGACGGCGCATCCGTTGGAGTGATGACCCAGGAATCAAAACGCGCGAACTCTATCACAACTGAGAACGATTCGCATTTGAAAATCTTGGGTGTTGCCAAAGAGGCACGGCGCGCCAGGCGCTACGCCGCGGTGCCCGGGAGGTCGGGCGCGGAGGCGTGCTGCTGTGCCTTCAGCTGGAGCAGCAGGCTGTGCAGCATCTCGGTCGACAGGCCGTGCAGCACCAGGCGGTGGCCGGCGCGCAAGGTGCTCATGGGCACCAGGGGGTGCTTGTTGTTGAGCAGGACGAGGTGCTCGGGCAGGCCGGTGAGCCGGGCGGTGTACAGGCCGATGGTCTCGTCGAGCTGCAGCGAGTTGCTGGCGCGCCAGAAGTCGTTGTCGCTGAGGAACAGCTGGTAGGCCGGCGTGAACAGCTCGATGGCCGTCTGCAGGTCGAGGAAGTTGCTCCAGCGGTTCGGCAGGTCGCGGATGTCGAGCGTGCAGGGGTGGAGCATCGACGTGTCCAGGTGCGCCGGCGGCGTCAGGGGATGGCCGCGTTGCCGCAGCGCCCGGTTCAGGTGGATGACGAAGTTGAAGAGGTTCAGGTCGTGGATCAGGAACAGGTTCTGTTTCAGGTCATCGATCTGGCGTGGCTTGAGCGGGTTGGAGGGCACGCTCACGCCCGCGTTGGCGCCCACGAAGGCCAGGATCTCGCTGCCCAGGTGGAAGTGGCGCAGGATCAGCCAGTTGGCCTCGGGCGAGACGAAGTACTTCAGCCCCGTGGCGAGCAGCCAGTGCAGGGTGCGGGGTGCACGCGCATTGCGGGGGACGAAGAGCTTGATGACCTGGATGAGGACGATGGCCAAGCGCGCCAGCGGTCGCACGAACGGCATCAGGAACTGGCGCGAGCGCGAGGCCGAGTCCATCAGCCAGGCTGCCTTGACATCGTCCGGCAGGGGCGTGCTCTGGTCCAGGTACAGGGCGGCCCAGGGGTTGGGGTCGTTCGGGTCGTGGGCCTCGTCGGCCAGGAAGGGAGGCGGGTTCATGGCGTCAGGGGCTCCGGGTTGTGGGCGTGGGCCATCTGCAGGAGATACAGCTCGGCGGTGCGCTGGGCGGTCTGGAGGATGGCCGCGTCCGCCTCGCCCGTGGGGTCCAGCGCCAGCACCAGGCTCACCGCCGACAGCCAGCGTGACAGGTGGTGCACGTCGTTCTCGCCGTGGTAGTCGAGGAAGCGGAACACCGTCGGCGGCAGCTGCGCGAGCTGGCTTTTCAGCAGCGGCAGCAGGGCGGGGATGATGCGTTGCCCGGTGCCTTCGATGATGTAGATCGACCCCAGCAGGCCGACCGGGCTGGGTGTGGCGGCCAGGGCGTGCAGGTAGGCGTTGAGCGCCTCGCCGCCCGGGTTGCGGCGCAGCAGCCCCAGCTCGGCGACCGGCCCGCCGGCGCGGCGGTAGTCCTCGAACAGGATCTTGAAGTCGAACTGCTCGTCGCTGGCGTGTTGCTCGATCAGGGCGGCGAGTGCGTCGAAAGGCGGGCGCATGCTGGCGATGGCTTCGCGCATCCACAGGCTGCCCTCGCGCACCTGCGGGATCCAGCTCTCCATCCAGCGCAGGTAGTCGGCGGGTTGGAAGCGCCGCGTGCGGATCGCCTGGACCAGCGGGGTGCGCCAGGCCCGCGACCGGTAGTCGTGCCATACCGAGGCCAGCGCCTGCAGCAGCCTGGCCAGGCGCGGATCGTCGCCGTCGCCGGGCAGGCAGGGCGGGGCGACCAGGGCCGTGTCGGCCGCGGCGGGGTCTGCCGCCGGCTCGCGCGCCAAGGCCGGGCGGGTCGCCGTGGCTGGGGCGGCGGCATCCTCCACCTCGAACATCAGGTAGGCCACGGTGAAGCGTCCCGACTCCGGCACGAAGCAGAAGATGCGCTGGCCCGGTTCCAGGGCGCGGGTCTGCAGGAACTCGGCCAGCATGATGAAGATGCTGGCCGCCCCTGTGTTGCCGCGCCAGCGCAGGTTGCTGTACCAGCGCGGTTTGGGGATGGCCAGCCCGGCCTGCGTCATCAGCTCGTCGACCACGCCCTCGAAGCGGGCCGAGGAGTAGTGGCAGAGGAAGTGGTCGACGGTGGCCGGGTCGACCCAGCCCTCGCGCACCAGCGAGACGTACTCGTGGATCGCCACATCGAACAGGTTCGGCAGCAGGCGGATGTTCTGGCGCAGGGCCAGCGCGCCGGCCGCCTCGGCCTCGCTGCAGGAGGCGTGGTCGAGGTAGCTGCGCTGGCCGTCGGGCGACAGCCCGAGCTGCATGCACACCGGGTAGTCGCCCGCGAAGGACTTCTGGTGCACCCAGCGCAGGCGCAAGCGCAGGCCCGGCCGGGTCGGCGGCGTCGCGCTCAGCAGCACGGCGCCCGCGCCATCGGAGAGCATCCAGCGCAGGAAGTGCGAGTCGAAGTCGGTGTCGCTGCGCGCGGCGAAGCGGCTGGCCTTGAACATGCGCGAGGGCAGGTCGCTGGCCACCACCACCGCGTGCCCCGCGGCGTCCAGCTCCAGCTGGGACGCGGCGAACTCCAGCGCGCTGACGCCCGCGGCGCACACACCGATGGCTGTGTGGGTCTGCATGGGCGGCGCCGCCAGCTCGCCCTGCACCATGGCCGCGAAGCCCGGCATGATGCTGTCGCCACCCGAGGAGCCTGCCGCCAGCAACTGCACGTCCCCCAGGCTGCGTCCACCTGCCGACAGGCAGCGCCGGATGGCTTCGGCGGCCATCTGCGCATTGGACCAGCGCGTGCGTCCGTCCGGGTCGATGGCGTAGTGGCGTTGCTCGATCCCGTTCTCCGCCAGGATGCGCTGCTTGATCCGGCCGCAGGCGCGGTTCACCGGGGCGATGAAGGCGTCCATGGCAGCGTTGTCCACGGGTTCGCCGGGGAGGAAGAATGCGCTGGATTCGAGGTAGACCTTCTGGAAGGCGGTCGGCATGGGTCGGGATTCTCGGTGAGAGTCAGTGATGGGGCGGTGACGGGGAAGGCGGCTGCAGCGAGCGGCTGCGCCAGGGCGGATGGAACAGGCCGCCGATGAACACCCGGCCGATGTAGCGCAGCAGGCCGGGCTCGATCAGGCGCGGGTCGATGCGCGGGCGCAGTGCGGCATGGGCCCGCGGCAATTCGCTCCAGTGCAGCCCGGCCCGCTCATGGTGGGCGGTGTGCAGGCCGATGTTGAAGTACAGCAGGTTCACGCCGCCCTCGAAATTGCGGGCGTAGTTCCAGCGTGAACGGCCATCGGCGTGGGCGTGCTGCAGGTAGTTGGCGCCCAGCAGCCAATGCAGCGCCAGGGCCTGCGGGACCAGCACGTAGAGCAGGGCCCGCGCCGGCGACGTCGCCAGCGCTGGCAGCCACACCGCCCCGACCACGGCGTACTGCAGGCAGGCGCCCCGGAACGCCGCCGGGCACAAGGCGCGCAGCCGGCGCAGGTAGCGAAGGAACAGGGGGTAGAGCACGCAGGCGGCCTGGAAGGGGTGGGCCAGGTAGCCCAGCAGGGTGTTGGTGTCGCCGCCCCGGAAGCGGTAGGTCCGCGCAATGTCCCTGGGGCCGTGCCGGTGCCGGTGGTGGTTCGCGTTGTGGGCCGGCCGGAACACGAAGGTCGGGTGCCCCTGCAGGGCCGACATCCACAGGTCGGACAGCCGGTTCAGCCCGTCGTGGCGCCACATCGGCAGGTGGGCGTGGTTGTGGTGGATCACGCCCACGCCAATCCACATCACCAGCATCGGCGCGTACAGCAGGGGCGAGCCGCCATGGTGCCACTGCCAGGCCGCCAGGGCGGGCGCGCCCAGCAGGTAGGCCAGGCTCTGCAGGTCGCGCAGGGACCTCAGCACGCCGGGCCCTCGGGGGCCGGGGCTCGGGCGCGCTGCAGGCCGCGCGCGATGACCTCGTCGGCCGCGTGCGCCGGCAGCGCGGTGCCCAGCCAGCGGTCCATGAAGGTGAAGAGGAACCCGTAGTTGCCGCGGAAGCAGGCATGGTGCAGGTGGTGGCTGCGCGCGTTGGAGAGCCAGCGCCATCCGACCGGCAGGGCCTGGTAGTTGGCGTGGCCCAGGCTGTTGTAGGCGAGGGAGAGGACTGGCAGGGCCACCAGGGCAGCCAGTGAGAACGGCCACAACAGCATCGGCGGGATCAGAACGCTGCCCAGCAGCATTGCCTCCAGAGGGTGCAGCGCATAGGTCGACCAGGGCGTGGTGACCACCGAGCGGTGGTGCGGCCAGTGAAAGCGCCGGAAGAGCAGCCGGTGGTGCAGCAGGCGGTGGTTGGCGTAGAAGTGCACGTCGTTCCACACCAGCAGCACCCCGCATTCCAGCGCCACGCGCCAGGCCGGCGCCTGCAGCTCGACCCGGGCCCAACCCAGCTTGATCAGCCCCCAGGGCAGCAGCAGGCCCACCCCGAAGATCAGCACCGAGAGGCTGGCCGCGGCGATCTCATGGCGCCGCTGGTGCGGATTCAGCGGGCGCGGGTCGAGCACGCGGCCGATGCCCAGGCCCGGCAGGATCCAGTGGGTCAGCGTCGTGCTCAGCAGCGCGAAGCCGAGGTACAGGGCGCCGAAGAAGAGCACGCCGCCGCTGGCCACGCCCCAGGCAGTCCAGTCGGCGGGGTGGGTCCAGGAGGGGTGCATGGGGCGCTAATTTAGCGCCCCGCCGCACAGGCCGGCACCCGCCATGGGGCAGGTGCCGGCGCCGGTGCGCAATGCATCACGCGGCGAGGTGTCGCCTCACAGGGTCGCCAGCACTTGGGCGGCGGCATTCACGACCGCAGCGATGCGGCCGATGTCGCGCAGCTGCTGGGTGCTCAGGCCTTCCTTCTTCAGCAGCGCATAGTGCGAGCCGATGCAGAAGTGGCACTTGCCGATGATCGAGGCGGCCAGCGCGTAGGCCTCGAACTTCTTCTTCTCGACCCCGGCCGAGTTGGCGTAGGCGTTCATGCGCAACTCGGCGCGCACGGTCTTGAGTTCCTCGTCGCTGGCCATCTCGACGAAGGGGTACCACACGTTGTTCATGCCCATGAGGGCGGCGGCGGTGAGCGCGGCCTGGGCGAACTCGGGGGCGAGCTCGGCGCTGAAGGCTTCGACCAGCACCTTGCTGCGGGCCGCGAAGGCGGCGGCCAGGGCCACGCCGAGGGCGTCCTCCGGCGCCAGGCTGGAGCGCGCGATCACGCCATCCAGGTTGAGGCGGATGTCCTTGGCGTAGTCGGGGATCTGGTCTTTCAGGGTTTGCAGGAATTCCATGCGGTTCTTCTCCGGGGGTGAGAGGGAGGGATGTCCGCCGGGGGCGGGCAAAAAAAGGCCCGGCGTCACCGGGCCTGTCTGCAGGAGGGAGGCTGCTTAGAGCGTGCTGCCGCCCACGCTGCGGTTGCAGGGGCACAGCTCGTCGGTCTGCAGGCCGTCCAGCAAGCGCAGGATTTCCTCGGGGCTGCGGCCCACGTTCAGGTTGTTCACGCTGACGTGCTGGATCACGTTGTCGGGGTCGACGATGAAGGTGGCACGCAGGGCCACGCCGGCAGCCTTGTCGCGCACGCCGAGTTGGTCGATCAGGGAGCCAGTGACGTCGGCGAAGCTGTAGTGGCCCAGCTTGTCGAGGTCCTTGTGCTCACGGCGCCAGCCGAGCTTGGAGAACTCGTTGTCGGTCGAACCGCCCATCAGCACGGCGTCGCGCTCGGCGAACTGCTTGTTCAGCTTGTCGAAGCCGACGATCTCAGTCGGGCAGACGAAGGTGAAATCCTTGGGGTAGAAGTAGATGATCTTCCACTTGCCTTCGAAGCTCTTCTCGGTGATGGTCTCGAAGGCCGAGACGCCGTTTTCCTCATGGTGGTTGAAGCCGGGCTTGACGCCCACCACGCTGAATGCTTCGATCTTGTCGCCAACGGTTTTCATGGTTTTCTCCTGGAGATGAAGGTAGGACAACTCGGATGGTGGTGCTGCAGCACCACCAAGCCAGAGCTGCAATTATGGAAGCCCTTGTGCGGGCTTCTGATTCGAAATCACTAAGACCGTCATAGACACAGGCTTTAGGGCGTGGTCCCGCTACTTCAAGACCTCCTCCAGGAATCCCACCGTCGCGAAGCGTGCAGCCGGCAGGTTGAGCAGGGTGTGAGGGGCGCCGGGCACCAGCACGACGGCTGCGCGGGAGACGTCCTTCAGGGCGGTACCGCAATGTCCACTGGCTTGGGGATTGCCGAGCCAGCCATTGCTGGGCGAGAAGAATGGGTCCGTTGAGCTGATGACGTTCAGCACGGGCTTCTGAGGCTCGAAGACATTGAGCGGCTCGGTGACGAAGTAGTTCGGCTCGCAGCTCCAGGAGAAGATCATGCGTGCGGCAAAGTCGCTGCCCTTGAAACGGGCTACCGAGACGCCCCCTTCGCTGGTGCCCGCCAGGATGAGGCGGTCCTGGTCGACCCAGGGCAGCTTCTTGACGGTCTCGAGGGCCGCTGCCAATTCGGCCGCCCGCAGGGCGTGGATCTGCTCGTAGATCGCGACGTCGACCGGCGACTTGTAGGTCAGACGGTCCGGCAGGGCGAAGGAGTCGGGCGCCAGGCTCGCGATGCCGCGCCCGGCCAGCCAGCGCTGCCACTCGCCGATGGCGGGAAGACCCGGACCTGAAGATCCATGCATGAACACGACCAAGGGAACCTTGGCGCCGTTCAGGCCGGGCAGTTCCTTGAACTTGCCGACGAACAGGTGCCCGCCGTTCAACGCGCTGGGCACGGCGGTCTGGGCGTTCGCGATCGCATTGGACAGCGATTCCTGGGTGTGCTGGGTCGCCCGGCCTTTTACCTCTCCCGCAGGGCGTGCGGCTTGTCCATGGGCGCTCAAGGTGGTGGTCAGGGCGACGACCACCGGAAGAGATCTGAAGGGCATGGCTGGCTCCAGGTGAAAGGTTCTCCATTCTTGGGTATAGAACACCTGTTGGGATTGTGGTTTTCCGCAAGAGCGGCGGCGCGCGGCGTCTGCGACGACGCCTGGGCGCTTTGCCGGATGTCTCAATCGGACGTTTTTCTCGAACCCTCCTGCGCGGAGCGCGGGGCCGTGCGCAGGCTCCAGACCATCGTGACCGCCAGGATGCCCACCACCACGCCCAGCGAGGTCAGCGGTGGGATCTTCACCATGTCCACCAGCAGCATCTTGGCGCCGATGAACACCAGGATCACCGCCAGGCCGTAGTTCAGTAGGTGGAACTTGTCGGCCATGGCGGCCAGCAGGAAGAACATGGCGCGCAGTCCCAGCACGGCGAAGATGTTGGAAGTCAGCACGATGAAGGGGTCGCGGGTGACGGCGAAGATGGCCGGGATCGAGTCGACCGCGAAGATCACGTCCGTCAGGCCCACCAGCAACACCACCATCAGCAGCGGCGTGGCCACGCGGCGGCCGTCGATGCGGGTCCAGAGGCGGTCGCCGTCGAGCGTGGGCGACACCGGCAGCACCTTGCGCAGCAGCTTGAGGGCCAGGTTGTCCTGGATGTCGGCCTCTTCGCTGTCGCCCGCCGACCAGCCCATCTTCAGGCCGGTGAACAGCAGCAGGGCGCCGAACACGTACAGCGTCCAGTGGAACTCGGCCATCAGCCAGGCGCCCGCCATGATCATCAGGGTGCGCAGCACGATCGCGCCCACCACGCCCATCATCAGCAGGCGCTTCTGCTGGGCCGGCGGCACGGCGAAGGCACCGAAGATCATCAGGAAGACGAAGATGTTGTCGACCGCCAGCGATTTCTCGATCAGGTAGCCGGTGAGGAATTCCAATGCCCGCGAGCCGGCCTGGGCGGCCACCGCCGGGTCGGGATGGCGGGACAGCGCCCACCACAGCAGGCCGTTGAAGGCCAGGCTCAGCGCCACCCAGACCAGCGACCAGCGCAATGCCTCTGGCACGCTCACGGCCTGCGCCCCCTGTTTCTTCAGGGCGGCGAAATCCACCCACAGCGCCACCAGCACGCAGGCGACGAAGAACCCCCACAGCCACACAGGCACGATTGAATTGGCAAACACGATCAAGACTCCTGGCAAGTTGGTTGGACAAACCTGGCCAAATGCACCACAAGGGCATCAGCCCAGGGTGCCAAAGAGTCTTGCGGGTGGAGTTGATGGCCGCGGCCGGATGATGGACAAACCGGCGCTGCGGCGGCACAACGAGACTGCGGGCCCGGCAAGCGGCGTGAGCCGCTGCGTGTTGACGGACTGCCGCGACGGTGGGAACCGTTCGCTACTCCCCCTTCAGCAGGGCCTGATTATGACCTGAGCCGGGAGCCCGAGGCCAGTGCCGGGGAGCTTGTATCCTTGCGGCATGAAAACTCTCACACGATGGTTGTTGCTGGCCGCCGCCCTGCTGCTGGTGGCGCATGTGTGTCCCGGGGTCCAGGTGGTCTCGTTCGGTGCGGCCATGATCGCCGCCCTGGTGCTGGGCCTGTTCAATACCCTGCTGCGTCCTGTCCTGGTGCTGCTGACCCTGCCGGTGACGGTGGTGACCTTGGGGCTCTTCCTCTTCATCATCAATGCCGCGCTGTTCTGGGCCGCGGCCCGGGTCCTGGACGGCTTCAGCGTGAGCAGCTTCGGCACCGCCCTGCTGGGGTCCCTGATCTACAGCCTGTGCGGCATGGTCATCGATTCGGCCATCGAGCGGCTGTTCGAGACGCGCGAGGGCTGACGGCCGGTCTCAACGGGTGGCAGCGGTTGAAGGAAGGTGAAGTCATGCGCAGGCTTGTCATGCATGGAGCGGCCGCGCTGGCGGTCTGGCTGGGCGGTTGCGGCGGTGGGGTCTACGTGGGCATCGGCCTGGGCGACGACGATGGCACGCCGCCGTCGGTGAGCCTGGCCGCCAGCCCGTCCTCCGCAGCGCCAGGCGGCCGCGTGCGCCTGGTGGCCGCGGCGGCGGATGCCAACGGTATCGACAGCGTGGCGTTCTACCGGCTCGACGGTGGGGTGCCCGTGCTGCTGGGCAGCGACAGCGTGTCTCCCTTCGAATGGGACGCGGAGGTCCCCGCCGATGGGCGCACCCAGGTGAGCTTCTTCGCCCGGGCGCAGGATGGCAGCGGTGAGCGGGCCGATAGCGCGTCCGTGAGCGTCAGCATCAGCGGCACGGCGCGGCCATGAAGGTACGACGGCCATCCCGCTGAAGGGGCGCGCCAACGCGTGAGCCCGGCGCGTGCTGGCGCCAGGTCGGAAGCGGATCAGAAGGGGATGTCGTCGTCCATGTCGTCGAAGCCCGTGGAGGACTTCGAGGGGGCCGGCTTGCTGGCGGCGGGGCGGGAAGCCGGTGCGCTGCGCGGCGGCTCGGACGAACGCTCGTAGCCGCCGTCGTCGGCACCACCGCCGCCGCCTTCTCCACGACCGCCAAGCAGCTGCATGGTCTCGGCGATGATTTCGGTGGTGTAGACGTCCTGGCCTTCCTTGTTCTGCCACTTGCGGGTCTTGAGGCGGCCCTCGACATAGACGGGGCGGCCTTTCTTCAGGTATTCACCGGCGATCTCGGCGAGGCGGTCATAGAAGACCACGCGGTGCCATTCGGTCTCCTCGGCCTTTTCGCCGGTGTTCTTGTCTTTCCAGTTGCGCGAGGTGGCGACGGTGATGTTGCACACGGCGCTGCCGTTCGGGGTGTAGCGCACCTCGGGATCGCGGCCCAGGTTGCCGATGAGAATGACTTTGTTGATTGAGGCCATGGGGTGGCTCCTGCAAAACGGGAAGAAAAGAGGGGAAGAGATGGGGTCTGTGTGGGCGCGACCCCCGGCAGACTGAAATGCCCCCTGGCAGGGGACGCAAGCGTTGCCGCAGGGATCGCATAGCTTAACCGCAGATCCGGCCGGCCATCGGATGGGAGGGCGTGTCCAGCTTGGCAAAAGGGCCGAATGCGCATGGGATTGGCGTTCAGCCCGAACGGGCCCCGGCGTACCATCGCGGCTTTCCTTCCGTGGTTTTGATTTTGACGACGACTGCCCTGTCCCCCCTGCACGAGATCCTCCAGGACGTTTTCGGCTACAGCGCGTTCCGGGGCCAGCAGGCCCGCATCGTGTCGCACGTGGCCGAAGGCGGGGACGCCCTCGTGCTCATGCCCACCGGCGGTGGCAAAAGCCTGTGCTACCAGGTGCCGGCGATCGCCCGTCACCGGGCCGGGCGCGGCGTCACCGTGGTGGTCAGCCCGCTGATCGCGCTGATGCACGACCAAGTCGGCGCACTCGAGGAGGCGGGGGTGCACGCCGCCTTCCTCAATTCCACCCTGAGTTCCGAGGAGGCCCAGCGCGTCGAGCGCGAGATGATGAGCGGGCGGCTGGTGCTGCTGTACGCGGCGCCCGAGCGGGTGACCACGCCGCGCTTCCTGGCGCAGCTCGACTCGCTGCATGAGCGCGGCCTGCTGAGCCTGTTCGCGATCGACGAGGCGCACTGCGTGAGCCAGTGGGGCCATGACTTCCGCGAGGAGTACCTGGCGCTGAACGTGCTGCACGAGCGCTACGCGGGGGTGCCGCGCGTGGCCCTCACCGCCACCGCCGATGACCTGACGCGGGCCGACATCATCGAGCGGCTGCAGCTGGAGCAGGCCGAGGTCTTCATCAGCAGCTTCGACCGGCCCAACATCCGCTACAGCATCGTCGAGAAGAACGACGCGCGCAGCCAGCTGCTGCGCTTCATCCACGACGAGCACGAGGGCGATGCGGGCATCGTCTATTGCCAGTCGCGCAAGAAGGTGGAGGAGACGGCGGCCTGGCTGGGCGGCGAAGGCTTGAACGCCTTGCCCTACCACGCCGGCCTGGACGCCGCGGTGCGCCGGCGCAACCAGGACCGCTTCCTGCGCGAGGACGGGCTGGTGATGGTGGCCACCATCGCCTTCGGCATGGGCATCGACAAGCCCGACGTGCGTTTCGTGGCCCACCTCGACCTGCCCAAGAACATCGAGAGCTACTACCAGGAGACTGGCCGCGCAGGACGCGACGGGCTGCCTGCCGATGCGTGGATGGCCTACGGCCTGGCCGACGTGGTGAACCAGCGCCGCATGATCGACGAGAGCCCGGCGGGCGAGGACTTCAAGCGCGCCCAGGTCGGCAAGCTCGACGCGCTGCTGGCCCTGGCCGAGGCGCACGACTGCCGGCGCGTGCGGCTGCTGGCCTACTTCGGCGAGGCGGGCCGGCCCTGCGGCAATTGCGACAACTGCCTGCATCCGCCGCGCACCTGGGACGGCACCGAGGCGGCCCGCAAGGCGCTGAGTTGCGTCTACCGTTTCCACCAGCGCGGCGGGCAGCGCTTCGGGGCGGGGCACCTGATCGACGTGTTGCGGGGCAAGCTCACGGACAAGGTGACGCAGCACCGCCATGAGGGCCTGAGCACCTTCGGTGTGGGCGCTGACTTGAGCGAGGTGCAGTGGCGCGGCGTGCTGCGCCAGCTGATCGCGCTGGGGCACCTGCGCACGGAGGGCGAGTACAACACGCTGGAGCTGACGCCCAGCGCCCGCGAGGTGCTGCGCGGCGAGGTGCGCCTGCTGCTGCGCGAGCCGAGCGTGCTGCCCCGCGGGAAAGGCGCGCGGTCGGGGGCGGGCAAGGCAGCAAGCAAGGCCCCGGTGTTGCTGGACAGCGAGGGCATGGCCCGCTTCGCCGCTCTGAAGGCCTGGCGCGCCGAGGTCGCCCGAGAGCACAACCTGCCCGCCTACCTGGTGTTCCACGACGCCACGCTGGCCGAAATGGCGCGCACGGGGCCTCAGGGGCTGGAGGACCTGGGGCGCATCAGCGGGGTGGGGAGCAAGAAGCTGGAGGCGTATGGGCCGGAGATCCTGCGGGTCCTGGCCACCAGTGGCTGAGCCGCCGGGAAGGTTCTTTCCCGCATCGCCTTCCTCCGTTGGGGTCGGAGTCGCTGCTGCCTGGCTTCGCCTTAACATGCCGGGTCGGACGGTGAGTACGGTCTCACCGCGACAGCAGCGTTCGGAGTGGTGGTCGGCCAATGAAAAAAATCGCCTTTGCGAGCTTGCAGCGGGAACGGCCCGTGTCCCGCCGCGTCACCGTGAGCTTGCTCGAGCTGGCGCAGGCGCCGGCCAGCCCCGGTGAACCTGACGATGCCTCGCGCCGCTTCATGGCGCTGGTGCAGCAGGACCTCGACCCGGCAGCCACCACCAGGCCGCTCGGTGACATCCCCCTGACCCTCGCGCCATGCACGCGCGAACTGGCCGAGCAGCGGGCCCTCGACTTCATCCGGCGCCGCCTGCGCAGCGGCGACCACCTGCTGGCGCAGGCTGGCTTCACTGTCGCGTTGGGCGCCGAGGACACCAGTGAGGACGGGGCAACCGTCGCGGCGCCTGCGCTGGCCGCCGTGGACGCTGTGTCGGTGCCGCCCGCCGTGGCCGCCCTCGTACGGCGTTTCCAGCCGGACGCCTGGAAGCTGCTCTCACCCGATCGCCAGTGCCGCAGCGTGTGGCGGGTGGGCGAGTACAGCGATCCCCAGGCCACCAACAGCCCGGCCCAGGCCGCCTTGCGCAGCCTGGTGCCAGCCCTGGTCCGGCTGCTCGGCTCGGGCCGGCATGCGCTGCTCGACCACTGCATCGCGGTCGCGCTGGCGCGCCTGCGCGACCCCGGCGCCGCGGAGGCGATGCGCCTGCTGTCGCTGTACCCTGGCGCCGCGACTTCCACCCGCCGCGCCGCCCGCGAGGCCTGGCTGCAGCTGCTGGCGCCGGCCGAGCGGCAGGCTGCCCTCGCCGCGGAGCCGGTCGACGAGGCGGTGGCTGCGCTCATCGCCGACTGGCCGAGCGAGGCCGCGGGTTTCGAGGCCCTGATCGACGCGGGCCGGCAAGCCGCGTGGTCGCAGGCCCTGCGGCGGCTGTACGAGCGCGCGCTGGACGACCCGCGGGCCCAGGCCCAGGTGCTGGCGGCAGTGCGGTCGGCGCCCCTGGTGCCGGGGCTGTTCCAGGGCCTGCGCTACCTGTACAAGGCCGCCGAGGTGCGGCTCGACACCGCCGTGCTGGGCGCCTTGCATGCACGCATCGAGAACACCGCGCCGCGCTTCCACAACCGCCGCCAGGCGCGCTGGGCGCGCGTGCCGACCGAGCGCGGCCGCCGCCTGCTGCGCCTGAGCGAGGAAATGGCCCGGCCGCAGCCGCGCGTCGCCTTCGGTTTTCGCACCCGGCGCTACCTGCAGCGCCGCGGCCTGCGCACGCTGCGGCGTCTGGCGGCGATCGGCCATCCCGCGGCGCCGCGGCTGGCGGTGGCGCTGCTGCTGGGCCTGGACGACGCCACGCTGCCGCCGGCGCGCCCCGCCTGGGGCGGACGCCACCACCATGCGGCGGCGGCCTGGTGGCTGGTGCCGCAGCTGCTGCTGGCCGGGCACCCCGGGGTTCGGTACAGCGCCCAGTCGCTGCTGTGGTGGACCACCGAACCCTTGTCCACCGAGCAGGCGCTGCCCGAGCGGTGCGAGGGTCTGCGCGAGATGTGGGATGCGCATCCCGAGGCCCTGTTGGCTCTCGCCCGTCACAGCCGCTGCGCCCTGGTGCACGCCATGGCGGCACGGGCCCTGCAGGACCACGCACCCTGGCTCGCGCAGCAGCCCGCCGCGGTGCTGCAGGCCCTGTTGCAAAGCCATTTCGCCCCCAGCGCCCGCGTGGCCCTCAAGGTCGTGCAAGACCGGCTGACACAGGCAGGCCCTGCCGATGCCCCGGACCAGGTGGCCTGGTGGGTGGCATTGCTGAACAGCACGCTGCCCGAGGCTCGCGAGTTCGCCTGGATGCAGCTGGCGCGCAACCCGGCCGGCTTTGCACGCCATCCTGGGCTGGTGGTGGCCCTGCTGCTGTCGGCGCATGAGCAGGGGCGCCTGCAGGGCCAGGGCCTGGCGACGCTGGCCGATCCGCTGGCCCTGCTCACCGAGCTGCAAGCCACGCTGCCGGAGATCGATCCCGACGCGCCCGGCCTGGCCGAGGCCGTGGCCGGGCTCGAGGCCTTGCTGCGGCAGCCCGGGCTGCTGCAGGCGTTGTCGCAGCTGCCGGCGGAGCCGGTGCTGCTGGCCCTGCGGCATGCCTCGCCGCTGGTGCTGCGCCTGGCGGTGAGCTGGCTGCTGGCCTGGCCCGAGGCGTTGCGCTGGCTCCCACCCGAGTGCCTGACCGAGCTGCTGGCCAGCGACGATCCGCCGCGGCTGGAGGCCGGGCTGCGCCTGCTCTCGGGCCTGTCCGACGAGATCCTGCTGACGCAGGCCGAGCTGCTGGCGCGCTGGGCGCTGAGCCCCCACGCCCGCATCCGCGCCACCGTGCGCCCGCTGGTGCAGCGGCTGGCGGCGTGCGATGCGGCCTTTGCCGGCGGCGTTGCGCAGCGTCTGCATGACGCCCTGTTCCGCGGCGAGCCGGCCGAGGGTGTGCACGACGACGCGCTGGCCTGGCTGACCGGCGAGCTGCTGGCCTGGGCGCCTGCGCGCGACCCGGCCAGCGTGTGGCGGGCCCTGCAGGCGCGCAGCCGCGGCGCCCAGCGCTACGGCGCCTGGGCCCTGACGACGGCCCTGGCGCCCGAGCATTTCAGCCTGCGCCAGCAGGCCACCCTGGCCCAGCATGCCGAGGTGGCGGTGCGGCGCTGGGCCATGGCGGCCCTCGAGGCCAGCCTGCCCGAGCGGCCCACGCCGGAGCAGGCGGCCCAGCTGATGCCCCTGGCCGACACCCGCTTCGACGACGCCCGGGCCTTCGCGCACGAGCTGTTCGCCGAGCGGCTGACCGACGAGACCCTGCCTGTGACCCTGCTCATCGACTGGGTCGACCACCCGCGACCCTGGGTCCAGGCCCTGGGCCGCCAGCGCCTGATGCGGCGCATGAACGCGGCCGAGGCCAGCCTGTGCCTGACCCGGCTCAGCCAGCATCCCAGCCCGCAGGTGCAGCTCTTCGTCACGCACTGGCTGCTCGAGAAGCACCCGCATGAGGAGGCCGATCCCTCGGCCCTGGCGCAGCGCTTGCGCCAGCTCATGCCCTACCTGCTGACGGTGCTCGGCCAGGTCCACCGCGGCCGCGTGGCCAAGACGCGCATCATCGATTTCCTGCGCGGCTGCATCGAGGCGCCGCAGCCGGCCGAGGTGGTCGCCGAGCTGTTCGCGCGCCAGGTCGTCACCTGCAGCCTCACCGACAAGCCGCAGTACATCGCCGGCCTGCGCGACATCCAGCGGCGCCATCCGCACATCCCCCTGCCATTCCTGCGCTGGGAGCCGCCGCCCGCGGCCGCGGCGTCGCCCACTTCGCCTGCCACCGCATGAAGTTCACCTACCGCTATTTCGGCCAGACCGGCGTCGAGGCCGGTGCCGAGGAACAGGCCTTCCGCTTCGCCCCCGACGTCCTGCGGCCGCCCACCCATTTCTCGGGCGCGCTGAGCGCCGAGCCGGGCGTGGCCTGGGCCTTCCGCGAGGCCCTGTCAGCGCTGCACGCGGTGGTGGTCAGCGACATGCGCCCGCGCGGCCGCGACAAGACCGCCTACCGCGCCTGGCTGGCCGACAACGAGGGCTCGCTGCTGGCGCAGTTCGTGCAGGAGGCCGCCCACCTCAAGGCGCGCGCGCTGGCCTTGCACGAGGAGCTGCGGGCGCTGCGCGCGCGCAAGGAGGCGGTGCTGCGGCCCTTCGTGCTGGCCCGCTCGCGCTACTTCAACTGGCTCTACGAGGCCAACCGCGACGCCTGGTTCGTGCTCGACCCCGTCATCACCGTGCACCCCGGGCGGCTGCTGTTCGAGGCCTTCAGCCAGGACGAGTCCAGCTACTGCGCGGTCAGCGTGCGCCATGACGTGTTCCGCCGCGTGGAGGACATGGCCTGCGGCACCACCAACATCGACTATTCGGCCAGCCTGCTCGAGGAATTCCAGAAGATCCGCGACTACAAGACCACCCGGCTGACGGTCGACCCGCAGGGCTTTTCCGTGCGCACCGCGGACGACCCGGCCCTGCATGAGGAGAAGATCGAGCTGCCCGACAGCTGGGTGCGCGGCTTCCTGCAGGTCTCCAGCGCCATGACCCTGCCCGCCACGGTGGTCGAGCTGCACCCGATGGACCTGCACAACCTGTGCGCGGTGCTGCGCCAGCACAAGGAGCGCGCCGGCCCGCGCTCGCTGCGTTTCGAACTCTCGCCCGGGCAGCCTGCGCGGATGGTCATGGAACCCTGGAACATCACGCTGCCTGCGCCGCGCAGCGTGCTCAGCGGCACGCCCCTGGCGCAGCCCTGCAGCGTGCGCGTCTGGGGGCGGCGCCGGCTGCTCACGCTGGAGCGGCTGATCCCGGTGGCGCGGCGGGTGCGGGTGCACCTGCTGGGGTCGGGCATGCCGAGCTTCTGGGTGGTCGACCTGGGCGACATCACCGTGACCCTGGGCCTGTCGGGCTGGAGCGCCAACGACTGGTCCGGCGCCGGCCGCTCGGCCCTGCTGCAGCCGCGCCACCACGTGCCCGAGACCAGCCTGCAGGCGGTGGCAAGTGCGCTGCAGTCGCGCTGGGTGGCCGGCGCCGACGAGCTGGCCCGCGAGACCGGCCTGCCCGCACCCGACGTGCATGCGGCGCTGGGCCTGTGGGTGCAGGCGGGGCGTGCCGTGTTCGACCTCTCGGAAGGCCCTTCAGGCCGCTACGCCTGGCGCGAACTGACGCGCGAGCCGCTGCCGCTCGAGCGCCTGCGCCACGCCAGTCCCGAGGAGGCGCATGCGTTGACGCTGGTGCAGCAGCCACGCGGTGTCACGCTGGACAGCCTGCAGCGCGAGGCGCCGCCGGCCGGGGAGGGCGCGGGCTCGGCGGCCTGGCTGGCCGCCGGCCAGGTGCGCGACGGCGAGCGCCACCACGCGCCGCGCCTGCGCTTGAACGCCGACGAGCAGATCGTCGACGCGCACTGCGACTGCAACTTCTTCCGCCAGAACCGGCTGCGGCGCGGGCCTTGCGCGCACGTGCTGGCCTTGCGCCAGGTCATCCAGCCGCGGCTGAACGAGGCCCGGGTCACCGTCCCGGCGGAGGCCGCCTGAGGTGAGGGCGCCAGCCTCGTACAATCCGCGGCGCGTGCGGTGCGTCGGCTCTTGCAACCCGGACGGTGTTTCGCCGTCCTTGCCCTTCGACCTCGCCATGCATCACGAGGGCCGTCTTCACTGTGCCGTGCCGGCATACCACGTGCGATCGCGGGTGGGCTTGCTGCAAGCCAATCCGCACGTGGTATGCCGCACGGCGTCGAGTGGACAGCCCCCGTCTCTCTCAAGCCTTCGGCTCTTCGATGAGAGACGCGCCGCACGCACCTTCCTGCCTTGCGCGGCCGCCCGGGCCACCGTTGCGCCTCTCCTCATCCTTCCTTCTTCTTCTGCGCCGCCCGATCGCGCGGCCTGCCTGCCATGAGTGAACGCCAACCCACCCGTGCCGAACTGCTGGAGCGCATCGCGGCCTCGAGCAAGGAGGCCGTTGTCCTGGCCGAGATGCAGCGCCTGGGGTTCTGGCCCGACGCCGCCCAGCCCACACCCCAGGCTGCGCTGATCGAACGCGAGCACAGCCTGGTGCAGGCCTTGAACGCGCTGCAGGGTGAGCTGGCCACCCGCACCGATCCCGAGGCGGCCCTGCGGGCGCTGCGCCGCCAGCGCATGCAGGACGCCCTGGCGCGACGCGAAGCCACGGCCCAGGCGCGCGAGCAGGCCCGCCACGCGCGGGCGCTGCGCTGGCATGCGCTGCGCGACACCCAGGTCGGCTACCTGGGCGAGGGCGCGATGGCGCTGCCGCCTGGCGAAGCCGAAGGCGGCGCCCGGCCGCAACGCCTGCGCAGCCAGGGCCTGCCGCCGCTCGAGACCCCGCAGGCGCTGGCCGAGGCCATGGGGCTGGGCGTGCGTGAGCTCAAGTTCCTGTGCTTCCACCGCGAGGTGGCCACGCTGCACCACTACCGCCGCTTCAGCATCCCCAAGAAGACCGGCGGCGAGCGCGTCATCTCGGCGCCGATGCCGCGCCTGAAGCGCGCCCAGTACTGGGTGCTGGACAACATCCTGGCCCGGGTCGCCTGCCATCCCGCAGCCCACGGTTTCCTGCCGGGCCGCTCCATCGTGGGCAACGCGGCGCCGCACTGCGGGCGGGAGGTGGTGGTCAACATCGACCTGCAGGACTTTTTCCCGAGCATCCGCCTGCCGCGCATCCGCCGTGTGTTCGAGCACCTGGGCTATGGCCGCGACGTGGCCACCTGCCTGGCGCTGCTGTGCAGCGAGAACCGCTGCGACGAACTCAGCGTGGACGGTGCGCGCTTCTTCGTGGGCGGCAAGGCGCGCGAGCGCTCGCTGCCGCAGGGGGCGCCGACCAGCCCGATGATTTCCAACCTGGTCTGCCGCGCGCTGGACCGCCGCCTGCAACCGGCCGCCGACCAGCTCGGGTTCGACTACACCCGCTATGCCGACGACCTGAGCTTCTCGGCCCGCACGCCCGAGGCGGCCGCCCAGGTGGGCCGCCTGATGCGCCGGGTGCGGCACATCGTGCGGGACTGCGGCTTCACCCCGCACCCCGACAAGCAGCAGGTGATGCGCGCCGGTCGGCGCCAGGAGGTGACTGGCGTGGTGGTCAACGCGGCCCAGCCCTCCGTGTCGCGCCAGCAGCGCCGTGTTCTGCGGGCTGCGCTGCACCGGGCGTGCACCCAGGGCATCGAGCGGGTGACCTGGCAGGGCGCGCCCGCGAGCCGCGCGGTGCTGGAAGGGTACGCACGCTTCGTGCACATGGTGTCGCCCGCGCAGGGGGCCTCGCTGCTGGCCCAGGCTGTCGCCTTGGCACGGCCGGCCGTGGCGGCACCGCCCATCCCTGCGGCGCCGCCGCGGGAGACCTTCCGCCGCCAGGCTGCCCAGGGCCTGGCCCCGTCGCGCGCCGCAGGGCCCTGGTGGACGC
>CBINPE010000010.1:0-58268 GCA_966252435.1 uncultured Burkholderiales bacterium | reverse complement strand
GACGCTGAAAGCCAACGGCACCGACTGGCGAGTGCACGTGCACGTGCTTGTTGCCGCGGCGTTCATCGGCCCCCGTCCCCTTGGTAAGCACGTGCGCCACTGGGATGGCGACAACCAGAACAACCGGCGCCGCAACCTGCGATATGGCACCGCGGCCGAGAACGCGGAAGACACGCGCCGGCACGGTGGGTGGGCGCGACCGCACCGCAAGCTCACAGAAGATCAGGTCCGCGAGATCCGCGCGGCCCGAGGCAAGGTCACTGGCCGTGAACTCGCGCGTCGTTACGGCACCAGCCCAGCGCATGTCTGCAACATCCAACTGGGGAACCGGAGAACCTCATGAAGTGCCCACACTGCCAAGGCGACACCGCCGTCACCCAAGTCCGCAGAGAGAACGGCCGCCGCAGGCGCCAGTGCCTGACCCAGACGTGCCGCTACGTCTTCCACACGCAAGAGGTCGAGGTGCCGGCGCACACGCACGGCGGTCTGCGACCAGGTGCCTTCGGCACGCACCCACGTACCTCGCAACCGCAGCAACTGGAGTTGGAACTGTGAAGACCATCGATGAACGAACCAGCGCCCGCATCGCGCGCAACGCGAAGCCGCGGGAGCGCAACATCCGTGACGCGCTCGACGAGCGGGTGAAGCAGTACGGCGGCGTGACGCGGGCCGTGGCGTGGCTGGGCCGCACCGGCGCACCGGATGTGCTGTGCCTGTTCCCTGGGCGCACGGTGTGGGTTGAGACGAAGAAGTCTGATGGCAAGTTGGCGCTGTCGCAGAAGATGGAGCACAGCAATCTGCAACTTGCAGGATGCGAGGTGCTGGTCATCACCACGCTTGAAGAACTCGACAAAGCGTTTCCGCTGTGAAGACCTTCACCCCCAGGCCCTACCAGAAGTTGATGTTTGACTTCATCGCGCGCACGCCGCGGTGCTTGGTCTGCGTCTTCATGGGCGCCGGCAAGACGTCGACGATCCTCTGGAACCTGACTGCGTTCCTGCTGGCCGGGTACTCCAGGCGCGTGCTGATCCTCGCACCGTTGCGCGTGGCCAAGACCACCTGGCCGGATGAGGTGAAGAAGTGGTCCCTCTTCAGCCATCTGCACATCGACTACATCGGCGAATGGGCACCCGACGAAAGGGCGTTCCTCCAGGCCAGAGGCCGCTTGCAGCGTGCGGTGAAGAACGACCCGGAATGCAAGCAGCACGCGACGAAGGATCTGATGACTGAGGTGGACCGGTTGCAGGTGGCGGCGTGCAAGTCGCTCCTTGCTCGCATCCGGCAACTCGATGTCTCAACACTGAACTACGACAAGGTGCAGGAACTCGTCGACATCCTCGGGGACAAGTGGCCGTTCGACACCGTGATCTCCGACGAAGTCTCGAAGTTAAAAGGGACCCGCACTAGGCAAGGGAGCAAGCGCGGGCGAGCGCTTGCTGACGTCATGTTCCTACCAGTCGTGCAGCGATTCATCGGGCTCACCGGCACGATCGTACCCAACGGATTACAAGATCTTTGGGGTCCCACGTACTTCGTGGACCGCGGTGCGCGCCTGGGTAAGTCGTTCACCGCGTTCGAAGCACGGTGGTTCGGATTCGAGCGCAAAGCCGACGCGTACAACGGGAAAAAATTCTTCGCGAAGCGCGTGCTGTTTCCACACTCCGAGGCCGAGATCAACGCCGCAGTTGCCGACATCTGCTTTACGCTGAATCCGCGAGATTGGTTCGATGTGGCAGAGCCGGTGGTAAATAAAATTTACATCGAGCTGCCGATCGAGGCGCGCAAGCAGTACGCGCAACTTGAGAAGGAAATGTATACGTCGGTCGACGGTCACGCGATCACTGCCGTATCAGCTGCTACGAAGTCGGTCAAGGCGCAGCAGCTGTGCAACGGCGCTGCTTACATCAACGACTCCAACGAGGAGTGGGCCCATGTTCACGACGAGAAGATTGACGCTCTCAGGTCTATCGTGGAGGAAAACGCTGGATGCCCTATCCTGGTTGCCCACCAGTTTAGGTCTGACGCTGCTCGGCTTGAGCGTGCTTTTCCTACTGCTCGCCGACTGGATGCAGACCCGCGCACGATTGCCCAGTGGAACAGGGGGGAAATCCCGATTCTCCTTGCCCACCCTGCGTCGGCGGGACATGGACTGAACTTAGCTGAAGGTAGCAACGTCCTCGTATTCTTCGCGGTGGACTGGAATCTCGAGAACCATCTCCAGATCATCGAGCGGATCGGGCCGGTACGCCAACGGCAGGCCGGCCTCGACCGGCCAGTTTTCTTGCACTTCATCCTCGCGAGGAACACGGTGGACGAGGTCATCATGAAGCGGCTCACATCGAAGGCATCCGTCCAACAGTGTTTTCTCGAGGCGATGGACGCTTACAGCAAGAAGGAGACGGTGAGTGTTGACTGCTGAACGACTCCGCGAGGTGCTTCACTACGACCCTGATACGGGCGTGTTCACTTGGCGCGTGGCACCGAGTCGCAGAATGCGAGCAGGTAGCCGGGCGGGAACAACCACCAACACCGGGTACGTACACATCCGGTACGACGGCGGGGTCTACCTGGGGCATCGCCTCGCTTGGTTCTACGTGCACGGGCGCTGGCCCAGCGAACAGATCGACCACGTCAACGGTGTTCGCGTTGACAACCGCCTAACCAACCTACGTGAGTGCAGTAGCGCGGAGAACCACCAAAACCTAAAGCTGAGTCCGCGTAACACGTCTGGCCACCCTGGCGTCTACTGGAACGTCAAAGCCAAGAGGTGGCACGCTCAAATCACCGCGGGCGGCCACCAGAAGCACCTCGGCCACTTCACCGATCTCGAAGAAGCCGCAGAGGCATACCGCATCGCCAAAGCGAAGTACCACACCTTCCAACCTGAAACAAGGAGCGCTTCATGACCAACACCATCCTGCCGTACGACACCCAGGTCGCGGGCCAGATCCTCCAGCACGCTTGCCACGGTGCCAGTTATAACGCTGGTTGGTGGCAGGACCTCAGCACCGGCGAGGATCTGGCCGCGTTGATCCGTGAGCCCGAGCCACATGAGAAGCTACTCGCCGGGGCCCTCGTCGCCCAGAAGCTGATGCTGTGCGTGTCCGAACTGGCCGAGGCGATGGAGGGTCACCGCAAGGACCTCATGGACGACAAGCTCCCGCACCGCAAGATGTGCGAGGTGGAGTTGGCCGATGCAGTGATCCGTGCTTGCGACTTGGCCGGGGCGATGGGCTTCGACCTCGGTGCCGCAATCGCGGAGAAGATGGCTTACAACGCGCAGCGGCCCGACCACAAGCCGGAAGCTCGTGCTGCGGCTGGCGGGAAGGCGTACTAGACCATGAGCGCACTCAAAGAACAGACCGGTGGCGACCACTACAAGTCACTGAAGATCCAGCCGATCGAGTACATCCATGCGAACAACATCCCGTTCGCCGAGGGGTCGGTCATCAAGTACGTGACCCGCTGGCGGGGGAAGAACGGGGTGGAGGACTTGAAGAAGGCCCGCCACTTTCTCGACCTGCTGATCGAGTTGGAGACCCGCAATGCCGAGTGAGTTCGACGTGGCGATCAACCGCGCCCTCGACGAGTACGAGGCGCTGGTACGCGACGCCCTGGCGTACCGGGCCCTAGTTGCAAAGGGCGTAGCACCTGCTACACTTACCCCATCAACTGAAGGAGAGAACCATGTCACTGCTGCCCAGCCTGTTCAGACAAACGGACATCCCGACCACACTCGGCGCGAAGGTCGTACCCCCGGCATCGAAGAAGCCTGACCCGATCAAGGAGTTCGAGACCGGGGTGCACTTGCCTGCACACGTGATTCGTGAGACGCCAGTCAAACTGCAGCCCGCAGTGCGGGTGTGGTTCGGAGGTGACTGGGGGACCCCGAAACCTCCGGTGCAGGTCTTCAAGGATACGCCGGCCGAGGCGGCCGCACGCACAGAGTTGATGCAGGACTTCAAGTCCCTGCACGACACGTACATCCGACTCGGTATCGACTTCAACCCCTTCGAGATCCGCAGAGCCGCCGGCGTTCCGATCGACTCCCGCCCGACGAACGCGCAGCTGGGGAAGATGATCGACGTCATGATCGCTGAGCTCTCCGAGCCCCGCTGATGCTGCCGTCCAAACTTCTTGACTGGAAAGGGGAGACGGCCGTGATCCTGGCGAGCGGGCCGAGCCTTCGGTCCTTCGACGGTCGGCTCCCTGATTGTGTGCGGACGATCACGACAAACTCGACGATCTTCACGTACCCGAAGGCCGATGTGGCCTTCGGGGTTGACTTCATGTGGTGGAAGGTTCACCACCAGGCCGTGCGCAAGGCATCGCGGGCCCAGTGCTGGACGGTCGACAAGTCGGCCTCCGAACGCTTCGGCCTGCACTTCGTGCGTCCAGCCAACACCGGCGGACTGCACGAGACGCGGGTCAACACGAACGGCAATACGGGCGCGGCGGCCATCAATCTCGCGGCGCTGTTCGGTGCCAAGCGCATCTTGCTCCTCGGCTTCGACATGAGGCGCGGGCCGGAGGGTGAGCGCCACCATCACCCCGAGCACCCGAAGCCGTGCGCCCAGAGCTCGTGCTTCGACGACTGGCTCTACCGGTTCGATGCCTTGGCCCGCGGCTGCGAGCGCAAGGGCATCGAAGTGATCAACTGCACTCCGGGCTCCGCGCTTCGCGCGTTCCCGATGATGCCGCTCGAAGAGGCGCTCGCATGCCACGCGCAGTAATCCGCCTGCGCAAGGATCCGGCCTATCGTCGCGAGGCGTTCGAGGCCGGGCTGAAGCGTATCGGCTACACCGTCACTGACGGGTCGCGGGACAATCGTGAGTGGATGCCGGAGCCAGGGGATCTGCTCACGGTCTGGAACAGGAAGCAAGGCACGGATGAGAAACTGTGTGACACATGGGAGGCCCGCGGCGGTACGGTCATCGTGGCCGAGAACGGGTATCTCCAGAAGGTCGACAAGTCCCACTTCGCGGTCAGCGTGCACGGCCATAACAATTCGGGGTGGTTCCCGATCGGTCCCGAGGACCGGTTCACGAGACTTGGCTTCCCCCTCAAGGACCCTGTGGTCCGTGACGGCTATCTGCTGATCGTGGGCCAGCGCGGCATCGGCTCGCGCCTGATGGCCAGCCCGCCGCTGTGGGCCGAGAAGCAGGTCGCCGGTTTCCGCGGCAGCCCCGTCCAGGTCAAGCTGAGGGTCCACCCCGGCAACTGGGCGCCCAAGGTCCCCCTCCTCGACGACCTGGCCGGTGCGAAGGCCGTGCGGATCTGGTCGAGCGCCGCCGGCGTGCTGGCACTGGTCGAGGGCTTGCCTGTGTCCTACTGCGCCCCGCACTGGATCTGCGCCGGCGAGAACCGCGAGGCGGCGCTGCACCGCATGAGCCACGGACAGTGGACCGTGGAAGAAGTCGCAAGCGGTGAGCCTTTCGCCAGGATGAAAGCACAGAACTGGGGGCCCAAGACATGGCGCTGAAAGCACACGTCGTCCCCGGCAAGAAGAAGTCCGAGGTCATCTGCAACGCGTTCGTGAAGGGCGCCCCGGCCGGCGTCAATGGCCACGTCTTCTGCGGCGTCACCGAGGCGAATATCGCGGCCTACAACGCAGCACTCGCTTCGAAGCTGCCGGTGTATGTCGTGGAGAACTCGTACTTCGACTGCGTGCGCGGTGAGCAGTTCAGGATCACGAAGAACGCGATGCAGTTCACGGGCGAGGCCAAGTCGGACTGCAAGCGGTTCGACGCCCTGGGCATCACGATCCGGCCGAGGAAGGCCACCTGTGGGCGGCTGCTGACTGTGGCGCAGTCGGCACTTTACATGCGCATCATCGCGCACGACCCGATGTGGGTGATGCACAAGATCGCCAAGGTCTTCGACCACGACACCTGGACCGAGATCCGCGGGCGGCCGTGGAACCGCGACAAGCGCTCGGCCGCTCGCTCGCTGCCCGAGGACCTGCACTGGGCAGACGGTGTGCTGACTCACTCGTCGGCTGCCGCGATCGAAGCGGTGCTGGCCGGCATCCCGGTCTTCACGTCGCCAGAGTGCGCAGCCCACGAGTTCACCGCTGTCAAAGACTGGCCTGACCGTAGACAATGGGCCGGCGTTTTGGCCGACCGGCAATTCACGATTGAGGAAATGAGGAACGGAACAGCATGGGCAATGCTCCACAGAGACCAATGAAAGGGTGGTTCAACATCCCCGGCCGCCCGGGTCCCCGCACGCTCGAGCAGCAGTTGCTCGGCCTCGACCCACTGTTCGCCGAGTGCAAAGGCAAGACGGTACTCGACGTCGGATGCGCGGAGGGGATGATCTCGATCGAGCTTGCCCGCCGCGGGGCCCTCGCCGTGCACGGCATCGAGGTGGCCACGAGGCGCGTGAAGGTCGGCCGCTTCCGCGTCGGCCCTTTGCCGGTGACGCTCGAAGTCGCCGACGCCAACGTCTGGCAGCCGCGCCGGCAGTACGACATCGTGCTGGCCCTTGCTGTGCTGCACAAATTGAAAGACCCAAGCAGCGCCGCGCGCCGCCTGGCTGACGCCTGCAGGGGGTTGCTGGTGCTGCGGATGCCGCCAGCAATGGGGCACCTGATCATTGACGGGCGCTCCGCCTGCAAGCCTCACGCGATCGACCGGGTGTTGACCGCCGCGGGCTTCGAGGTGGAGCGCACGGCTTACGACGGCCCGTTGGGGGAGTTCGTTTCGTACTGGCGGAGAAAGCAACAATGACAGAAGAGATCGCGATCGACTCGCTGGCGCCCGAGTACCGGAAGATGGCTGCCGACGGCGGCAACTTCTTTGGCGCCTCGATCCTCCAGCACGCTGACTCCATCAGCAAGATGGTTCGGGTGCTGCGCGCCAAGACGTACCTCGACTTCGGCTGCGGCCGAGGCGATGCGTACCGCAGCCCCCACAAGCTGTGGCACCACCTCGGCCTCGATCGGAAGAACGTCACCTTGTATGACCCTGCCTTCCGACGCGACGACGTGTTGCCGCCGGCGGGGCGCAAGTTCGACCTGGTCGTGTGCAGCGACGTGCTCGAGCACGTTCCGCCCGAGGAGGTCGACGCCTTCATCGAGCGCCTCTTCAGTTACGCCCGGCACGGTGTGTGGTCGTCGGTGTGCTGCCGCAAGGCCAAGAAATTCTTCCCCGATGGGACGAACCTGCACGTCTGCGTCCGACCATATGGCTGGTGGCTTGAGAAGTTCGAAGCTGCGGCCAAGCGCCACAACGTGATCTTCACCCTCATCGAGACGCCGTGATGGGAATGGGTGATGTCATCATGGCCATGGGCGAGGCCCGCGCCATGCACGAGAAGACCAAGCAGCCCATCATGATCGTGGACCCGCGCGGCCGGATCGTGAAGGACCACGGCCTGTCCGAAGGCATTCCGTACATCCTGCGCCGGCCCACCAGTGCGCGGACGTACCTCCGCCTTATAAACGCCCCGGGCGTCCGAGCGTATATTGCCGCGAAGACACCGACGCAGTGGACGTGGAAGCCGTACAAACCGATCCCAGCTGAGATCAAATTCACGGATGGGGAACTCGAATTCGCGGAGCGGTACGCCGGCCGCGTGATGGTCGAGCCCAACGTGAAGGACATCGGCCACCAGAACAAGGCATGGCACCGGTGGCCGGCGCTGATGGCTGCGCTGCGCAAAGAAGGGATCCCGACCTTCCAGTGCGGGCCAGGCGGCACGTCGTGGATCGCCGATGACTTCCTGCTGACGCCGACCTTCCGGTACGCTGCGGCCGCGCTGTCGAAGGCCCGGGCGTTCGTCGGTACTGAGGGGGGCCTGGGCCACGCAGCTGCTGCCGTGGGTGTACCGAGCGTGGTTATCTTTGGCGGCTTCATTTCACCGCAGGTCACGGGCTACGACATGCACCGCAACCTGTTCACCGGCACGGGGTTGGGTTGCGGCATGCGTGTCGACTGCAAGCACTGTCGCGAGGCGATGGACAGGATCACGGTAGATGACGTGGTGGCGGCGTTGAAAGGGCTTCTGAATGCGTGAAGTGCGTGGCCTCCGCGTTGAGGCGCGCCCCCTGCGCGAGCTCCCTCGTTGGAAAAGCCCCGAGTCCCCTGCGGGTGCCGTTCACTGTGATCTGCGCGCACCAGACCTGCCGTCTCGCCTCAAAGTACACACCGCGGACCCCGGAGACGTTGTCTTTTCGCAGCGTTGCATTCTGCTTATTCTGGCCGCTTGTCGCGGGACGAAGGTTGAGCCACGCGTTGTTGGTGCGATTCCGGTCTTTGTGGTCGATCTCATGAGGGGGCCATTCGCCCGTCACGTACAACCAGATCAACCGATGCGCCCTGTACTGCCTTCGACCGATACCGATTCGGAGATACCCCTTGGAATCCAATCGCCCGGCGGTGTCGCCAACCTCTACCTTGCTGGTGATCTGAGGCCGCACCTTCCATTTGAGCACGCCGGTCTCGGCGTTGTAGTGAAGCAGTTCGCGCAGTCGTTGCGCGGTGAGAGAATCTCCAGCAGCCATGCTGCGGCCTCCGTGAAAGGTCGATGTGTGGTCAGAGCCCCCGTCGCGTTCCACCGCTTCGGGGGCCCGCCTATTGTGAGGTACGCAGCATGAAATTCAAAGACGGGGCGCCTGCATGAATCAACTCCGTGTCTTCATCGGGTTCGACGAACGCGAGGCCGATGCGGCCCACGTCGCGCGCAAGACCCTGCGCGAGGTCACGAACGGTGAGATCGAGCCTGAGTTCCTGTGCCTGCCCAAGCTGCACGACCAGGGCCTGCTGACGCGGCCGACGGACCACCGCGGCGGACGAGACTACGACATGCACAGCAACGCGCCGGCCAGCACGCGCTTTGCGATCAGCCGATTCTTGACTCCGATCTTGTGCCAGCAAGGGTTTGCTCTCTTTGTCGATGCGGACGTGGTCTTCCACGAGGACCCCCGTCAGATGCTGCGCGAGATCCAGTCCAAGCACGCGGTGAGCGTCGTGAAGCACGCCCCCGTCGCGACGGCAGCCGTGAAGATGGGTGACCAAACTCAACTGTCGTATGAAAGAAAACTGTGGTCCAGCGTGATGCTGTTCAACTGCGACCACATCGCCAACCGTCGACTGTCGTTGCGGGACGTCAACGAGCGTCCGGGTCGGGACCTCCACCGCCTTTACTGGCTCAATGACCACGAGATCGGTGATCTGCACCCGCGGTGGAACTGGTTGGTGAACGTAAACCCCGACCCGCCAGTTGACGAGATCGACCTGTACGGCATCGCCCACTTCACTTTGGGCGGGCCCTTCACCCCAGGCTGGACCGGTGCGAAGCACGACGACATCTGGAAGGCAGCAGCTGAATGACCGCAAAGATCATCCCGTTCACAGGTATCTCGAAGGTTGACCTTGACCCCGATCTGGTCCTCGAGGGGAACAAGGGTGAGTTCGAAGGACTGATACTGCTCGGGTTCGCCAAGGATGGCGAGATGAGGTTCTGCAGCACCTACGCCGACGGCGGCACGATCTTGTGGCTTCTGGAGCAGTGCAAGTTGCGGCTGCTCCAGATCAACGACGACTACTGAGCCGGCTTCGGCCACGCCGCCACGACGGCCTCGTGCCGCCTGGCACACTCATCGTAGGACCGGATCATCTCCCGGTTCCACAGCAGCTGGGCGCCCTTCGTGCCGTCAGCGAGATGCGGCACTGGCGGGCACGGCTGGCGCAATGCCGCGTCGAGCGTTGGCGGCGTCGATGTCGTCGGCAATGATCCGCATGCCGTCATCATCGAGGCAACGCTCACGATACACAGGTTTCTGAACCACACGGAGCACCTCCTTCACGACCACACGCTCACGAACTTCAGCGGCAGCCGACGTGACCTGGTACGCCTCGGCGGCACGGTCGACCAGCTTGGCGTTGTCGCGCTGGCTCTGTGCCAGGTCCTGAGCCGCAGCGTACCGGGCGGCGTCCTGGCGCCAGTCCTGAATCTTCCAGGCCGCCCCGAAGGACAGCACCGCAGACAGCGCTGCGGCCCCGCCGATGAGGTAGCCTGTGCCGATCACAGCATCGACTCCAGCACGCGGCGATAGAGCTCGCGGCGCTCGATCATGCCGGTGAAGCCGCCGTTGATCCGCTTGGACACTTGGTCGACGCCACCGCGGTCGAGGACTGAGTTCAGTCGCGATGTCGACCAGAACCACCCAGCTGTCATTGCGGCGTCCAGCGGCTGGGCCACGAGCTCGGGCTGCTCCTTGTATGGCCGGCCTGCGGCGTCGCCAGCGGCCATGTAGTTCGCACGGCCTGTCAACTGGAAGAGGCCGCGGCCACGGTAGCGCCAGCCATCACCGCTGCTCTCATCACCGTTGCCGTTGATGTTGGCGTATGCGAGGTTGGCCAGGGCCTGCGGGTTCTTGATGTACTTGGCGCCCAACGTTGCCAAAGGTACGGTGCGCAGCCGAGCGAACGTGGCGTGAATGCGCTCGGGTGTCGAGTAGTAGGTGCTCTCTTCAAGTCGTGTGAAGTTCCTCGACTCGTGCATCGCCTGCGCGATGAACGCGGCGCGCTGCGACAGCGTTTTGATCTCGAACCGCTGGCAGGCTGCCTCGATGTGCGGAGCGAACTGCTTGGCTTGCGTCGGCTGCACGCCGGCCGCGATCAGGCTTTGGACGGTGATCATTGAATCACCCCCGCCGCCACCGCAGCGAGTGCTACCAGTAGCACCGCTGCTGCGACATCGAACCAGAAGGATTGGAAGAAGCGTTTCATTTTTATTTGCTCCCCGGGGTCTGCCTCTCGGCCTATACCTTGTCGGTCATACCTTGGTCGATGATCCGACCGAGGGCTCCGATCACCGCCACGATCACGGTCAACGCAGCAGCGAGTGCACCCCACGTCGTGTCGGTGCCGAGGATCTTCTGTTGCAACGTGTCCTCCGACAGCACGGCGAGGATGCCTTGCACGGCGCCGATGAAGATCAGCGCCTGGACAGAGAACATCTTCCAAGCGTCGCGCCAGTTGTGGATCAGCTTCACGGTTTCTCCTTTGCTTCGAGTGATGTGACACGGGTACGCAGTTCACGCATCTCGTACTGCAGGTCGCGCAACTGGTCCTTCGTGGTGTCCTGGGCAGCCAGGACCTTCTTCATGTCAGTCGTGAGGGTCTCCAGCTTCAGATAACTGGTCACGACCATGACGATTCCGATACCTGCCAGACCCAGCAGCCAGGGCAGCGGGATCTCTCGGATAACTTTGACGACGGGGGTGGATGGGTCGGTACTGCGGGTGCTCAAGAGGGTCTCCTCGTCGTCTCGTTGTCTCATTTACCAGTCTGGTTGTACGCCTTGATTACGCGGCTCTGCACCGCTTTGATTTGTTTCTGGATCGGTTCCCGATCAACATCATCTTTGGTCACGCGAAGCTGCTTGAACAGCACCCCCAACTCCTTGTCTGCCTCCATGTACTGCTCGAGGCTGGCCTGGATGCGTGGCGGGATCTTCGCCGATTGTTCCGCGTGTTGGTAGTCCTTGGCCTCCTCGTATTCCGTCTGTAGCTCACGGAACCGGCGACTCGTGTAGCTCTCCGGTTCCGCGAAAGCGAAGCGGCGCGCAACCGGGATCTTGTTGATGTCCTGCGGTTTGTCCTCGGCGGCGTTCTTGATGATGTTCTTCGACTGCATTGCCAGCTGACCCACCCCACCGGTGTAGTAGCCGACGAGATACTCGATGGCCTCCGGTGCTACGAAGTTCGCGCCGAGGTACTTCTGTGAAGCGCCCGGCTTTATCTCGTCGCCACCCGTGAGGTCGTTCACGAACTTCGACATCTCTTTCGCGATCTCGGACGTGTTGTGCCGGCTGATCGTGTACGCCGGTGGCGGGCTCTTCGTGTCCTTCGATACCGGTACGATCGGGACACCGAACTGGCTTGAGTTTGCAACGAGGTCCACCAGTGGGCGAACCAACGCAGGCGTGAAACCTTGCAGTACGCCCGTGATCTGACTCGCCCCCTCACCGAAGCGGATTGGCATGGTGGATTGCACCGCGGCGCTCAGGATGCCGGTGGCCTCGCGCTCCATGTTGCGCTCCTGGCCCGCCTCCTGTTGTGCGCCGGAGGCTTGCGACAGCCGAGCAAGGCGGCGGCCGAGCGTGTAAAGCCCGGTCGCGATACCGGGCGGCAGCGGGATCTTCACGCCAGACCTGCTGCCGGGCCCGAGCAGTGTCACGCTCGAGTCGAGAGCCGAGTCGGCTTGCGAGTCCACGTTCAAGTCACCGGTCTCCTCGTTCGTGCCGCCATAGATCTCGTTGTAGACCTGCACGGCGGCGCCGAGTGCGACCATCGACAGCATCCTGTAGCGGGTCTTCGGAGACTTCAGATCCAGCACGTCGCCGTGCAGACCTTGCAGCGCAGCATTGGCAAACGCGTAGATGTGGCCGAGCCGGCGGCCGAGCTCACCGCTGACGTTGAAGTCGACGGTAATCTTGCGGGCTACCTCGGCGGCGCGCTTGGGCGTCATGCCCTTCGCACGTGCGGCCTTGTAGGCTGCAAGCCGGGTGCTGTATTCGAAGACCTCGTTGTAGTGGGACAACCCGTCACCCACGGCTTCGGCCACCTTGCCGATCTTGCGGCCGACGCCGCCCTTGTGGTCCTCGTACCCGAGATCGGCGCCCATCTTCTCCAGCGACGCCATCGTGTCGGCGAGGTCGGTCAGACCGTAGCCGCCTGTCTTGCCGCCGGCATTGATCATCTCGTCGTAGATCGCCGCGTCACCTGTGCGCTTGCCGCGCATGTGGTTGATCACGGCGGCCTGTGCCCGCACGATCTTCTCGGGCGTGAAGTCGAGGCTGCTCAACCCCAGCCGCTTCGCACGGATCGCAGAGGTGATCACGTCCTTGACCTGGTTGACCGGCGCGAAGGCGACGTTCCATTCAGTCAGCGTGCGGGAGAACGCCCGCGTGCCTTTGCTGATGGCGCGTGCGATGTCGCCGATCTGCTGCGGCGTGCCAGCCGTAGCGAGTGCTTCCTTCAGCGCGGGGTCGGACACGAATACCCGCTGCTGGTGGCCGTCGACCACAAGTGAGATCGTTTGCGCATCCAGCGCTGCGCGGTCGACCACCATGTGCTTCTTGCCGTCCTTGTCGAGCTCGGCCTTCATCACCGATGGCGGCGGGTTGTCCGCGTCGTACGGCTGGATGATGTCGCTACCTTCCTTGCGGTTCGCGAACTCCCAGATGACCTTGTTCACGCGCGCCCGCTCACCACGTGCGATCGCACGGGTTGCGTCCATCAACGTCGCCGAGACCGGGCTACCGGCGCGGCTGGCGCGCCCGGTGGCCGCCACGATGTCGTTGGCCCAGGTCTGGTATCCGCGCCCGGCGCCGGTGAACTTCGCCTCTTCGTCGAGGTTCTTCAGCGGAACGTAGTTCTTGAACTGCTTGTTCAATGCGTCACGGGTCTCGGGCGTGATCAACCCGTCGTCGACCATTGCGTCGAGCTTCTCGTGGTTGATCTTGCGGACACGGTCGGCGATCTCGTCGAGGTGCTTGCGCTGCTCGGGCGTGTAGCTGTCGATGATGTCCTTGGCTTGCTGGTCCGTCAGGCCCGAGCCCGCCTTGTTCTTCGGGTCACGCTGCATGATCACCGCGTTGCGCTCCGGTGCGTGCAGCGCGGTCACGTAATCGTCGGCGTCGCGCACGGTCAGTCCCGCCTTCTTGGCGGCCTTCAGCGCCTTGGCCAGCGGTTGCGTGTGTTGCTTATCGAACTTCTCCATCCGCCCTTGGATGCGGCCCAGGTTGAGCCGGATCGCCAGGCGCATGTCAGCCTTCTCGTCGGTGATGCCGGACACCTCCTGGGCAGTCTGGGTGCGCTTCTGGCTGTCGAACACCTTGCGCACGCGAGCCTCACCCTTGGTCTCTTCAGGGAGACCTTTCTGGTTCGGAGCCAGCGCGAACGACCGGTCGTCATCCGCCTCGGTTGCCTTCTTGATCAACGTCGGCGAGCGGTCGACCCCGGTGGTCTTCTTCGGGTTCAGCACCTCGTCAAGTGCCTTCAGGACCGGGGCATCGCTGCGCAGACCGACCGTCGACTTGACGTGCTCGATCATCTCGCGAAGCCACTGGCGGGCCTGCGTGTGCCAGGCATTGCGGCTGCCATGGCGTTCGTTGAGGATGCGCGCAGCGTTGACCGCCCAGAACTCGCTCGGGTCGTACAGGTGGTATTCGAGCTTGCCAGCGAGCACGGCGGCGCGCACGCGCTCGCGGGCCTCGACGTCACCCTTCATCGCACGAGGGATGTCAGCGAGTGCTGCCTTCGTGACCGGGTCCTTGGTCTTCGCGATCGCAGCCTGGATGTGCCGGCGCCACTCGCGACGGATCCCCTCCTGCACCTTCTGCGGCATCATCCGCTCGGAGTGGTGGAATATCTCGTGGGCGAGTGTCTGCGGGTCCTTCGTCCCCTTGAACGCTTCGACCACACGGTGTGCGTCGTCATATGCGCCGCGGGCGCCCTTGACGGGTGCCTCGCCACCGGCCTGCAACTTGAGCCCTGCAGCCAGGTTCGGGTTCTTCTCCAGCGCCCATGCCGCCGTGGCGGCCACGTCCTTGTCGAGCCGCCCCTCGGCGACAGCGCGGTCCATCTCGGCGCGCACGTGCCGGCGACCGCGTTCGGTCGGAGCCGCGGCGGCGCGCGCTTCAGCACCGCGAGGCGCCACGCGCTCTTGCTCGCGCATGAACGCCTCGTCGATCTTGGGTAGGCCGAGGTCTAGCGTTTCTTCGCTGGCGCCTTTCCGCCCGCTTTCCTCTGCACGCTGTACGCGATTGCCAGCGCCTGCTTCTGCGGTTTGCCGGCCTTCATTTCCTTGGCCACGTTCTTGCCGAACGCCTTCTTGCTTGGGGATTTTTCCAGGGGCATTTTGCTTCTCCAGTTGAAGTTCAGTAGCTCGACCAGTCGGGATCTTCTTGATCTCGGTGGCCTCGCCGGTCGGGATCATCTCCGCGACTTCGCCGACGGGGATCTTTTCCTTCGTGACAGGGATGTCGGGCTGACCTTCCTTGACCTCACCCACCGGTAGCATCTCGACCTCGGTGGCCTCACCCTTCGGGATCGGTCCACCCTCACGGTTCGGGTCGGCGTAGAGCTCGCGCGCCTCGCCGGCCGGCACGGGCTCGGCAGGCTTGACCGCCGCTTCCTTCACCACCGGGGTGTGGCCCGCGGGGTACTCGCCCGTGACCTCACCGACCGGAACCTTCTCGTTCGAGACCGGGATGTCGGGTTGCCCTTCCTTGACTTCGCCGACAGGGATCTTCTCTTCCTTGACCGGGATGTCGGGCTGCCCTTCCTTGACCTCGCCGACGGGGATCTTCTCGGTCTTGTCGAGCTTTTCGGCGCGCGCCAGCAGTTCAGCCTTCAGGTCGGGGTCTTCGATCGTTGCGGCCGCACGGCGCATGTCGGCAGCGTCTGCCTGGTCCTTCGCCTTCTTCGCGGCTGCTTCGGCTGCCTTGAGCTTCTTGGCCTTCGCGGCCTTGGCTGCCTCGGCGATCGGACCAGTCGGGTGCTGCTCGAGCACCTTGTCGATCGCCGATGTGTCCGGCTTCTCCACGAGCGCAGCGGCGGCCTCACCGGGTGAGAGTTCCTTCGTCTCGCCAGCCGGGATCTTCTCCTCGGGGGGAGCTTCCTTCATCCAGCCGTCGCGGAGCTTCTGGCTGCTGCCTTCCCACTGCTCCTTCGTAACCGTGGCACCGTTGGGCGCGAGGTAGTTGCCGTCGCCCATGTCTTGGAACTTGTCAGCCGGGAACGCAGGGGCGACATCGGTCTTCGACTTCCCTTTACCTTTGGGTTTCCCCGCCACCCCGCCGATTGCTGCGCCCAGGACCAGGTCAGCCGCGAACTCACCGGGGCTGAAGTCCTGCTGCATCTGCGGGTATTTCTCCTCGTAGATTTTGTTGGACGCCTCGCGTTGCGCCTCACTGGTCACTGCGTTGGCTGCACCACCCGACAACAGTCGAATCGCAAGCCGGCCAGGGATTGCCGCAGGGATCGCCAGGCTCGCTGCGTTCGCGCCAGCTGCAAGCCCTGCCTGTTTCAGCGCCGTCTCGTTGTCGACCCCTTGCTCGAGGTTCGATGCGTAGGTGTCAGCGCCACTGCCGCCGCCGGCCATGACCGCACCGGTCACGGGCCCCATCGCAGCCATGCCGGCGAGTGCTGGCACAGCGCCAGCCAGCCTCTGCACGCCCTTAGCCGTTTGACTCATCTGCTCGCCCTCGACGGGCTTGGCGGACTCGTCCCCCCACTTCGCGAAGTCATCGGCGGCGGCGAACAGCTTATCGCCGATCTCGGTGTTGCCGAATGCCTCTGCTACGCGGGCGATCGGCGCTGCACCTAGGATGCCGAGACCGCGAATCAAGCGGCCTCCCCCGCTCACAAGACCCCGCCGGGCGGCCTCCGTCTTCGTGACCTCCTGCCCTGCGAGCCACTCGTCGGGCACGTTCATCCCGTTGGCCTTGAGCTTCACAGCTAACTCGCGCTGAGAGATCCCGTCGGGGATGTCCTCGACAACAGTGCCGTCCGGCAGTTGGACATTCATTTCTTCAGGTCTCCCCACTTAACGGTCTTGACCGGCGCGGCGCCTGCGGCTGAGGTGCTTGGCTTGCGGGCAGTGTCAAGGGCCTCCGACAGCGGTGCGAGCCTGCCGGCAGCGGCGCTATCGCGCATTACTCGCGAAAGTTTCTCTGCGCGCTGGTCGAGCCGCATCAGAACTTCCGGTTTTACAGGCGAGCCATCCGCGTTCACCCATCCCTTGCCGATGAGGCTGGGCTTCAGTCCTTCTTCGGCTGCCAACGCTTTCACACCATCGGCGACCGCGCCCTTCACGGCTGCCTCAGCGACCTTGCCGCCCCTGCCGCCACCTCCACTACCTCCACCGCGACCTGCGCGCGGGCGAATGCCGAGTGCAGCCTGGCGAGCCTCTTCGGCTTCCGCTCCACTGAACTCACCCTCTTCCTCGAGACGATCGATAACGTCCAACCGCTTCTCAAGCGCAGCAGGACGGTCCTTGCGTTCCGGGTTGTCGATGATCTCGCGCCCGACCTTGCGCCCCTGCGCGTCGTACGTGTTGATCATCGTCTTGCCGCTGTTGGCTGGCAGTGCGGTGACCGTCGTCGTCAACTGCTTTTTCGGCGCGGCGTTCTGACCTTCGGTGAAGTACCGGTCGATCAATTCCTTCGTCCGGCTGCCGGCCAGGCGCTGACCTTCCTCCATGCGCATGCGGAACTGGGGTTGGTTCATCACCTCTGACAGCACCCCCATCTGGCCGACGCGGTCCATCGCGGCCTTCAGGTCCAGGAACTTCACCGGGTCGTTCGGGTCGCTCGACCGGTTCTCGGTCAACGGTGCGTCGTAGTAGCTCGTCTCGTTGTGCTTGCCGCGTGGACCCGCAATCTCCTTGCCTCCGTCGACGTAGACACGCACAACCGGCGTGACCTGGTTCGGGTCGTTTGGGTGCGGCACGAGGCCGACGATCTCCTTGCCGACAATCTTGCCGCCGTGTGCGCTCTCAGTGCCCACACCACGGCGCAACTCGGGCGCCAGCAGCACGTTGGCGCCCCGGATCACCTGACCGTTGTTGCCGGTCTCCATCCCGGTCGTGACATCGCCGACCGCGTTTGCAATCGGGGACGGCGTCCCGTTGGGGCCGGCCATGAAATCCGTCGGGTCCCGGCGCGTTGCATTCGCCACGGCCAGGTACAACTGGTCGGGCGGCACGTCTTCGAGCTTGATCCGCCCAGTCTGCAGGTTCGAGACGATGTCTGACAGGTCCTGACGCTGCTTGCCGAAAGCAAGTTCGTTGCGCTTCGAACGGGACTTCGCGATCAGGTCGTCAGCCTTGCGCGCCGCCTCGATTGCCGCGTCCTGCACTTCCTTCGGGGCCGTCTCGAAGCTGCCGTACTTCGTTGCGATGTTGGCGAATTGCGAGACCGTACTCTTCTTCTCTTCGTCCGCAGCCCTGACGGCGTAGTCCGCGGCCGACCGCTCATCGGCTACGGCTTGCCGGGCGCGCTGGTCAGCGCGATCCTGCATCCGCATGCCGTATTCGCGGTCTTCCCGCTCCTTGCGGTCCTTGCGGTCCTGGACGGACTGCATCATGTTGAACCCGGCTTGCAGGCCGGAGACAACGCCGCTGGTGTCGATGCCTGCCATATCAGTCTCTCACATGAAGTTGCCTGCGATGGCGCCGATGGCGCCCCCGATCACCGTTCCCCAGCCAGGCATGATCTGCGTGCCGATCATCGCGCCCGTCGTCGCACCGGTGGTCATGTTCGTTGTCTTGCGCTGCTGCTCGGCTTGCTTGTTCGCGATGTTGCGGCGCTGTTCCTCGTCGGCGGCTTTGCCGAGCATGTCGGTGGCTTCCTTTTGCTGCTGCATACCCATCCCCGCGAGCCCGAGGCTGCCGAGGGATGCACCGACGCCGTAACTTCCTGCCATGGTCGGTTCTCCTTAGATCTGGATGGCGTCAGGCGCCGGGTTGCCGAGTAGGCTTTGCTGACGCGAACGCGTCAGGTCACGCGCATTGTTCTGTGCCCCGACGTCGGCCAGCGACTTCGCCAGGCCATACGACCGGTCGGACGCCTTCTGCTCGTCCGCATCGAGTGTCACGCCCATGCCTTGGAGCCGACGCGCTGCACCGGCCTGGGCCGCGTCGAACGAGGATGTGACGCCTTGGCTCGCATCCTGCATCGCATTCGAGACCACCGTCGGATCGGTGGCGTACTGAATCAGCTTGTTCTCGATCGGCACGAACGTGTTGACGTACGTGTACCACTGGTCGCGTGTCAGCTTGGCGTACGCGTCGCCGACGGGGGTGCCGCTCATATCTTTCTTGCCTCCGAAAACACCCCGCACGATCTGGCCTGGGTCAGCGACCCACTCGATCGCGGAACCGCCGCCTCTCGCTACGCCGCCAACTTTGAAGCCCATGAGCGTCTCCCTTTAGAAGGCGAAGCCTTGCGTGTTCACAGCGCCGCCGGCGACCGGTGAGTAATCAGGCGTGCTGGTCGTCGAGGTGGGCATGCTCTGCCACGGCCCCGGAGAGGAGGGTTTCTGCATCGAAGCATTCAGCCCCGCGCCCATGCCGTAGCCGATAAGTTGACCTGTCGCTGCGCGGTCGGCGGCTGCCATCTGGGCGTCGGCCATCGCTTGGCGACCGCTCATCGCAGCCAACTGCGACTCACCCTGTATCGCGGTTGCCTTCTCGCCCCGGCCCAGTTGGGTCAGCGCACCCAGGCCCTTGACGTACGCATCGTCGATGGCCTGGTCGGCAGCCATCATGCCGGCACCTTTGGATGTGGCGGCGTCTTGGGCCATGCCGGTGACGCCGAGGTTGAACGCGGCGGAGCCGGGCCCGCGGCCTGAATTCGTGAGGGATTTCTCGACAGCGCCTTGCGCTTGACTGAAGCGCGCTGCAGTCTCAGTGGCGGCTCGACCCTTCGCACGCATCCGCGCGCCCGAGTCCTCTTCGCCCATCTCCTGGATTTGTGCAGCCATTTTCTGCTGCACGGGCAGCCAGCGCTGCTTGTAGTCAGCCAGTTGCTGCTGGGCCCTTTCGACCATCGCCGCTTGCTGCGGCGTCTCCTTGACGCCCTCGGTCTTGCCACCCATGAAGCTGCCTCACGTATGCTCTGCCTCGCGTGATCCACTCCGGCCCAAGCAACTTGCTCCACCCACGTCGTGCGGGGTTGAACACGATAGCGCTTGCTCCAAGATCACGGGCGATCGAACACACCGCGGCTTCCTGGCGTCTGAAGGCACCGGGCGTGCCTGTCGAGACTGCCAACAACGTTGTTAATTCTAGGGTATTACCGTGAGGGGTCAATGCCAGGATCAGTAGGCCGTCCGGCCCCTCGAAAACGAGCGCGTCCCCCGCGGAGGCAGCGTGGTGCACCTCGGTCACCTCCGTCGCCGGCAGGCGCCGCATGCGCGGCAAGTACTTCGGCCACACGTCGGCCAAACTGACCAGCAGGAAATTTGTTCCTGAGCACCCCATGCGCGCCGGTCCCTCTAACGAATACACTAGTGCCGGAGTAGGGTCGCGCGTCAACGCGGCCCTACCCCTAACCTATCAGCGAAAGGACCGCTTCATGGCTGAGGCCGATCTTACCCTGCAGCGCGTGCGCGAACTACTCGCCTACGATCCTGGGACGGGACACCTCACGTGGCTTGTGCCGCGACGAGGGGTTGTACGCGAGGGCTCCATCGCTGGATCTGTCTCTGCCCGCGGTTACCGTTCCGTCAAGGTCGACGGCGCTCTCCACTCGGCGCACCGCTTGGTGTGGTTCCACGTGCACGGACGTTGGCCAGCCAATCAGCTTGACCACGTGAACGGCATTCGCGACGACAATCGAATCGCCAACCTCCGTGAGTGCACGGCTCGCGAGAACATGCAGAACCTCGCACTTCGATCGAACAACAGGTCGGGTCACCCTGGTGTGTTCTGGCATGCCGCGCGACGGAAGTGGCTGGTGCTCATTCGCGTCGAAGGACAACGCAGGTATCTCGGGTACTTTGCTGACCCCTCCGACGCAGCGGCGGCCTACACCACCGCCAAGGCCGCGCTCCACGCATTCCAACCTGTCGTCCGTTGAACGGCGATCAGCCGCCCAGTTCGGCGACGAGCGGTGCGAGTTCGTCGCGATAGACATCGAGTCGGCGTGCGCATGACGCCAATTGCGCCTTGGCATTCGTGGCCGATGCTTGCAGGTTCTGATCCACCTGAGCGTCACCGGTGGAAGACGCTGCGATCTTGACGACGAGGTCCAACTGGAACTGCTCCAGCGTGGTCTGCTGGATCATGCCGTTCAGGATGTTGATTTTTTCACGGAGGTATTCGGTGCTCATTGCTGTGGGTCCTTCGGGGTTGTGGCCTCACCAGGCCGGAATGTATCGCGTGGTGCCCGCATCGTTGATCGGAACCCACTTCGTCGGGTTACCCGCCGCCGGTGCGTTCGTCAGTGTACCGGTAGCAGCCGCTGCGCCGTTCGTCAGTGCGGTGTTCGCCGTCAACATTGTCGTACTGTTGATGTTGATGCTGGTCGTGTAGACCGTTGCCCAACGTGTACCTGTCAGGCCGAGATCGTAGGTGTTGTTGGCACCTGGCCGCGTAGCTCCGGTCGACTCGATACGGAGCCGTTCGGAACCTCCGGTTGCGATGGCCAGGTTGTCGTTACCCCCGACCCGGAACAAGCACGGGTTGCTGGCTGCTGCCGAGCCTGTGCCGCCGAACTGGAGCACCGCGTTGTCCACCTGCACGTCGGCGGCACTCAGGTGGAGACCGACCGCAGGAGAGGAATTGCGGATGCCGACCCGGTTGTTCGCCGCATCAACGAAGAGTGTGTTCGTGTCGAAAGCCACGTTCCCGTTCGGGAACGCCACTTGGTCGATCGTTGTTCCGGTGCGGTCAACGGTGACCCAGTTCGTTGCAACACTGTTGGCGTCGTTGACCGCGCGAGCCATGAACTGCTCGCTATTGGCAAGCATGTCCCACAGGCGGTTATCGGCGGCGGCATCCGTTTCGTTCCACGAGGTGGAAGGGGCAATGGAGGACAGGAACAACGCAGATGATGTGCCGCCGCCTGATTTGCTAAACGTGTGCGTAGCCGTCCACGTCGGCGTAATGGACTGGCTCAGCGCCGGCGCGGCGTCCGACCGCATGAACGTGCTGGCCGAACCGTTGGCCGCTGACAGGCCCACCGACGCACTCGGATCTGCGGTCAGCGATGACAGCGCGGTCACGCCTGTACCACCGTTGGCCACAGGCAGTGTGCCCGTCACATCCGCTGTCAGCGATACCGCCCCGAACGTCGGGGCGCCCGCTGCGTTTCCGTGCAGCACTGTCGTCGTCGTGCCGAGTGAACCGAGCACGGTTGGCGCGGCGCCCGCGCCGCCGCCAAGGACCAGCCTGTTCGCGGTCAGCGCGCCGGAGGACGCGATCGTCGTGGACCCGGAAAAATACGGAATGCCTCCACTGGTGCCGCTGGTGATACCCGTCCCGCCCTGGGCCACCGTCACCGCAGCGTTGTCCGTCAACACCGTCGCCGACGCGTTCGGGAACGTGAACGTCTTCAGCGAAGTGGCGGGGCCTGACACGGCAAAGAAACCGTTGCCTGTGCCACCGTTGGCACCCGGCAGGATGCCAGTGACGTGTGCCGTCAGGTCGACCTTACCCCACGCGGGCGCCGTAGCAACGCCACCAGAAAGCAGCACGTTGCCCGTGGCCACATCGGCCAGTTTGCTCAGCGTGGTCGACGCGCTCGCGTACAGCAAGTCGCCGACCGTGTAGCTCGCGATGCCTGTGCCGCCGTATGCGACACCGATCGCGGTGCCCTGCCACACGCCGGTAGCGATCGTGCCCAGGCTGGTCAGCGACGACGAGACCACGTTGGCCGCGAGCGTCGTCCCGGTCAACGTGCCTGCCGGCGCCACCACGGCATTCGTCGACGCGGCGGTGATGAGGCCCTTCGCGTTGACGGTGAAGGTCGGGATCGCGGTGCTCGAACCGAACGAGCCGACGTTGCTGTTGACTGTGGCGAGCGTGGCGGCGAAGCTGCCGGTGCCGGACCCGGTCACGTCCCCGGTGAGCGTGATCGTCTGGTCCCCTGTGTTCGTGCCGGACAAGTTCGATCCTGTCACCGTGCCCCCGGCGGCTACCGAACTCGGTGTGATCGCCCCCAGGCTCAACGTGATGGTGCCCGAGCTCGTGATCGGGGAACCGCTGACGCCGATACCGTTGTTGCCGGCCACGCCAACCGAAGTCACGGTGCCGGTCGTCACGGCGCCCCAGGACGAGTTGGCGCCGTCCGTGAACAGCGCTTTGCCGGCGTTCAAGGTTTGGTCTGGCAGGAACGCATTCAGCGCCGCGTTCGCGGTGGACTGACCGCTGCCACCGAAGGCGATGCCAACGGGCGTGGCCTGCCACACACCGGTCAGAATCGTGCCCAACGTCGCGATCGACGCCTGACCGGCGTAGCTCGCGCTGATGTCGACAACCGGGTCGCCCACCACACCGTCGCCATTGGTGACCGTGACCCGGTTCGTTGTGCCTTGCAGCACGCGCGTCGTCACGGAGCCGTCTGCGGTCTTCGTCACGAGCCCGTTGGCTGCCGCATCGACCTGGGCAGCCAGCGCGATCGCGTCCGACACGAGCTCGACGCTCGCGTACATGAACCGTTCGTAGGCGTTGTCGTCCAGGCCGAGCGCGAGCAGCGCCGGCCCGCCCGTCGTGACATACAGCGTGTCCGCGCTGGTAGCGATCCCCACCGGTACCGCCGCAGCGCCGTAGGTTGGCTGCTGCGTCAGGTCGCCGCCGATCGACGCGTAAACCTCGCGGCCGGGATCGAACCCGGAACCCGCCAGCGTGAAGTTGCCGCGCCGCTGGATCACTGCGGCCTGCCCCTGGGCAACCGCCGCGGTGACCAAACCGACGCAAGCGAACACGGCTTCCGGATCGTTGGGGTCAACCATCCGGCATGACGTCGTGCCGCTCGGCACCACGGGTGCACCCACCGGCATGTCGGTGAGCGCGATCAGCGTGGTCGTGTCATCAGGGCCCAGCGAGTTCTCAACCGCGGTCAGCCGCCGCTGCAGCAGGTTGACCTGTTGCTGCAGCTGCGCCAACGTGGCTGACAACTGGTTCGCCCCTGTCGCGTTCTGCAATGTCGTCAGCGCAGCGTCGATCACGCGCAGGCGCTCGCGCACCTGTTGCACCGTGGTCTGAACCGACCGGAGATCGAAGGACCGGGGCTCGGTGACAGCAGGGAATCCCAGGCCGCGCTGGCTGGGTGTTGTTGCCATCAGGTCAACTCCTCGACGTCCTGCGCGACCTGCACCGATTGGATCGTGTCGGTACTGATGACTTCCCACCAGAAGCGGGGGTAGGTGTTGGCCATCGGCAGCCGAAACGGCTCATCGCTGGTCACGACCAGTTCGCGCAGTACCACGTCAACCCAGACGCCAGAGACCTGCACTTGCCCGCAGGCCCGGAACACCGTGTTCGCGAAGCCCTCGCCCTTGACCTGCACAACGAGGAACGACAGCGGGGCCGGTAGCACGTACAGCTTGGACCGCCACCTGTACACCATCTTGCCGGCGTCAGTGTCGTTGAATTTGTAGATCGTCACGTTGCCGGTGGCCAGCGGTGCGCTGGGTGGCTCCGGTAGGAGGTTGTCATCCGGCTCGTTGTTCTCATCGAGCACCAGGTACAGGTTGTCGGTCAGCGGATCCGCGTGCACGGCCGTGGCATGGAATGCCAGCGGCACGAGGCCGAAGCCCGAGGACTTCATGTCGAGTGCGAAGCCTGCTTTCACTCTTCCGCCTCCTCGCTCTCGATCGTCAGCACATTGACCTGTTCACCGACCGCGACGCGCACCCTCAGAATCTCTTCGCCCAGCGCCCGGATGTTGACCGTGTCGACGTTGCGCCCACCCACGTTCTCGTCACCCAGTTGGAACTGGACGCTGCGCGTCGGTGACGTGGGCGCCGCCGGGTTGAATTCGGTGACAGGGGTGACGGCAAAGGTCATCTCAAAGCTCCCATTCGCTGAAGCCTGTGGGCGCCGAGTACGTCCAAGACGCCTGTGCGAACTTCGCGGTCAACTTGCCCAGACTGTCGTTGTCGCCGACCGAAGCAGACGGATAGGCCGGGTTGGTCGGGCTCACGGGGAACGGTGACTTCGACAGCAGATCGGTGTACGCCGCCCCGGTGCCTGCAACCGGGTCACCATCGAACACCCCGTTCCGGGACACCCACAGCTTGCCGGCGTCCAGGTCGACTGCAATACCTATCGTGTCCCCATTGCCCAATTCAGGGGAAAAGAATACGGGGCTATCACTTCCACCCAACGCCTTCGCGCCGTTGCACCGGAACCCCCATTGGTTCACACCGATCTCGACAGTCGGCGGTGACGGTGGGTTCTCCCAGTAATCGTCTGTGACGACCCCGAACGACGGCGACCGGCTGTTGAACCCGGCGACCGTGACAACCTCGAATTCGAAGTAGTACTTGCCCGTCGTCTTGCCGCTGCCTGTAGTGATGACGTTGACGTATACGCCTGGGGCGTTGGTCGACACCACCGTGAGATCCTCGTCGGAGAAGACGGCTTCGGTGCTGGATCGTTCAACGTTCCAAGCGACCGCGGGCGGCGGTGGAGGCGGTGGCGGTGGAGGCGTCGGGGCGACAGTGTCGTAAAAGAAGTGGTACACATCGTCGTGAGCAACGGAGATGATGCTCTCCGGTCGCAGCGCCTGCCACTGCTCACGCGTGAAGATCGTCTCGGTCAGGTTGCGCACCTGGCCGACGCCGGACACCGCGATCAATCCGTCGGGCGACGCGAACACCACCCCGATGCCGGTCAGGTACGCGAAGCTGCGCTTGGACACGCACGCCTGCGGCACCTCGAACTTGGCCATCGAGTAGGCCGCCGGGTCATTGCCACTGGCGACATACGGGAACGATTCGGTCCCGATCACCACGGTCGTGTCGATGTTACCGATCCCGACGATGTCCGTGTCCGTGTTCAAGCGGTAGCGCACCGGCCACGCGTGCGGCCGGTTCTGCGCACTGAAGCACAACTGGTTGCGCCGGAAGCCCACCATCACGCCGTTGGGCAGCGCCAGGATGCCGCGCAGGTCCGAGGGCGGCAGATCCCAGTCCTCACTTTCGAGGGCTTCGCCGAGCTCGGTGTCGGGGATGCTATCGACGTACTCGGTCGTCGCCAGCGGGATCTCGGCGACGAAGAGGAACACCGTACCGGACGAGCCGGTGGCCGCGCGGTAGATCCGCTTGGTCGTGATGCCGTAATCTGGGTCGGTGCCCGTGGGCACAGTGCCGGGCGTCGTCACGGTGATCGCAACCCCATCCGGCCGCAGAACCGTCGCGCTCGCTGCGCTGGGTGCCGACTCCTCGCCGAGGTCGTTGACGAACGTGTAGACGTAGCTCGTGGCGGTGTTCACCGGCACGTAGTTCGTCGACCCCGTGGCCTGCACGTGGTAGTTGTCGTAGTACGTGACCCATTGCCCGGGCGCGTCGTCAGGTGTCCCGTTGGCGAAACCGCACCAGTCGCCATCATCGAACGTCGAGGTGCCGACTGTCTCAGCAACCAGTACGTCACTGGCGTCGTAGACCCGAGCGGTCACGGTCTTTGTGCCGGCGTCATTGAGCACGACCGAAACCTGCATCCGATACCAGACGCCGGCTGAAATAGCACAGGTGGTGCCACTGACCGCGGCCAGACCGTAGACCGCACCGACGTCCAGCCGCTTGCCGATACCGATGCCGCCACCGCTGACCAACACCGTGATGCCGGCACCCGTCTGCGTGCACGCGACGTTCAAACACGCCTGCAGCTTCGAGTCCGTCATGAAGTTGGCGTTGACCTCGAGCACCGACACACCGGCCACACCGAAATTGCGCAGGGCCCAGGCTTCAGTTCCAGGGTCGTGGTTCTCGTCGAAGGCACAGCGGTAGGAAGGCGCCGGGTCCCCAACGAGCGCGTTCTGTGTCACCGTCGCATAAGTCGAACCCGTCAACGGAGAGTTCACGGTCCAGTCCGTCGCGAGCTTGTTGCCCTCGTCCAGCACGTCGATCGTGAACGTCGTGGGCGTCGGGTCGATCCCGGCCTCAACGGTCGGTGCGCTGTCCGGCCCTGGCACACCCAGGAGGCGCGTGTCGACCGGGTACGGCGGACCGCCGGTCGTGGCCATCGCCAGGTTCGTGAACCGCGGCGCGTCCAGGCCCGTCAGGTAGGTCCGATAGGTGTCGTCACCTGGGATGATGCCGCGGGCGACATCGACCTCCTCTTCGAACGACAGCCAGTATTGCCCGGCCATCAGCGAGATGGTCTGCACCGGTGCAGTCCGGGCCAACGTCTCAACTTCCGAGAGTTGCCCCCAGGCTGTGGCGTCGCCTGTCACTAGGCGAGCGTTCGTTGCGTCTTGCGACGCGTTGTCAGGCAGCGCGCGGGGTGTGACTCGCGGTGCTTCGCCCCGGAACGATTCGGTGCCGATCTTCACTCACGCCTCCACCACAGGGACAGGGATGGTGATGATCAGACGCTTCGGGTTGTCCTCGTCGACCTCCATGGCGAGTGTGTCACCGGACACGAAGCTGACCGTGTCGATCGTGCGATCACCCACGTCGACACCATCCAGTTGCCACTGGATGCCGCCAGGGAACTCGTCGGGCGTGGGCGGCGGGAAGTTTGTGACGGGGGTGACGCCGAAGGTCATGGTGTCCTCAGATCACGAAAGGTCGCGGGCGCACGCGCTGCGAGCCGGTGTTGTAGTTGCGCTGCACCTCGGCCTTGCCGTTGCTGACGCCGGCGGCAAAGACGCGGGCGTGCCGGGCTGCCTCGGCCGGGTTGTTCCATGGTGTCTGCGGCATCAGCAGCAACTGCGACAGCGCGCCGGACTCGAACACGGTGCTGTACTTGCGCAGCGGGGTCTCAGGGATCTCGCGCACGTTGTCGACCGGCGAGACGACGACCGTGATGTTCAGGTCGTAGGCCGCATCCGGTGTCGGGTTCAGCGCGAACTGCGCCTCTGGCACATACGCGTAACGCCGCGGAAGACCTGGGCCGATCGCAGGGCTCCATCCGCCCGAATCGGACGGGGTGAGTGGCAGCACCTGGTTCTGCGCACCGGTCACCGACATCGCGTAGATCGCGATGATCTCGAGCAGTGGGTCGCTGCCAAGGCTGTACAGCGCCTGGTCGGCCGTCGTGGCACCGGGCACTGCCATGCGCAACCATTGCGTTTGCGTGCACCAGTCCCGCACCGCGGTGACGTAGGCTGCCTGCAGCACGGGCGTAGGGCACTTGCGCGCCACCACCGCGACGTTGCGCAGCTGATCGAAGACGCTGACGTAGTTCACGCGACCCCCGGTTGTGAGGCGACCTTCGGTGAGATCGCGGCTTGGGCTTGCGACTTGGCACCGATCGCGCGGGCCCAGTCCTGCATCGCTGCGGCGGCCTTCACGAGGTCTTGCCGCTTCGTGTTCTTCGCGTACGCGCGGGACAGCACGTACTGCGTGAGCGGCGCCTGGTAGACGTCGGGCACTGGTACGGTGTCATCCACCGCGGTGAGCTCGGTCGGTACGGCGCCGTACAGCATCACGACCTCACCCGTGCCGTCGTTGGGCGGGTAGACATTGAACTGCCGGGGCGTGGTGGGGTTGACCGTGAAATGTTCCACAGTCGCCTCCGGTGTGGCGCCCGGCCAGAACCGTTGCACCTCGTCGAGCATCTGCTGGTCGACCTCGGTCACGACACGGCCGCTGGTGTTGCGCGGAATCGCGATCAGAGCGATGCCACCTTCAGGCAGGTTCTGCAGCACGCCGGCTGCCAGCGTCACATCGGCCTGGACCGTGAACAGGTCAGGCTTGACTAACGCGGTCGCGCGCAGGGCCTCGTTCAGATAGCCCAGGAGCTCGGCCTCCGACCAGGTGACGTTGTCGGTGTCGACCAGCGTCACGGCCGCGGCATCGGTGATCACGCTGGCCAGCATGGTCGATCAACCCAGTTGGTTACTGTCGTCAGCGGCGCGCTTGATCTGCGCGCGCATGATGTGCGGCGGTGCATTCGGGTTCAGGTCGAGGTTGAACTCTTCCTTCGCGAACGCGATCATCTGTTCCTTGGTGGCCGTGCCGAGATCGAACGGTGGCAGGTCCAACTCGGCTTCCGGTGCCGTCGTGTCAACCACCTGGCGGAACGAGCCGGTGCGCACGTACCGCATGCGTTCATCGTGTGAAGCCGTCGGCGAACCCTTGTAGACGATCATCATCGGGTGCTTGCGCAGTTTCTCGACGTTGGGCAGCAGCCGACCAGTTTCGCGGTGGATCAGGTACGGGTGCTTCTTGTCCTGCGCACCGCGACGGTCGCGGGCTGCCTGCAATGCGGCTTCGTTGATGGCCATGGGTATCCTCAGAGGCTGGTTGTGGAACCGGCGCCCGAAGGCGCCGGTCGGGGGTCACGCCTCGTGGCTCAAGAGCCCGAAGGCGAGGTGCCGGGCGTCAGGGCCCGATGCTTGATCCCCGTGCCACCCTTGAGCGCCTGGCCAGGGCCGGACGGTGTGTGGGGGTAGCGAGCCTTCGCCTTCGAGCCGGCCTTGGCCAGTTCGTTGGTGATGGTCTCCGGCGGGGTCTTGATGGTGAGGCCCGGGCCGTACGGGCTGCTGGTCTTCATCACGCTCATGGCGTTCTCCTTGAAGTTCAAACCTGGGTCGAACGGGTAGGGCCCCAGTTGAAGTGGCCCTATCCTATCCGAGATCAACCGCGGGTGATCACCGCGGTGCCGATGTAGTTCGGGGCGATCACCTCGAACCCGTAGACCATCAGGCCGCGGACGATGTACCCGAAGTCGCTCGGGTTGTTGATCATCTCGGCCTCGGTGATCTGCGCTGCGAACGTGACGCCGGCGCTGTGGCCGAACATCGCGTAGGTGGCCGGACCCGGGGAGGTCTGGCGCAGCAGGTTGCGGCTTTGGTAGATCGTGAAGCGGTCGATCTCGCCGATCTTGCCGTTACGCAGGATCGAGACGTTGTCGCCAGCGAGCGAGGCGATCTTCAGGTCCGACTTCTTGACCAGCGCGATTGCCCACGGGGGCAACACGAGCCAGCGACCTTCATCAGGGACGTTCTGCTCATCGAGCACCGTGCCCATGTCGACGATGAGGTCGACGATGTTGGTCTTGGTCACCGCGACCGGCGTGGTCGAGTCGCCCAGGTCGATGTTGTTGCTGTCAGCACCGGCTGTGCGGCCGCTGTTGTCAGCCGACACATCGGCGGGGATCGTCTCCAGCACGTCGGCGTCGACGGCGATCCGCAGTTGGATCGAGGCGTCGTTGGCGAACACGTCGACCATATCGACGTCGGCCTGGCGGGCGTCCACCGTGGTCACTGCCACGGCAAAGGACTTGGCCTGGTCGATCGACAGGTTCGTGGCCGTGCTGGTCGGGTACTGGGCGGTCAGGCCCGCACCAACCACGTAATCCGAGACGGTGACGTCCGGGATCGTGCGGATGATGACGTTGTTGCCGAAGCCAGTGATCTCGCCTTCGTAGTCGGTCGAGCAGATCTCACCGAAGACGGTGGTCTTGTAGAACTTCTCGACCAGCTTGCCCGACCAGACCTCGGGGATGAACTTGGATGCGCCGGCCGGACCGTAGTCCGGCAGGCTGGTTGCGCGTGGCACGCCCATGGTGTTTCTCCAGAATTGATGGGTTGCTACGGCTGCCCTCTACAGGGCAGACCGTTACTGACGCAGAGCCATCCGCTGGTCGAAACGAGCGCGTTCCTGTTCGGTCACCTTGTTGAGCTTCGCGCGCTTGTAGAACTCCTTGATCTCGGCCGGGGTGGGCGGAGTCAACGGGTTCTGCCTCGCGATCGCCGTGGCCGGGGTTGCGCCCGTGCCACTCGGCGTGATCGGTGGTGTCGGCCGGGTCTTCGGCGTCAGGAACGCCTTGAACATGCCGGCCACACGGTCGGCGTTGAGCACCTTGATGTGCTTGTTCAAGACTTCCTGGCGTTCGATCCCGTCCGCGGTCTCCTCCATCAGCCAGGCTTTCCACTCATCCGACGCGTCGATCTCGACGTAGTTGGGGACGAGCTCTGCGAGCCTGTCCGTGAAAGCCTGCAGACGTTCTTGCTGGCGATCGGCGACTTCGGTTTCCTTGGCAGTACGCAGGGGTTCAACCTGCGTCTTGATGGCCTTGGAGACCTCGTTGCGGATCTGCTGCTTGATCGTCGTGGCCATGGCCAGCGCAGCGGGTTCCCCGATTTCCTCGATCTGCTCCGGCGTGAAGTACTCGCCGAGGTCGATCGGGCCCGAGGGAGCGCTGTCGCGCGCAGCCTGGAGTTCCACCATCAACTCATTGATCCGTTGAGTCAACTCGGCGACTTGCATCTTCCGGTCGTCGCGTTCCTTGCGCAGGATGCCGTTCGTGACAAGGAAGCGTTGCTTCCAGTATTCAGGATCGGTCTCACGCGGGTCAGCGGCGGCTGCCGGGGCAGGCGTCGGTGTGGGTTCAACGGTGGTGACAACTGCCTCGGCCGGTGTGGCTTCGACAGCTTCAGGATTTTCCGGTTCAGGTTGCTGACTTACCGGGCCGCCGTACTTCTCTTTGAGTTCGGCGTTCCTCTTGATCAGCGCCCGAGGGAGCTTCGTTTCGCTTGCGGCATTAGCCTGCATATGGGATCTCCACGATCCTCGGCGCTCGGCCGGGGGTTCGCACGCGGGATGCGGGGATCGCGGTTCCCATCAATTCAGCGGAGGCTGTCGTTGCCCTTGCGATCGGGCTGACTGCGACCGTTCGAGACGGGTCTGGGCTTCATCGAAGGTGGCGATCAACTCATCGAGCATCAGGGCTCTGCCCTGGGCTCGGTAGAGGTTCTCACCAGTCAAGGATCGCAGTTCCTTGTCGACTTCGGCCAACCTGTCTTCAAGCAGCTTCTTTAACCCGTGACCTTGGGCGGATCTCGCGAACCCTGCCAGAAAGGTCAACTGGTCTTTCGATAGGTGCATGGGTGCGCAGTGTAGGACAACAAGTTGTTGTTCGCAACTTGTTGCCTGGGTCACGTTTTGCTTGCGCCACCCGCCGGCTTCGGTGGCTCTTTCGGTGTCAGCGCGGCCTGCACGGCCTGGCGGACGGTGTCGGCGATCACTTGCTGGCTCTGGCGCTGGTTGTCGCGCTGGCCGATCGCGGCCTCGCGCTCCATCTCGAACTGGTGCTCCATCTGCATCTTGCCCGCCTCGGCCTGCATCATGGCTTGCTGCTGCTCCTGCATGGCTTGCTGCTGGGCGGCCTGCTGCTGGTCGTACTCCTCGTCGGTGGGCACGACCTCGTCGACCGGGAGCTCCATCGCGGCGGCCGTCTCGCGCAGCAGCGCCAGGCGGTGCTTGCCGCCGAGGAGCGGTGCGTCGATCGGGTTGGCCGTCATCGTCAGGAACTGCAGGCGGCGCTGCTGGGCCGACTCGCGGATCAGGATCGCCGCGGCGCCGCGCGGCACCACGATGCAGTCGCCCTTGATCGACTCGTCGGGGTTGTAGAGCATCTCGTTCGTGAACGTGTCGTTGATCGTCGGGGCGATCACGTTCAGGTCGATCGAGCCGATCGCGCGCCGCAGCCCCTTGGCTGCGTTGTTCATCAGCATGCTCAGGCCCGTGGCCGTGTCAGCGCTGCCGCCAGCACGCTCGTTGCCGTAGGCATAGCGAGGAACGCCCGTCGCGTCATCGGCGGCGATCGACCACTTCTCCACGATCGCCTGCAGTTCGGCCGCGTTCGACGGCGGCTGGAAAAAGCCGACGCCGGGGTTCACGCCCTGGGTTGCGTCGGACTTCATCTGCCAAATTTTCCACGGGAACATTTCCATCGACTGCTCGCCGTCGGCGAAGCGGTCGGCATGCACCCAGACCTGCGGGCCCGAGGCGATGGCCATGTTGTCGGCGAGTGCGGATGCCGCGGCGTTGCACATGCGCTGACTGGTCGCGGCCAGGTCCGGGATGCTGCGACCCCAGAAGGCGCCAGGGATCTCGTCGTAGGATGCCTTGCGGTACGGGCGCTGGTTCAGCGGGTCCGGGTTCAGCGCGGCGTACAGCACGTAGCGGCCGCACAGCAGCACGTTGCATTCGTACTCCCGCGTCTCCTCCAAGCCCTCGACGCCGTAGCTCATCAGCTTCCACCCAGGCAGAGAGCCCCAGTAGTTCAGCGCGTCGATCACGCCCGGAGGCGAGAGGTACATGAAGAGGGTCTCTTGCTCCAGGCGCTGGCGCTCGCTCTCGGTCCACAGCCAACCCTCGAGGTGGCCGTTGCTGTAGTCGCGCAGCGCGCCGTCGATCTCATCGTCCTTGTAGCCGGGCAACCCTTTCAGGTCGTGAAGTTCTTCACGGCGGAAACGGATGCGCTCGATGAAGTCACCTTGCTGCGGCGACTTCGCGCTCGGCGCTGGGTACACGTCGAACGGACTCACGCGCTCCCAGGACTGCGCCGGGTTGTTGGCGACCTGGGGTTTCCAGCCTGCGCCCCACTTCAGCGTCTTGTGCCGGCGGTAGATCGGCCCCTTCAGGATCGCGGCCGGGTAGGTCACGAAGTCCTCGACGAAGGCGTCCATCGCTTGCTGGTACTCGCCCTGCGCAAGCCGGTCGGCGATCACACGCTCCATGCGGTGCGCCCGCTTCTTGGCGGCCTTCATGTACGCCTTCTCGGCATCGTCACGCAGTTTGTCGCCGAGCTCGAAGACGAGCTCGCGGAACTCATCCTTACCCATCACGCCGCCGCCGGCCTGCGCGGTCTGCTGCAGCACCTCTTGAGCTTGCTGGACCGCCTTGTTGACGATCGACACCTTGAGCGCGGCCGGCATGTCGGGGAGTGGGGTTGGGTCAACACCCCACGGCTGCTCGCCGACGGGCAGCACGATCTCACGGATCCAGGCCGAGGCTGCCTTGCACTTGATCTCGGTCAGGTCCGTGAAGACCATGTTCATGCCACCGTTGGCTTGTTGGGCCTGCGCGATCTGTGTGGCGCTGAAGACGCTGCGGCGGGCACGCAGGGCATCGAGCATCTTCTCGTCGATCTTGACCTTGGCCAGCTTGTTGCGCTGCCAGGCCAGGCGCACGTGGCTGGCCAGCGCCGACTCGGCGACTTCGGTGATGTCCTGTGTCTCGGGCGGCTTCTCAGCCTCCCGTTGCAGGAGGTCTTGCAGCCCGAACTGTCGTACGAGGGGGTTGACTGGCATGGCGTGCGCGGATAGTTGTGCATCCGCGCATCTTGATCATGGCCAGGGCTTGCGCTGCCGAGAGTGTAGCAGTGGCTCCCAAATGCAAGAAGCCCCGATGGAACGGGGCTTCAGGACTTCTGGTCAGGAAGTAGGAGCGAGCTGGATCGTCTGCGCTGCCGAGAGTGTAGCAGTGGCTCCCAAATGCAAGAAGCCCCGCCGTGTGATGCCGGCGAGGCTCCAGGGAGGGTTAGTTACCGGGTAGCACATTCGGCGGGCCCCTCAACCGGTCCCGTCATGTCGCCCCTCGCAGGGCCCCCATGTGCAATGGAGTTCTACTTGCATCGACGTCTCTCGACCTCTCGGCAGGGCCAGTCTACCGCTGAATCGGGTTGAATGGGTGAAGTTCCTGCTTTGCCTTGCAGTACGCGGCGTGTGCTTCTTCCTCGGTTGCGAACACGCCGAGGTGTTTCGTCGTGCCGCCCGGAACCTTGATTTGTGCCACCCACTTCTGATGACGGCGAGTCGCGCCCCGCAGTTTGCCCTTCGCCGTCTGGGCTGCAAGGTTCTGCCGGTTCTGACCGGGCGTCGCCTCACGTAGATTCCCCCACCTGTTATCCGCCCGGTCGCCATTCCAGTGGTCTATATCGTGCTCTGGCCAATTCCCCGTCCGGAGTAACCACGCGGCCCTGTGCAAGAGAACAGCTACGTATTTATTCGGGATGTGAGCCATCGCTTGAAGGGCGCCGTCTTTCCGTAGGTACCCTATGGGCTTCCTTCGTTTGTAGTTATGGATATGCCCGGTCTCCGGGTTGTAGTACCAGTGACTACGGATGTACTCGGCTACTGCAGCGGCGCGTTCGGCAGGCATGGTTTTCATGCCAACCATGCTACCACAGTCTATAGAGCCCGTCTTACCTGCTCCAGATCACCCGCCGCTGCTGTTGCGGACGAACCTTGGCGATGTTCACTCTCCGGTCGATGAGTTCAGGGATCTGTGACAAAGCTAACGAATCGGCCTTGTCCGGCGACTTGCCGCCGTTCTTACGAATGTCCTTTTTGCTTTGCAACTGGATCCGCATCTTGACGTCGTATCCGAAGTCCAAAGACGCAAGCTGATTCGCGAGTTCGTCATCGTCGGGAACCTGAGCGTGCTCGAGCCAATCGCGCATCGCGCCCCAGCACTCGCTGCGCTGGTTGAAGAATTGCTTGTCATCTTTCGCCGGTTGACCCCACATCACAGGGATCAGCGTTGTGGCCCGCGCCCACGGGCATCGTTTGAGCACACCATCAAGTTCGGCGCCGTTGCCGATCGCGTCATAGACCAGATACTGAATCTTCCCTTCCTCGCGCACGATGCGCTCCAGGCGAGCGGCAACGTCAAATCCGTCATACCCTTTCAACTCCAACTGCCACGGTACCTTGCGCCCCTGGCGCAGTGTGATCACCGTCGAGTCATCACCGAAGCGGGCGGGGTCCACCGACAGGATCTTCGGGTACGCGGCATACTCGTTGAGCCCGATCCGTCGGCGTCGTGCTTGCGTGACCAACTCAGGACTGATGAAATTGCTAAAGCCCGCCCGCGGGAACTCACCCTTGACGCGCACCCGAACAAAGTCCGAGTCCTCGCCGTAGTCCTCGATCCACGCCTGGATCTGCTTCTTGTTGCTGAAGCGCACCTGCCGGCTGTCGACCCGCGTGTACACGTTGCGTTTGGGCTGCGTGCAGCGCTTGAAGAACTGGCCCGAGGTCCGGGTCGGGTTGCCGTAGCGAAGCCAGATGATCTGCGTCTTCGCGTCAGTGAGCGCCCCCTCGGTCACCTCCCAGATGATGTCGTCGATGGCGGACGCCTCGTCGAAGATCACGAGCAGGCGCTTGCCCTGGTTGTGCAAGCCGGCGAAGCTCTCCGGTTTGTCCTTGCTCCACGGCACCTGGTCGATCCGCCATGCCTTCTCGCGCACCGGGTCATCGGCGATGTAGATGGCGGTCGCCGTCAGTTTGAACAGCGAGCGGGCGATGAAGAGGCTGTACCACTTCGTGAGCTCGGCCCATGTCTTCGTCCTCAGCTGCGCGTCCGTGTTCGCCGTCACGACGCCGCGCGTGTCCGCGTGCGTGCTGATCGCCCACAGGACCTGCCAGGCCACGAGCGCCGATTTCCCGACGCCGTGGCCCGCCGACACGTCCTCCTCGATGACCGCGCCCTCCTCGCCACCCTCGCGCAGCTTGTGCCCGATCCGCTCGAGCTGGCGGCGCTGCCACTCCTCGGGCCCGTCCATGTCCTCAAGCGGCGTGCCGGGCTCACCCCACGGGAACGCCCACAGCACGAAGCCGAGCGGGTCCATCGCGTAGTGCGCGAGACCGTCCATCAGGTCGTCGATGGGGGTGTGCTTGTAGACCGCCGCGGCGGCGTCCGCTGCACGGATCGGGATCTTCACCCGCGGCTGCACTGCCTTCTGGGGTGGCAGCACGACAGGCGGCACGTCGGGGCGTTGCGCGAGGCGCTCGGGCGACGGCGTGTAGTGGTAGCCGCCATGCCCGTTGTCACGCCCGCGCTTGCGCGGGATCAGGTCGCTCACGGCTCAGTAGCGGCTGTCCGCGAAGGCGCCCATCATGTCCATCGTCGGGGTCGGCTCCGGGTACCCTTCGGCTGCCGGGATCTTGCCGCGGCACTCGGCCGGCACGCTGTCGATCACACGCTGCGCGCGCATGCGACCGGTGCTGTAGCTCATCGACTGGGTCTGGCCGGTGCCGGTTGCCTGGGCGCGAAAGCGCACCGGGTCGATCGCGTACTGGGGCTGTGAGTACTCACCAGAGGGGAACTTCATCGTCATCTCCTTGCGAGGTGGGGGTGGCCTGGTACGGGTTGTGGTATCTGCCACCATCTATGGTGGGATCTTGGGAGGGAACATACCGACTGTCTGCGACAGCCGGCGGCTCAATTATCCGGGCGTCTTCCGGATCCTGCAAAGGGGCGATCCGCTTCTTGGCCGCGTTCAGCCGATCGGCCAGGGCGCCCGCCAGCGCGTTGACCCCATCGTTGTCGTTGACCAGCTTGAAGTGCTTGGCCAGGATCGTGAGCGCGCCGAGCTTGTCGCCCCGGCGCACCTTCTTGACCGTGTACGCCTTGGCATCCTCACCCCGGCCCTCCAGGCGCTCCTCGACATCGAAGCCGACGACAGTGGCGGCCGTGTCGTCATCCATCTCGTGTATCTCGAGCATGCGCCCGGTCTCCGGGTCGAACATGTCTTTCGCGGATGCGAAGGCGAGCCGGGCGAGCTCGGTCATCACCCGGTCACCCGTGATGTTGCGCCGCTCGAACTTCGTGCGGATCAACTCCTGGGCGCGCTTTTGTACCCGGGGGTCGTTGATGTGCCTGTCGATGATCGGACCCTCTGTGCCGTGGTAACCGATAGCCTGGCCGACCTTCTTGCGGTTCGTGCCGTTGTCAGCCAGGAGTTGGGCGACCTTCTCGCATTCCGCGGGGGAGAGGACTCGTTCGTTGGACATGGGGGTCTCCCGGAAAAATTCGAAAAATCAAATTTTTTGAAAATTGAAATTCGTTGAAAAATTTTGCAAGTTGCAGGGTGGGTCGGTTAGCGGTTAGTGGTTACTAACTTCTGGTTTATGTCTTGTGATTTGTGGCGTTTGTCCGGACGCATCCTTTTTGGGGGTGGACCCCCTCGAGCCAAAGAGGGGCCTCCCCACCCCCGGGGGCCCTGTGTTTCGACCCCACCCCCTCCCCCTGCAGGCCGCCCTGCCCTGGCCCCGCTGACCAGGCCACAAGCCACAATCTGTAGCTCGCAATCTAATCGCGCACCATCAGGAGGGACGGGGGCCGATGGCCTGTCCGATTCCCGACGAAAGTATGACAATGTCACGTTATGTAAACCTTGTGACGGAGGGTCATTGAGGGGTTGACGCGAGCCTGTCGTTCCAGTCTCGGATGTGCTTTTGCGTGCCCGCGACGAGACTTGGCCAGTTCGTGCGGTCCAGGTCATCGGTCGCACCCTCATCCATCAGCTGCGCTCTGACTTGTGAGGCGCAAGCCTTGGCAAGCTCTAGCGTGTCAGTGACCACTGACTTACTTTGCCATGTGGCTTGTTTGCTGCGCCCGGATGGGAATGTGTACAGCACGCCACCGATTGTTGCGTTATCAGCCTCTAATCGGCGCAAAGATGTGCTGATTGGTGCGTTTTCCATAGCTAATAGCTCCGTCTCGCACGCCCGTGCGCGCGTGTTAGCTGGCTGTATACACCAATTTGGTGCGAAAAGATTGCGAAATCGATGCGTTTTGCAACGAAAGTCGGTTTGTGCGGATTAGTTCACGTTTCACGCTGTTCGAGGCTTCTACTTGAAAAAATTTGCAGGTGCCCGCTTGCAAAACTTTGCAGGTTGGACCTAGAATCAAGGCACGTAGCAGGTGCTACGCGTCAACCGGAGCCTAGATCATGTTCGTCACCAAAGCCCTCGACACCATCGTCGTCATATCCACCGTGGCCGCGGCGATTCTGTGGTTCGCAATCATCGTCGCCTGAATCATGAATACCTCTTTCGAACTCATCGCCAAGTTTGTGAACACTCACGACGATGGCGCCCCGGCCCCTCGTGCGACCGTGACACCGACCGGTGTTGTGGTTCGCTCGCGGGCTCGCAACGTCCACACCGGTGAGGTAACCACCGAAACCGATACCGTCACGACGATGGCCGAAGCCCGGGCACTGCTCGGGTATTGACTCACCCTCCCTTCAACTACTGAAAGCCAATCATGCCTACCGTCGCCACACATTCACACCGGCAAGTGATCATCACGAAATACCACGGCCCATCTAACGTCAAGGGCTCACGCGTCAGCGCCCAATGTGAAGCTGGGAGAATCTATCTTCATTGGGATGACGCGCTTAATTCTGACGAAAATCACGCCGCCGCATGCGAAGCCATGCTCAAGAAGGTCGGCTGGACTGATGTCAATTACGTGGGCGCCTACGCCGCGTCGATTGATGCCCACGTATGGGTCGACGATACCGGACGCCTCGAAGCATTGCGCGGTTTCGTCAACGACTACCGTAAAGCATCGTGGTCGGGGAACCCGTGGTGCAAAGGTCCTTTCATCACTGCGGTTCGTGTTATCGGCGCCGCATTCGGATTCCACGGTGATCCCACAAGCGCACCGACCACAGACGATGAAGTGAAAGCGTACCGGGCGCGTTGATTCCAGCCGATAGGAGCCTTACCCCGGCTCCCTTCGGGTGCAATCCCGCACTAACTCAAACCTCTATCATGAAAACCGCAATCCTCGTTCTCTACATCGTCACCGGCGGCCACATGTCCACCGTTCGTATCCCCCAGGAATCGCTCGAGCGCTGCCAGTCGAATCTCTCGCGCTACAGCACCGAACTCGGCGCCATGCACGCCGAATGCAAGGTCAAGAAGGCCAAGACTCAAAAGGTGGAATCATGATTCTTACTTTCGACCCACCACCGAAGGGTGCTATTTACCGTATCCGCAATATCGAAACCGGTCTCTATCTGCTGGGCCCGATCACCGGAAACAGTACTGACGTGCCTCAGTGGGAACGCATCCCGGAATGCTGCGCCCGATTCACCAAAGCGCAAGCACAAGACCAGAAGAACTATCTAGGGTGGTACCCGCACCGGATGCGTACTGAGATCACAACTGATACAGCCATGCGCGAAAGGACCTGAACCATGAAACCTATGTACTGCGTCCGCATTGAGGGCCCGAACCCGGGCACCGTATCGTTTCTCTCGCACAAGGACCGCACATCTTGGTCACGTCGACGCGCTCAACAGCACGCGAAGGACATCCGGGAGGGCCGCACCGGCATCCGTGAGTTCGTCCGTGTCACCGTAGTGGAAGCCTGAACCATGAAATACCTCCCCTTCCTCGCACCGCTTCTCACCGGCTGCGCTCCCACGCTCGATAACGAGTGCATGCCGACGAACGCCACCCTGCTATCCGTCCTGGAGTGGGCGCTGGAGTTCGCGGACAACGTCCTACACATCACGATCACCTGGACCTGCTGATTCCAGCCCGTAGGCCCCGCCACCCATGGGGCCCTCGGGGTGCAATCCCGCACCGGCCACCACCTGAGACACGAATCATGACCGACGATCAAAAAGCCGCTATCCGCGCCGCAGACGAACTGCTGAACGACGAGTGTTTGCCGACGTACAGCAAGCTGAAAAGCGCGCTATCTCATGCGGAAAGGGTGATCTCGATCACTTTCGCATTCACAGACGAGGGCGTGGCAATCACACGCGAAGAAGCGCGCGCCCTTATGCAGCGTTTGCGCAATCTCGACGCCTGACACCGATTCCAGCCCGTAGGGCCCGCCACCCTGGGCCTCTCGGGGTGCAATCCCGCACCGGCCACCACACGCTCATCATGTCCACCGACCAAGCCACGATTGACAGACTGCGCGCCGAGCTCGCCGAAGCTCGGGCCATAGCCACCAAGCTCAAGACCCGTCTCGCGCTCCTGCGGGCCTATGCCGTAGGTCAAAACGCCCGTCACGAGGTCACAGAGACCTCGCCAACGGGTGACGACTGGAACAAGCTCTATGACCGTGTGCTGGACCTCACGTCATGACGCCCCGGCCCCTGCTGCCCGGCCTCAATTTCCCTGCCGAAGCTCCGATACCCTCATCATGTTCGCACTACCGCCCCTCCCTGACTTCGCCAGGAACACGCTGATTCGTGCCCATGCCGTGGCTCGCGCCGCCCGCTTCGGCGGGCCCGACGACGTACCGGCCATGGGACCCGCACGAAACGCAATCCTCCCGAAACGCCCGAAGGCTCCGGCCGGGCCCGAATCCGCCCCGCCACGCCCCGATCTCCCCTAACCCCACCACCCAGGTACCACCCATCATGTCCAACGCCCCGTTCAAACGCACTCACCGCTCTGCTGCCGAAGCCTTTCCCCAATCCTGCGAGTACGCCTGCCCGCTGACCCGCTTCGATCGCGCCGGCCAGGATCCCGACCGAATCGTGATCGTGGCCTGCGTGCTGGTGCTGCTGGCCCTGATCCCGATCGTGTGGTTCACACGATAGCGGCCATGGGACCCGCGCGGTCCTGAGCCCCCGACCCGCCCGGTGAGGCGGGTTTTTAATTTTCGGGTCGACCCAAATTAATTTCCGAGACCGAAAAATAAAGGGTAAACCCTAGGTTTTTGGCTCCTGTGACGCCTTGTGTTGCGTGTGTGGGCATGTTTAGGGTATCTTCTAACCTTTCCCCCATAATACCCCTCCTACCTACTATACTATTTTTAACCCTTTTTATAAGGGAAGAGACATCACAGCCATCACAACACAAAAAACATCGGTGGATCAACAACTTACAGCGCGATGGCAAACACGTCACAAACGCCAACCACCCCTCACGGCGCATCACAAGCTGCCGCCCCGGTCGAAGAAAAACCCGCACGCGGCGGGTTTTTGAATTGAAAATTCTTGCAAAGTCACGTTTTGCGCCTCTCTTTCACCCATCTGCGGGCTGTCCCTGACCCCACCCGCACGGTGATCGGGACGTAACCCAGTGAGCGCAGGACTGCGCCGATGCGCTTCTGGGACCGCATGTCCATCTGCCCGGGGCTGAATTTGAGAGCCCCGGCCAGCACATCAGCAGACGTGAAAGGCGAAGCGCCCCGCCCCACCGTGACGCCCGCACCGTGATATGCGACACCCAAAGCCTGACCCTCTTCATCCAAGCCCCCGAACGGCTCCGGGGCCTCCAGCCAGGCTGACACGAGGCTCGCCCAGCTGTCCTCGACCGTGTAGCGCTCATGGGCCCCGCCCTCCTCGATCGCCAAGCGCTCGGCGTCTTGCCAGGCCACGCCCACTCGCCGGAACAGCGCAGCGCCCTCGGCCCACAACTGGTCACGCACGGCGGTGATGCCGTCGACGTCAGCCGCAGTGACGTGCAGGGGTAGCCATCGGCGGTTCCCGGTCTCGTCGGCCAGGATGTCGGTACGGTTCGTGGTGCCGATGAAGACCAGACGCCGGTGAAAAGTCGACGGGAATTCCTTGTACTTGGGCACCCACTTCTCGGTCTGGCGCACGACGAACTTCTTGATGGCCTCCAATGCTCTTGTATGAAGCCCGCTCAACTCCGCAATCTCACCCACGAGCGCACCGCGCATCTTGCGCACGGTGTCCTCTTCCTTGGCCTCGAAGTCGACCTCGACGAAGAACTCGGGCGCCGGCACCAGCGCCATCACCGCGCTACTCTTTCTGAGACCCTGGTCGCCCTCGAAGATCGGCACCATGTCCACCTTGACGCCCGGCACCAGCACGCGCCCGGCCAGCGCCGTCCACAAGTACAGCGCCACGGCACGGGTGTACGGCGTGTCCTCGCAGCCGAGGTAGCGCGTGAGGAAGGACTCGACCCGTGGCACGCCGTCCCACTGCAGTTTGCCGAGCCACAGCTGCGCGCTGTCGTAGCGGTTTTCCTTGGCCACGCGGCCCAGCACGTCGCGGCAGAGCTCCTTGGGCACGGTCTTGAACCCGAGCCGCTCCAGGTTCTCGCGGATTGGCACCATGTCGTCGTCTTCCATGGCGGTCCACTCGTCCACGTCGGGGCGGGAGATCGTGAGTTCGTCACGGAAATCATCGTGGCCCACGCGCACGCCGCACAGGTCCGGGCGGCGGATGGCGATCAGGGTGTTGGCCACGGTCGGTTTGATCGCGCCGTTGCGCTCACGGTCGAAGGCGGGCTCATCGAGCACCACGGTCTCGCCGTCCCGGCCGATGGCCACGATGACATCGAGGTCAGGGATCGGGCCCAGCACTGTCGATGACACCCAACCGAAGATCTCACGCCCCAGGGCCACGATACGGTCACCGGTGGTGAGGCGACTGTCACCTGCCTCATAGCCGCGGACGGTTGTCCACAGCTTGTCGAACTCGGCGAGCACGTCAGCGTCCGCACCCCAGGTGCCCCCCTCGTTGTCAGCGAGGCACCATTCCAGTGCGAGCGCCCGGCCTTCCTCGGAGCCGCCGCTCTCGTGGTGGATCGCGTATACCGTGTCGCGCCACTGCACGCGTCCGTTGCTCCGGTATTTGGGGTGCGTGAGCACATGACGCCATTCGGGCCAGGTGCTGACGTCCGACTCATCCCCGATGCCTTTGCCACTGATCGGGCCCTCGTGCGCCTCGCGCACAGGTTTCTGGACCACCGGCACAGCGGAACTCACCTCCCACTTCGCATGAGCCGAGCCGCAGGAGATGAGACCACCGGACAGTTCGTCGAATTCCAGCAGTTCGGATTGCCTGGCGTACGGCAGGTAGAGCAGGTTGCCGAACTTGCCTTCCTTGACGACGTCGTTCTTCGGGAAGATCTCGACCACCCCGGCGGCCACGCCGCCCTTGTTGCTGCCTTCACGCAAGCCGCAAGCCACAAGCACGGACCTGAGCAGTTCGCGCACGCTGTACGCGTCCTGCGGCGTGGCCCAGGTCACGTAGACGTGCACCCCGTTGCCGCCACCTGAGCGGAACACATCGGGGCGCAAGCCGTAGGCGAGCTCCATCGACTCGACCACCTGGCCTACGATGAGGCACATCCGTGTCCACGAGGTCTCACCGTTGTGGCTGTCGAAGTCGAGCGCGGCTGCGCGTACCGTCGTCTCGCCCGGGTTCATGAAATAGACGCCGATCTGCGGGCCGCCGTTCAGGTGACGCGCCACCGGCTTGTCGTCCAGCGGCGCGTACTCGGGCCGCGGGGTGCCGGCGGGGGTGCGCACGGCGTAGACATCTTTGCGGACCTTGTCGGTCAGTGGGCGCAGAGCACCGATGAGGGGATTCGTGAAATCAGTCATGCGCGCACGTCTGGGTTGAAGGTGTGGAACTTCGCCTTTGCGGCGAGGTACGCAGCGGCCGCGTCTTCAATATGATCGAACGTTCCGAGGTGCTTTCGCTCCCCTTTGACGTGGATGCAAGCCCGCCACTTAGACCGGCGCTTGTCGCGAAAAACACCCGGTGTACCCGACGTGTTGCGCTTATTCACGCTTACGTTCTGCTGATTTTCGGAAACCGTACATTCCCGCAGGTTGCCAAGGCGGTTATCGCCACGATTGCCGTTGATGTGGTCGGTCTGGTCAGACGGCCACGCACCGTAGACAAGTAGCCAGATAACGCGGTGTGCACCATACATCACCCCGTCGACCTTGATGTACCAGTATCCGTCGGCCCTTAAGCACCCAGCGCGGTCACCTACCTTTACTCGGTTGCTGGTCGTTGCACGCCATGTCAAGAACCCTGTTTCGGGGTCGTAGTTAAACAATTCGCGGACACGTTCTGCGGTAATATTCTGTTTGCTCATTCGCAATGCCGGTTGTGATTCGAGAAGTAAAGCCCCGTGCCGTTACAAGCGACACGGGGCTTCGCGCTTTGATCGCAGAGCGCTCAGTCTAGCTTCAAAGACCTTGAAGTCGGTAGGCATCAGCGGCACAACCTCCGCACCTCTTCCATGTGGTCCACAACCTCTGGCGCCGGCTCCACGACCTCGAGCTCGCCAGCCCCGTTGCAGTCGGGGCACGGCCCCACCCTCTCGACGTAGCCCCAACGGTTGGGGCACATCTCGACAGTGACGCACTCACCCTCGCCGTTGCAGGTCTCGCACTGAACGACTCTCATGTGGAACCCCTCCTGCGGGTCTCTGCCACAAGCTCGGTCATGCGTACCACGGTACGCAACTCCTCGAGCGTGAATGTGCCGTCGAGTTGAACAGACCCATCGAGATAGACGTCGACGTATGGATCGCCTTCGTCGAGGGCCGCCTTCAGGCGATCGTATTCGGCGTCGATCTCTTCGGTCGTCATCTGGTCGAGGGGCTTCATTCACCAAACCCCTCTTTGCTGACGCAGAAGGTCGCCCATTCGTCGATCACCGCGCCCAGCCGGAACGAGCCGAGGGACAACACCACGACCGGCCAGAGGCACGTGGCCAGCAGCGCGGCACCGAGGAGATAGACGGTAGCCCACGGGAAGCGTGGCCGACCGAAGTATTTGCGGATGTTCATGACGACTGCCAATCCGCGATGCGGGCGAGCAAGCCGAAGATCGGCTCACTGATCGACACAGAGATCGCGTGACCCGCAGGACCCGTGGCCTCGATGGAGTCTGGCGATACCCTGCGCACCTGCCAGCCGGCGAACGACACGATGGGGGCCCCCATAATCCGCGGCTCCGTCAAGGCTCGGTTCAAGTCCCGTTTGAGACCTTCGTTCTCCTGGCGGAAGTGCTCGGCCAGTTGCAATGCGATGCTGATGTCGCTCATGACGGAAACCCTTGAGCCAAAACCTTGCCCGTCAGGTTCGGGAACCGCTGCAGCACGAACCGCTGCACCCAAGCCGGCCGATGCGACAGCCAGTACGTGTAGGCGATCTCGGGCGTGATGCCACTGGCCTGCTGGAACGTGATGCCATCCTCGCGGATGGCGCAGTTCCACCACCCGTTATCAAGCCAGAGATGCGGGCGCAAGACGGGGTCGAGTTTTGCTACCACAGCACGTCCTCCTCGGCGGCCGGAGCGGCCTCGCGCACCACCGACGCCACCGCCAGGCCGACGGCCTCGCGCAGGAGCCGCGCCTTGTGGTACGTGCTGGAACCCCTGGCCCGCACCTCCCAGACCTGCTTGTGGTTGTTCCAGAGCACGGCCTCGAGCAGGTCGAAGCAGGAGATGTCGTAGAGGGCGACCACACGGAAAGCCGCATCGGCCTCGTTCGGGACATCGGAGTAGAACGCGTGCGTCGACAGCACGTCGCCGTCACTGTCGATGACGGCATGGGTGATGGGGAGCATGATCGAAAACCTTTCAGATGGAGAGCGCCACCAGCAGCGCGGCGAGCGCGATGCCGGAGCAGCACACGGTGATCACGACGCCGAGCCACGAGCGCGAAGCTGCGAGCCCGAACACGAGGCACAGGAGGATGGACATCAGGACGTGGGCGAGGGTCATGGCTTGAGCTCCGCGGCTGCACGGACGATGGCTCTGCGGGTGGCGGCGTAGGGGTCGGTGTCAAACAACTCAGTGAAGTAATCACCATCACCAACGTTCGCGCCAGCCCGACTTGAAATGTGGTCAACCAAAATTCCCATACCAAGCTTCACCGCCAGCCGCAGCGCGTCGCCATCATCGGTGAGCGGTTTCCAGTAGCTGGTGATCGCACCCGGACGGCAGCCGAGCTCGACGCAGATCCCCGACTCGGGGCTGGCGTAGCTGAAATTGGCAAAGCCCATGACCTCTGCCGCCCTCTCGAGTAGTTCGCGGTCAGTCATGTGACTTCTCCTTGCGTGCTTCCGCAATCTCGACCAGCTTGATGCGGCGCTTGATCTCGGCGATGTCGCGGTTGAGGATCTCGCGCTCGTCCTCGTCGAGACGCTCGTAGTTGATGACCAGCTGGGTGTGCGCGCCGTCGAGCGCGTAGTGCAGCAGGTCGAGATTGGGGAGGGTGTGGCGGCTCATGGTTGCACCTTCACGCACGAGAGGGTGTAGTACCCCTGGGAATAGCACACGACACCGTGCTCGTCAGGACCGGCTCGGCTGACGCTCGTCCAGTCAGCCACGATCGGCGCAGGTTGTGGCGCCGGGGGCGGCGTCGACTCGCTGCGTTTGCCGCACCCGGCGAGCGCCAGGCACAGTGCGAGAGCGATGTTGCGATGCGACATGAGAATTCCTTCACATGAAAAAGGGACCGTGGAGAAGGGGCTGGCCGCCAAGCCAGGCCGCGGTGGCGGCCCTGCCCCTTCTCTACGATCCCTGGTGATTAGGCTTGGCGGTTGAGGCGCAGAATAGCGCAGGTTGGAGAACGTAGCAAGTGCTACGCTTCACGACCCCACTTCAAATGGTTGCGTGCGTAGACGACCCATAGGGCAGCATTCATCGGCAGCAACCCCCACGCCTGGACCGCCACGATCCACACCAACCACAACGCCTGGTTGAACAGGCCGACTGCCCAGGCCCAGCGACTCTTGTTGCCGGCGAGTACGGTCATGTAGATCGTGATGGCTGACATCAGCCACGGGAGGTAGGTCTTCACTTCCCCTCCTTCGCATCGGCCGGCGGGATGCCGTGGGCGCGCTCGATGGCGCGGGCGAAGCGAGCCCATCGCGTCGCGTGTTGCCCCGGCACGGTCCACACGTCGCGCACGGCGTCTTCGATCTGCTCATCCGTCAGCCCTTGGCGCTTCTCAACCGCAGGTGCGGGCGGGGCGGCGTTGACCATGGCGCGGTAGATCACCGCCGGGTCGTTTCCTCCTGTGCGCTCCATGTACTCGCGTGCAGCCTTGGCGCCAGCTTCGACCATTGCGGGCGTGACCACTCCTGCGCGCTCTGGCCGGGGTGCGCCCTCAATGAGCTTGCGTACCGACGCAATGTCGGACATGTCGAATCCGCCTGGGAACCCATACTCACCATCATCGTCCGGCGGTATCCACTTCATCCCGGCCGCCTCGGCGCGGGCGATCACATCGGGGTCTGACAACTCGGCCTGTTGCACAGTCGGCCGTAGCCATTCGTCACCATCAAACACCCACCCCGTCTCTTCCAGCGCATCAGCGGCGTCGAACTGCTTTGTCAGTTCCTCGTGCTGCTCAGGCGTTAGGTCGTGGCATGTCTTAGGTCCCTGCTGCACAGGCGGAGCGGTGTAGAGAGGTGTATGCGAGTAGTACCCTTCTTGCAGGGACTGAATCGGGAGCTTGTCGAATCGCACTTTTCCGTAGTCAGGCCCGATGCACATTACTGTGGACATCCACGCCACCGGCTCCTGCTGCGCCTGTGCGCTGCCGAACCGCTCGATCAGTTCCGACAACGACGGTTTACCCGTTGCTGCGACCCGTTCACGGGCAGAGTTCAGGTCGTCAACGGTCTGTGCGCTGGCGATGGCGGCAAGGCGGTCGATTGCGGCGTGTAGGTCTGCAAACGCACGAGACACGGCGCGGTGGCTCTCGGCGTTCGATGCGCCATCCCAGTCAACGCTTGCGTTCGCTGCGATCTTCGCCAGCCGCTTGCACTCAGCCGCCAGCGCCTCGGGTGTCTGTTTCTCGGTTGTCATGTCAGTCCCCGTGGTTGTGCGGCACGAACTGCCGACTTCTTTGCGTTGTTGATGACGCGATTCAATGCGGAACGACCCGCATGCGTCTCTACCCATGTCCAGTCGACAAACGTGATTCGTGTCATCCCTGGCACCGGCCCGTTCCCGAGCTCAAGAACGGCACGAGCGTTGAATCGGATAACAGACGAGTGCATGCCGCCACGTGTTTCGATGCGGACGTAGCCACCCCCGTCGTTGACGCACGAGGTCTTCATGTCTCAGCCCTCCCGTTCGCAAGCGCGATGGCAGCACGGACGATCTGGTGCAGGTCTCCGCGGGTGAACCAATCCCCTGTGTCGGGGCCGCTCTCGAATTCAATCTCTTCGAACAGCAGCACATCAATCTCGGCGTCGGTGATCTCGCGTGCCACTGGTGCGGGTGCAGTGGCTGCGAGGGCTTCTGCGGCGTCCCTCTGCCCGATAATCAGACTTGCCTGTAACTGCGTCATCACGTCCTGGCTAATGGGCTCTGCTGGCCGTTCGGCCGTTGCGGGCTTGGCGTTCTCCGCAAGCCATTCGTCAGCCCGGTCCACTGAGGCGGTCCGTGCATTGCACGCTGCGTTGGCAACAGCGAGGGATGCATCTACCACATTGGCCCGCTGTTCGGCCGTTGCAGGGGTGAACGTCACTTGTGAGTTCTCTCCACAGCAAAAGCATCTGACGACTACGGTTTGCGCCACCGGCTCCCCCTGCATCTGCGCCACCGCATGCGCGGCTCTCGCGTCGCCGTAGGCGAGCACGGCCGCATCTGTGTGCCCATAAATGACGACCCCCGTGGGAATGTGGCGATCTACCGCAGTGCGTTCAGGCAAAGGCGGCAGGGTGTTTGTGGTGTCGGTCATGGCGTCTCATCCTCAATCGCTGCGTCAATGGCTTTGTCCAGCCATTCGGGTCCGATGGTGTTCACCCAGTCAGACTCTGTGCGGTCACCATTGCGCTTCCACGAGACATGTGCCAACGGATTGCAGACGCCGTGCTCGAAGCGAAGCCATCGGTATCGTTCTGCGTCCTTCTCGGACTCGGCAATGCCCTGCTGGCGCCCAGCCTCGAAGCATTGGAGGCCCCATTCGTCCATCGGCTCCTCGGCGAACGCCCGTTGTAACTGGCCATTGATTCGGGTGGCACCGCAGGAACTAGGCTTCTGCGGCAGTTTCGGTTCGGTGGTCATGCGGGCCGCCCCTTGTTTTGCTTGTCGAAGTAACCAGTCCCGGCCAATTTCATACCCATCTCGAAGATTCCAGCCATGTTTTTCTCGCTGTGTTCAATGCTCGAATTGAGTAGGTCGTTGTACTTCGCTTCGTAGTCACGCAAGCGCGCGACCTCATATTCAAGCTCTCTGATTCGCTCCTGCATCTCAAGGATTGAGCGGGCCATGTCAACTGCGAAGTTCATCTGTGCCTCCAGTTCGGTTTGCGGTATTGGTAGACGCCACGCCAGCCGTTGAGCCACGCATTCGCTTGGTAATGGCTTCGATACATCACCACGGTGTGGCCAAGCGTCTTCTTCCTGCGGCGCATGCTCACCGTCCACCTCGACCGTACGAGTTGAACCGGCGCCCGACGCGTGCGTCGTTGTCCTCCAGGTTCTTCTGCGCCGCTGCCTGCACATCGCGCCGCGGGCGCACGTGTACCTGCATACCGTAGTGACCCATGGCCAGCGGCGCCTCGGCCTTCGTCTCGATCGTGAGCACAAAGCCACGTTTCCAAGCCACAAGCGCGAGGGCTTCGGCGACAGCGACGATGTCCTCATGGCCGCCGATGAGCGGCTCCATGACCAGGCGTGCGATGTCTTCGGCGGCGTGTTTCCCGAGAGGGGTGAGGTGGTTCGACATGGGAGTTCTCCAAGTGAGGGGTTGAGGAAGGCTTCACTTCCGGGTGGTTCGCTGCATCTGGCGGCACGCCTTCGCGAACTCGCACACCTTGCAACCTGGATTCATCACCTCTCGGCGAAGGTCCAGGCCGATCTCGGCGGCTGCGTGCTCAATGGCGATGGCTTTGAGCGCCGACACGCCGCGGCGGCCCGTTGCGATCTGGCGCAACGTTGCACGTGAGGTCGGTACTCGTGGCGCCAACTCAGCGATCTGTTCGGGGGTCAGTTGATTGAGTTTCATAAGCCGCATCGTAGCACTTGCTACACCTACAGACAACGCGTATAGTTGTCACCCTGAGCCGGGGGAGCTTCCTCTCCCTCCCTACCCTGACGCCCCCGGTTCTTTTCTCCCAGGCCCGCCCCGTGCGGGCCTCTTTTTATGTGAGGGAAAACACGAAATAAAAAAGAATTGTGTAGGGGTGTTGACACGGATCACGTAGCATGTGCTACGCTTCGCTCCACGCAAAACGAACAAGGGGAATCCATCATGTTGCGTTGGTTATGTGATGCGATGGCTGCGTGGATTGCAGCCAGGAGAGAGGCAAGAGCGAGGCGTGAATTCGAGCGCGGATTCAATTACGCCGCCGGAGCGCTTCTCAAGAGTACAGATGTCGATGAGCTCGAAGCGGACATCGACTGTTCGTTCAACCCCTCGGCCTTCGACGACGGTATGGAAGCTGCAATCGTCGCTTGGAGTCAGCACTTCCCCGGTGCCGACGAACCGTCTGTGTGGCCCAAAATCGCGGCCTGAACAAAATCGCAGCCTGCCAGAATCTCCCTCGACCTCACTCTGAAGGAACCGACATGGATATCACCGACATCATCAAGCCGATCAAGCTGCTGCAAGGCAGCCACCCCGACACCGCGCAAACAGGTAGCGGGTGCTTCATGAACGTGGCCTCGTACCTCAACGGCGACGAGAAGATCACCGACAAACCCACCTGTGTCGACAGCGCGGTGCGCATCATGATGATCAACATCAACGATGCGGTGGGCGCGAAATACCGGCAGCGTCTGATCCCGTTCGTGCATCGTGCGATGCGCACCGCGGACAGCGATAAGGGCACCACCGAACGCCGCATTCTGACGATGGCTCGTTGTGTATCCCTGATGCTCGCGGTGATTGAGCCTGGGATGAGGGAGCACCTTCAGCACCGCATCGCCATGGTGATGCACACCTCACGGGTTACTCTCAATCACGGTGCTACCTACGAAGCCGCCGCGTATATCGGCGACGCGTTGATGGCGGTCCTGATGACATCCCGACTGTCGGCCAACGAAGACGTCATCACCGACATCCTGCTCCAGCACATCGACAAGATGCTGCCGCCAGCCGAGGAGCCCTCGGGCGAGGTGCTGCAGCGCGCCGAGAAGCTGGTCGCCACGGCCGAGCAGCGCGCAGTCGCCAAGGTCTGAGCCCTAACCCCTGGCAGACGGGTCGTCTGCCAACCTCTGTCCCTCAACTCACATGCCTCGCGTCACGAGGCAGACGTACCTATGAACATCAACGTCCATTTGAACTTCACCAGCCTGGCAGCGGCCGTGGCTTTCCTCACCGCGGGCGAGAAAGCTGTACCCGGCACCGCCACAACAGTCGGTCTGGGCGCACAAGGCATCGGCTCGATCGCTGCGACCCCCGCTGATGAAGTCAATTCTGCCGAAACCGCGGCAGTGAGCAATCCCTCACTTGAAGCAGTACAAGCTGCTACGCAGGAGGCGCCAAAGGCCGAGGTAAAGCGCGGCCCGGGCCGCCCACCCAAAGCGGCCAAGGAACCCGAATCTGCAGCCCCTGCCGAAGCGGCCTCTGCTGCCAAGCAGCCGGAGCCTGCCTCTACCCCGGCACCGGCACCAGCGGCCGAGTCGCCCAAGACCCGTACCTACGAGGAAACGGACTTCCCGAAACGGATCATGCAGATCGTGGCTGACCAGAAAGCCTCCGGTAACGGCGTGCGCGTCGACGCACTGAAGGCAGCCCTGGCCGAGCTCGGCCTGAAGTCGGCCCGCGAGCTCAAGCCCGAGCAGCTGGACGGCTTCGGTGAGAAGCTCGCCGAGATCGAAGCCATCCCGTTCGGCGAAGAGGCACTGGGGTGAGAGCCATGGTGATCGCTGTTTACGCAACCATGGCGGTCTTGTGGATCACGTTCATGGTTCGGGTCGCCATCGTCGGCCTCGTCATCCGGCACGAGATCGGTGAGACCAACGCACGGTGCGGGAAGGCGATCGCCACAGGCGCCGTTCGGTCGCCTGCTGACGTGCACCAGGAGTTCGCGACAGTGCGGCGTGCGACCGATCGGTACACGCTGCTGGTGCTCGATCTACGCAAGTGGACGCACCGGCAGTTCTTCCCGCACGGGAGCGCACGATGAGTGAATCCGTCAAGAAGCCGAGGGGCCGGCCTCGCAAGCATCCCGACATGAAGCCCCAAACATTCCTCGTCAAGCGCGCCATCGACGCGCTCGGCAACCCGAGCCACGGCCACGCCCGCCTCGGCCCGTCGGGTGCGAAGAAGTGGATGGCCTGCCCGGGCAGCATCGTGCTCGAGGCCGCGTTCCCGAACACGTCCTCGAAGTACGCCGACGAGGGCACGGCCTGCCATGACATTGCAGCGCGCTGCCTGGTCGGCAACCTGCGCGCATCGAGTTTCGTCGGCGAGTACGTGGCCGTGAACCACGAGAAGGAACCCAAGCGTACGGTGTTGTTCGACGAGGACATGGCCGAGCTCACGCAAGCGTACGTCGACGGCGTCGTTGCGCTGCTCACACCGCAGACGAAGCTCTGGGTCGAGACGCGGGTCGAGATCAGCCCGTGGCTTGGCGTCGACGGCCAGTTCGGCACGGCTGACGTCGCGACCTTGGACATCTACCAGGGGCCGGGGGCCCAGGAAGGTGACCTGGAGCTCGCCGTGCACGACGCCAAGTTCGGTCGCACGCCGGTGAGCATCGACACCCCGCAGCTGCCGCTGTACGCCCTGGGCTTCATCACCGCGTTGATGCAGGGTAAGCCGCCGGCGCCCGTCGTGCGCCCCGAGCGCAAGCGTCGCGCCATCGTCGACACATCGTCCGAAGAGAACAACGATGACCTCTACTGACAAGAAGACGGTGAAGGTGCTGCGGCTGCCAGACGGCCGTGCGATCCGCCAGATCCGTCTCTTCATCCACCAGCCCAAGCTCTACAGCGCGCCGCTCGAGCGCGTGATCTCGGTCGCCGAGATCCTGGAGTTCGCCGAGAAGGTGCGAGCCGCTGCGGCCCGGGTCGAGCAGGCCGCCCGGCACCACAAGGTGATCGCGATCGCGGACTGGAATCGCGAGTATCTGAACCCGAACCCGAACGACGAGGAGTGCGCGTTCTGCAGGGCCCAGGCCACGTGCCCGGCTGCGACTGAACAGGTTCGCTCGACGATCATCCCGCTGGGCGCCATCGAGGATCTCGACGACGTGCCCGAGCGCAAGCCGAGCGAGAAGCCAGACGTCTCGGCCAAGCGCCGCGAGGCGACGTCTCGCCTGGTGCCCGACAGCATGGAGCACCTGAACGAGGCAGCGAAGAAGCTCGGCTTCATCGAGGACTGGTGCCTGGCGGTGCGTGCCGAGCTCGAGCGCCGCATGCTCGCCGGTGAAGAGGCGCCCGACTTCGGGCTGGAACTGGGCCGCCGCGGTGCGCGCTCGTTCACGGACCCGGACGTCGTGACGGACCTGCTCCGGAAGAAGTTCCGCCTGAAGGAGAAGGACGTCTTCAACTTCAAGCTCAAGACGCCGACACAACTGGAGTCCCTCACGAAGCCCTCCATCGACGAGGACACGAACGAGGTCCTGCCGCCGATCCTCGGCGAGAAGCGGTGGGCACAGATCTGTGAGTACATCCAGCAGAAGGACCCGGTGCCGTCAGTCAAGCGCAAGGAGGCCATCAAGAACCCATACGAAATGCCAAAGCCATCGCCGCTTGACGCCATCGTCGATGTCGACGACATGTCGAACGACGATCTCTATTGACTTGTACAGGACAACTCAATCATGGACACCCAACAACGCCCCGAGCTCACGAAGCACGAGACCGAACTTCTGGCCTACATCGACGGCACGCTGACAGCAGCCATCAGGAAAGCAGTCAACGACGTGCGGCTGCACCTGGTCGCGCAGCGTGAGGCGGCCATGGCGCACAGCGTCGAAGAGTTCAACCGTCTCAATGCCGTCGAGCCTGAACGCTGGCTCGCGATGGCCCGCACCGATTTCCAGACGGCGCTTATGCGGTTGAATCGTGCGATTGCCCAACCCACCACGTTCTGAGGACGACATGCTGACAGCCGAGCGTCTTCGCGAGTTGGTGGACTACGACCCGGAGACGGGGGTGTTCACGTGGCGTGTGGGTCGCGGCGGCACCGCCCGCGCCGGCACGCGTGCTGGTCACTTGCGCCCCGACGGCTACAGGGACATCGAGATCGACCGCATGCAGTACCGCGAACACCGTCTCGCTTGGTTGTACGTTCACGGTCGCTGGCCTTCTGATCAGCTTGACCACGTGAATGGCGCACCGGCTGACAACCGCCTCACCAACCTGCGTGAATGCACACACGCAGAGAACCAGCAAAACCGCCGCAGGCACACCAACAACACATCAGGGCACGTCGGTGTGAGTTGGTACGAACGTGACGGTACGTGGAAGGCAGAGATCACCATCGGAGGCAGGAGTAAGCACCTCGGTTACTTCACCACCGCAGAGGAAGCTGGAGCAGCGTACCGCGAAGCCAAGAAACAGCTTCACCCGTTCCAACCAGTAATGCGCTAAAGGGGCCTCGCGCACCCCGTCAACCTTCTACAGACAAGGACTTTTTCACCATGGGCCTGAAACTTTTCATCCCCCTCGAAGCACAAGCACGTCTCTCCTTTGAGACCTTGGGCGCACCCGCCTCATACCAGAACAACCCGGCCAATAAACCGCGCTGGGCAGCTACCTTTCTCATCCCTGCAGGCAACGCATTCAAGAAGGAAGTCGACAACGCAATCGAACAGGTTGCGCAAGAGAAGTTCGGGAAGAAGTGGCGCCAAATTCTTGACGAAATCCTCCTCGACAAGAAAGCCTGTTGCTTCATCGACGGCAACCGCAAGGACTACGCCGGCTATGAGGGCAACTGGGCACTCACCGCGTACCGCGACGCGAAGGACGGCCGTCCGCTCGTGATCGACAACGACGGCTCGCCCATCTACAACAGCCAGAACGAGCTCAACCCTGGCAAGGCTGGTCGTCTCTTCGGCGGCTGCTACGTGCGCGGCGAGGTCGAAATCTGGGCTCAGGACAACGGTACCGGTAAAGGCATCCGCGCGGGTCTCCTGCAGGTCCAGCGCGTGAAGAAGGGCGACGCGTTCGGTGGCGCCTCGGCCCCGACGGCCGGCGCCCTGGCTGCCATCGCGGATGACGACGAGGACGACGCCGACCTCGGCTGATTTTCTTGGGGGTGCCGGGCTGCGTGAGCACCCGGGCGGACGTAGGGTACGGCCCCTTCCACCCCCGCCCCGCCAACTACTTCACGGATTCAACCAGATGGACATCGAACAAGAGATCAAAGCCGCGGGCGCAGACGTCGCCCCGCGCATCACGCCGGCCGACATCGAGGCGAACATCGCCGGTTGCTACTACTTCACCGCCCAGGACGGCGTCGTCATGCACGCCGATCAAGCGACCGTACCGAACGACCACGACACGGCGCTCGGCCTGCTGACCTTCTGCGTGCTCGTGCTGCGCAACGGCTTCACCGTCACCGGCGAGAGCGCATGCGCATCGCCCGAGAACTTCAACGCCGACATCGGCCGCAAGGTCGCACGTGCGAATGCCGTGGCGAAGATGTGGCCGCTGATGGGGTACGCGCTGAAGGAGAAGCTGGCGACTGCTTGAGCATGGCCCGCCCTTCGGGGCGGGTCCTTTGGTGGGCGCGTTCGGCACCAGGCGAGCAAGCGCGGCGGGGTGGTTCGACTCCACCTCATCGACGGTGAGCCGTAGTGCAGCCCCTGCGGAGGTTCGATCCCTCCGGCGCCCACCAAAGGACAAGAACATGGCATTCAAAACCGAAGCTGAAATCGCCGCAATGCCGAAGCAATGCTGGTCGGACCTTGAAACGTACTCCGAGGAGCCGATCAAGAACGGCACGCACAAGTACGCCGAGAAGGCAGAGGTGATGGTCTGGGCCTTCGCCGACGGTGACGACAACGTCTATGTGTGGGACGTGGCCAACAGCAGTCTGCATTGGTACGACGTGCTGTCGGGCATGTGGACGGAGGAGCCTCTGCTCGCGGGCACGCTACCACCCGCACTGCTGGCGATGCTCAGAGACCCGGACTACGAGGTGTGGTTCCAGAACGGCGGCATGTTCGACTTCGTCGTGTTGCAGCACGCCATGCCCGAGGTGCTCAAGCTGATCCCGATGCACCGCCGACGGGACACCATGGTCCAGGCTTTCAGCCACGCGTTGCCCGGCTCGCTCGACAAGCTCGGTACGGCGCTCAACCTGGCCGACGGCGACACGAAGGACAAGCGCGGCAAGATGCTGATCCGCCTCTTCTGCATGCCGCAGAACGATGTCTTCTTCGAGAAGCACGGCACACGCCGCGCGACGAAACAGACCCACCCCAAAGAGTGGCAGGAGATGATCGAGTACGCCGGCGGCGACATCAAGACGATGCGCGCGGTGCACAAGAAGATCCCCAAGTGGAACTACCGCGAGAAGCAGATCGCGCTGTGGCACGTGGACATGGTGATCAACAACCGCGGGTTCAAGATCGACCTCGAGCTCGCGCACAAAGCCATTGAGGCGGTCGAGCGCACGAAGGCGAGCCTGTCGGCGCGCACCCGCGAGATCACGGACGGTGCGGTCTCGAGCGCGACCCGCCGCGACCTGCTGCTGGGCTACATCCTCGCCGAGCACGGCGTCGAGTTACCCGACATGCGGGCCGACACACTCGAGCGCCGCCTGCAGGACGACGACCTGCCGGACGCGGTGCGCGAACTGATCAAGATCCGGCTGGTCGCGTCGATGAACAGTGTGGTGAAGTACCGCACCGCGATCAAGGCAGCCAACAGCGATGGGCGCATCCGCGGCGGCGCTCAGTTCCGCGGTGCAGGACGCACCGGCCGCTACGCCCACCGCCTCTTCCAACACGGCAACATGCCGAGACCCTCGATCAAGCAGGCGCTGATCGAAGCCGGCATCGACATGGCGAAGGTCGATGTCGACATGCTCGCCCTGATCGTGGGCGAAGAGGGCGTGATGCAGTGGGCATCGAGCGCGATCCGCAGCGTGATCATCGCAGACGAAGGCAAGAAGCTCTGCGTCGCCGACCTGTCCAACATCGAAGGCCGCGTGGCCGCGTGGGTTGCCGGGGAGGATTGGAAGCTGCAGGCGTTCCGAGACTTCGACGCAGGCAAGGGCCCTGACCTCTACATCCTCGCGTACGCGAACTCGTTCAACGTGCCGCCCGAGAGCGTGCCGAAGAAGGGCGACGAGCGCCAGATCGGCAAGGTCGAGGAGCTCATGTTCCAGTACGGCGGCGGCGTGGGTGCCTGGCTCACTGGGGCTGCCACCTACGGTATCGACCTGGACAAGATGACTGAGCAGGTCTACCCGGTGCTCGCGCAGTGGGCCATCGACGAGGCGATGGATTACCTGACGTACCTGTACGACGGTATCGAGAAGCGCTGGGCTAAGTCGATGACGAAGCTGCAGCGCCAGCGCGAGGCCGGCGAGATCGACGACGTCCAGCTGGCCGAAGAGACGGAGAGACTCGACACCAAACGCGAGGAGGCCCGCAACAAGGCTCGCCTCGGCCTGCCGTACAAGACCTTCGTCACGTGCGATGCGATCAAGCGCATGTGGCGCCGGGCCCACCCGCGCATCTCGTCGATCTGGAAGGAGCTCGAGGACGCCGTGCGCGAAGCCGTCGCGAACCCGAAGAAGACGATCCCGTGCCGCAAGGTGCTCATCAGGAAGTCCGGTTCGTGGCTGCGCATCCAACTGCCATCAGGCCGCCAGCTGTGCTACCCGGAGATCGAGGTGAGCGACAGCGGCGAGATCAGCTACGTCGGCCCGAGCGTTTACACCAGAAAATGGGAGCGCCTAAAGACGTATGGGGGTAAACTTCTGGAAAATATTGTGCAGGCCGTGGCGGCTGATCAACTGGTCGAGTGCTTCCCCATCATTGAGGCCGCCGGCTTCGAGATCATCTTCCACGTGCACGACGAGACTGCGACCGAAGTACCGATCGAACGCACGGACTTGACGCATGAGCGATTGGCCGAGCTCATGTGCAGTGATTTAGTCTGGAATGCTGGGCTACCACTGGCCGCCGCAGGGTTCACCGGCCCACGCTACAAGAAGGATTGACATGCAGTGGAGAGATGTCCCCGAGTGGGAGGGTTGGTACCAGGTCAGCGACACTGGCCAAGTTCGATCGGTCGATCGCACGATCGCATTCGCTGACGGTCGGGTGCGGAACTATAGGGGCAAAATTCTCAATCAGTACAACGACAAGGCGGGGTACTGGAAGGTGACGCTGAAAGCCAACGGCACCGACTGGCGAGTGCACGTGCACGTGCTTGTTGCC
>CBINPE010000009.1:0-63725 GCA_966252435.1 uncultured Burkholderiales bacterium | reverse complement strand
TGGCGGACCATGAACTCCTTGACCGGGTCCTTGCCCCGGTTCACCGCCTCCCCCACCTGCGACTGCCCCGACAGATAGGGCTGCACCGCCTCGCTGTTGACCCGCTCCAGCACGGGCTGCATCGAGAACAAGGTCAGGAACAAGGCCAGCGTGATGACCACCATGTTCGGCGGCGTCTCCGGCAGGCCGATCGCGTGGCGCAGCATCGACAGCACGATCACGATGCGGATGAAGGAGGTCATGCAGATCAGCATCGCCGGGATGAAGCCCAGCGCCGTCATCGCCAGGAAAATCCGCATCGCCGAGGACATCTCGCTCGACCCCGAAGAGCGCTCTATCAACTGCAAGGGCAAGCCGCCCGCATCCACCGGCGGGGAAGCCGGCGCCACACCCGTGCCGGCCCACGCCATTCCGCTCCAGAGCGCCCCCAGCACCAGCAGCGCGAGGGGCCAACGCCACGCCGCCCGGGCCGATGACGAGGTGGATGCGGGCCCAGGCCCCCTGCCCCCTTGCGCGCAGGTCATGAGGTCAGGTCCTTCAAGGCAGATGCAGGGTGCGCCGGCTCCAGGGGGTCGTCCCGCAGGCACCGGGTATGGGAGGCCCCTGTGGCCAGCAGCAGGCGCCGGCCCCGGTAGGCCACCACCACCAGGTGGGTGCCCGGGCCCAAGGGGCTCTTTTCCAGGATCTGCACCTCTTTCGTTCCGAAGCCACTGACCCGCAGCTGACGGCCGTAGCGCTTGAGCACCGCCACCAGCACCACCAGGGCCACCACGCACACGAGGATCGCCAGCCCCCACTCGGACGGGGCCGGCGCGTGGGCGTCGCCCACGGTCCGGAACGGAATCGCCGCGCTCGCGCCCGAAGACACCGCCGACGCCGCCTCCGTCCCAGATGCCCACGCGACGCCCGGAGCGCCCCACCCTGCCGCCATTGCCATCGCCATGGCAGCCGTTTTCGCCAAGGGACGAAACAGGCGCCGCCTCATGCAGCGCTCGCGGGCTGGACCTGCGTGACGCAAATGCCGAAATGGTCGCCGACCGCCACCAGCTCGCCGCGGGCGATCACCACGTCGTTGACGATGATGTCGAAGGGCGCGTTCAGGGCCGTGTCCAGCTTGAACACCGCCCCCTCCTTCAGATTGAGCAACTCGCCCACGGTGGTAGCGCCGTGGCCGGCCACCACCTTCACCTGGGCCGGCACGCCGGACAAGGCTCCCAGGCGCGTGGCCCCCGCCGGCTTGCCGCCGGGAGCAGAGGTCAGGGGCGTGAGTTCCACTGCCTGCATGGTGCCGGGCTCGGGCGTCGTGTCGCTTGTCTTTTTCATGGGGTCGTCGTCGAGATGAACTGAACCGCGCGCCGGGCATCCGCCTGGCCCAGGTGCGCCCGCAACTGCACTTCGGTCCCGAGGACGTGCACCGGCAGGGCCTGCGCGATCGTCTGGGTCATGAGGATGACATCCCCCTCGCCAAGGTTGAAGAGTTCGCCCACCGGCACCGCCGCCTCGCCCAGGTCCACCCGCAGCGACACCGGCAGGTCGGCCAGGGTCTTGGCCCATGCGTGGGCCTCGAGCGGCGCCGGCACCGGGCGCTCGATCCAGCCCTGGCGCACCAGCCAGCCGGAGGTGGCCAGCAGGCCCAGGCCATGAGGCCCCAGGCCCAGCTCGTAGCAGACGCCCCAGTGCCCCAGGGACGGCGTGGGCAGTGGCATGGCGGGCGCCTCGGCCTGCCCGCCCAGCTCATGCTGGAGATGGCTTTGCAAGGACTGCAGCGCGCGCCTGGCGACTTCAGGGATCAGTTGGGAGCGGGCCGCGTCCTGGCCGAACATCCCGGCGGCCAGGTCGTCGCCCAGCGTCGGTGGCAAGCGCACCCAGGGGCCGCCCTCCCCAGCCAGGCGGGTCCAGGTGCCTTGGGCCGGGGGCAGGCTGCGGGCCAGGGTGTCGGCGGTGGCCAGGGTCGCCTGGCCACCCATCCCGAGCGCGAGGCCCCATGACCGGGCCCAGGGCTGCAGCAGGTCGTCGAAGCGACGGGCCACCTGCGGCAGCGCGGATTCAGGGACCCAGCGCCAGGGGCTCACTTCAGGCATCAGCGTTTTCCTCGCATGTCAAAAAGCTCCTGGAGCATTTCGCTCGATGTGCTCACCACCCGCGAGGAGGCCTGGTAGCCCCGCTGCATGACGATGAGGTCGCTGAACTCGGCCGACAGGTCGACGTTGGATGCCTCGATCTGCCCGGCTGTGATTTTGCCCAATCCCTGGCTCGCTGCGCGGCCAACCCGCATGCTGCCGGGATCGGTGTTGGTGAATTGCCCCGACCCTTCCGCGCTCAGGCCCTGGTTGTTCTCGAAAACCGCCAGTTGCAGCTGGGCGCCGCCAGCCTTCTGGCCGTTGGAGTAGGTGATCTGCAACACGCCCTGGCCGTCGAAGCTGACCTGGGTGGCCGCGCCGACCCCGTGGCCGTCGTTCGACACCGCGGCCAGGGTGGAGGTGCTGCCCGCGGAGAACGAGGTCACGCTGTTGGAGAAGTCGAGCGTGACGGTGCCCGCGGCCGCCCCAGCCGGCGCGAAGGACAGCGCGACGGTGTTGCTGCCCGCCACCGGCTGGCCGTCGACGCCGAAGCGCAGCGTGCCGCTGCCGATGGCCGTGCCGCCCTCGCTGGCTTCCACCTTCCAGGCGCCGGTCTCACCGGTGATGGGTGTGAATGACACGGTCCAGCTGTGCTCCCCGCCTGCGCTGTCGATCACTTTCACGCCGCCGGTCGGGGAGAAGCTCGTGGCGGTGCTCGACAGGTTGCCCATGAAGGTGACTTTCGCGGTGGCCTGCGCCGGGTTGCTGCGCAGGCCGTCCAGGGTGATGGCGCGCACACCGCCGTCCGGCGCGTAGCCCATCACTTCGCGGCCATTGTTGCGGGTCACCAGCACGCCATCGGCGTTGAACTCGAACTGGCCGGCCCGCGAGTAGCTCAGGCTGCCATCTTCCTTGTTGCGCAGCACGAAGTAGCCGGCCCCGTCGATGCTGGCATCCAGAGGGTTGTTGGTCTGGCGCGTCTCGCCCTCGGTGAAGTTGAGGGTGCTGCCCAGGGTGGACAGGCCCGTGCCGTACTGGGAGGCCTGCCCGCCCATGGCGTAGCCACCGCCCAGCTCGGTCTGGTAGTACAGGTCGGCGAACTGCACCGAGGAGGACTTGAAGCCCGGGGTGTTGAGGTTGGCGACGTTGTTGCTGATGACTTTCAGGCCCTTGGAGAAGCCCTGCAGTCCGCTGGTGCCGATGAAGATGGAGTCGATCATGGTGGAACCTCGTTGCGGTCGCTCAGCGCACGGTGATGACGCTGCCCAGGCTGACGTCGGTGATCACCGCGCCGCTGTCCAGCCGCACGGTCAGGCGCGGCTCGCCGCCCGAGAAGCCCAGGGCACTCACGGTGCCGGTGAGGCTGTTGCCGTTCTGTGCGACGTCCACGGTGCGGCCCAGCAGCCCCACCGACTGCATCGCCCCCTGGATGGACAGCAGTGAGCCCAGCTTGTCGTTGAGTTCCTGCGTCTGCTGCAGGGAGGTGAACTGGGCCAGCTGGGTCACGAACTCCTGGTTGTCCAGGGGCTTGAGAGGATCCTGGTTGTTGAGCTGCGTCACCAGGATTTTCAGGAAATCCTGGATGCTGACCTGGCTGGCGCCGGCAGTGGCAGAAGCGGCGGCAGCCGCGGCGGTGGTGGCCATGGGTTACTTCTCCTGGGAGCGCGGGATCGGGTTGGCAGCAGGTGGCGCGGGGGCCCGTGCCCGGCCGCCCGGTGGTTGCACTTCGACGCCATTGACGTAGACGCGGGTGGCGGGCAGGCCCAGGTCGCCGAGTTGCCGGGCGATGGCCTGTCCGGTGTGCACGGCGGCTTGCGGGCCGAGGCTCGCGTCGCGCAGGCTCACCTGCGCCCCGACCTCGGTGACGGCCACGTGGAAGGCCACCCGGCCGGCCGGCGGTGGGTCAGGCAGTCGCGGCAGGGCCGGGGTCGCGGCAGACGTGGGGGCCTCCGCCGTCGCGAGTCGCCGGGGACCTTGATTCGATGCAGGGACTTCTGCCCCGCTCACCGGCACAGGCATGGCGTCGGGAGGCAGGATGCCGTAGAGCGGCCCCGGAAGCGGCAGGGGCGGATGGGCCGGCTGCGGCGTGCTCCAGAGGGTGGCGGGCACGAGCTTCACGGCATCCGCTCGGGCACCGAGGTCAGGGACAGGCTGCGCCGCTGCCGCCCGCTGCGCAGGGTCCGGCAGCGGCGCAGGGGACGACGAGGCTGCTTCGCCTTGGGAGGTGGACTGGCTTTGCCAGCTCTGCAGCCATGAGCGCTCCAGGTCGGCCAGCCATCGATGGTCGTTGGCGACGGTGCCCTGGGCACTGGCGCCCGGGGCAGCCACGCCGGCGGAGGACGGGTCCGCGGAGATCTTCATAGCCGCTCGCCCCCGAAGTCGGTGCGGGCGCTCCAGGTGTCGTCGTCCTCACGCTGCTGCCGGCGCTGGGCCTCGCTGCGCTGCGCCTCCTGGCTGCGCTCCAGGGCCGCCTGGAGGCCGTTCTTCTGGGCCAGTTGCTGGCGCAGAAGGGTCTGCTGCTGGTCCAGGGCTTGCTGCGCTGCGTCGTGGGCCTGGCCTTGCTCGGCACGCACTTGCGAGAGATGCTGCTGGTACTGGCGGAACTGGTGGTCCAGGCCCAGGTCCAGGGTGTCCTTGCCCGACAGGGTGGCGCGCCACTCGGACTGCGACTGCCGGACCGCCTCCTGCGTCGCCCGCAGCGCCTCCTCGGCCTCCTTGGCCCGCTGCGCGATGGGACTGAGTTCGTGCGCCGAGGACAGCACGCCGAACTCGGACGCGCGGATCGCCACGCGCAGCCAGGGCTTGCCGGAGGGTTTCTTGTCAGCCATGTGGCACTTTCTTCGTCAATACCGCGCTCATCTGCTCACGCATCTGGCGCGGGTTGGATACTTCATGCAGGCCCTGGCGCAGGAAGCGGGTGATGTGGGGCATGCGATGCAGGGCATCGTCCAGGTCGTGGTTCGCTCCGGGCTTGTAGAGCCCCATGTCGACCATCTCCTGGTGCCGGTGGTGCACCGCCAGGGTGGCGCGGATGCGCTGGGCATCCTGGAGCTGCGCCGGCGGGATCAGGTGATGCTCGAGGCGGCTGATGCTGCGCAGGATGTCGATCGCGGGATAGTGCCCTTCGTTGGCGAGGTCCCGGCTCAGGACGATCTGGCCGTCGAGCGTGGCGCGCAGGCAGTCGGCGATGGGCTCGTTGTGGTCGTCGCCTTCCACCAGCACGGTGTACATCGCGGTGATGGAGCCGCCCTCGCGCAAGGTGCCGCAGCGCTCGCACAGCGCGGGGATCTCGGCGAACACGGAAGGGGTATAGCCCCGCGCCGTGGCAGGCTGGCCGGCAGCCAAGTCAATCTCGCGGCGGGCCATGGCGAAGCGCGTGACCGAGTCCATCAGCAAGAAGACCTGCCGCCCCTCGTCGCGGAAGTACTCGGCCACGGCCGTGGCCGCATGGGCCGCCCGGGCGCGCACCACGGCAGGCTGGTCGGACGTGGCCACGATCACCACCGTGCGGCTCGCCGCCTCGGGGCTGAGGTTGTGCTCGAGGAAGTCTTGCACCTCGCGGCCACGCTCGCCGATCAGGGCCACGACGTTGACGTCCGCCTGCACGTTGCGCGCCAGCATGCCCATCAGGGAACTCTTGCCGATGCCACTGCCGGCAAAGATGCCCATGCGCTGGCCCCGCCCCAGCGGCAGCAGGCCATCAATGGCCCGCAGGCCAGTGACCATGGCGTCCTTGATCGGCGTCCGGCTCAAGGGATTGATGGGCTCGGCACGCAGCGGCATGCGGCGCGCGCCGCCGGGCGCGGGACGGCCGTCGATCGGCTGGCCGAAGGCGTCCATCACCCGCCCCAGCCAGTCCGCCCCCACCCACAGGCCGGGCTGCTCGCCCGTGGCGTTGACGGCCGCGCCCACGGCCAGACCCTTGGTGTCGCCATAGGGCATCAGCAGCACGCGGCCTTCGCGCAAGGCCACCACCTCGGCCTGCGCCTGCCGGCCGTCCGGCAGGTCGATCTCGCACAGCTCCCCCAGCGCGGCGCGTGGCCCCGCCGATTCCAGGCTGGTGGCCTGCACCTGCGTGACCCGACCCTGCCAGCGGTACAGCGGGAAGTCTGCGGCGACGGACGCCCAGGGAGGGGCCGCCGCGGAGGTGAGGGGAAAGTCGGCCTGCATGGCGTTCAGGCGTCCTTGGGCGCTGGCGTGTCCCTGGCCGCCTGGAGCTGGGCATGCAGCGCGGCCAGTTGCACCTCGAGCCGGGCATCGAGCGTGCCCTCGGGCGTGACCACGCGGCAGCCACCCAGCGCCACCGCGGGACTGGCCACGCAGCGCAGCCCTTGAAGCGCAGCCTCCTGGCCCAGGGCGAGGGACACCATCTCCAGGTCCTGCGGATGCAACTCCAAGGTGGCTTCCTGCCAGGGCTGGCTGGCTTGCAGGGCCGCGCGCACGCTGGGCAGCACGGCCGCACGGTCTTGCAGGACGTCGCCGAGCACGCGGTTGACGGCGACGAAGGCGAAGTCGGCGAGATGCGCCTCCTGCTGCCGGCAATGGGCGTGGTAGGCCTGGGAGACGGCGGACATCAGCCGGCTCAACTCGCCGAGCTTGTCGCGCAGCACCCGCTCAGCCTCCGCCTGGGCCTGCTGCAAGCCCAGGGCCAGGCCTTCCTGGCGCGCCGCTTCCTTCAAGCGCGCCAGCTCGGCGGGGTCCGGTCCCGGGCGTGGTGGGGCGACGACCGCTGCCGCTTGCTGGACGGGGGGCCCCGCAGGCGACGCCTCGCGCGGGACGGGTGTGGCGCCCGGTGCAGGACGGGATGCCACGGAAGGACGCATCACCGTGCTGGCGCGCAGGGACGCGCCCTTGATCAGGCCTTTGCTGAGTGTCATGTCAGTGCCTCACCGAGACCGACCGCTGCGCCCTGCGCCGGCGGATGGGTGTGCGCGTGCACCACCTCGCGCAGGGCCTCGCGCAGGGCGGTCGCCTGGCGCAGCGCGGCGGCAGGCGCGCCGCGCAGACGCACCACGCGCTCGCTGGGCAGTTGCCTGAGCACCTGCTCCACCCCGCTAGTCTCCAGGGTGTCGAGGTACAGGCCCAGCAGCACGTCGGGCTCGTGCCGGAACAGCTCGGCCAGAACCTGCGGGCTGCTGTCGATCGGCGCCGGAGGCGGCATGGACAGGGAAGGCTCCGTGCCGTGTGGGTGTTGGAGCGCGGCCTCGACCAAGGCGGGATCACTGGGAATGCCAAGCTCGACCAGCTCGGCCAGCAAGGCCTCCAGCTCGGCGCGCTGCACCGGCCGCAGTTGCCCCAGCACCCACTGGCGGTCGGTGGCCGACAGGCCGTGCAGGGTGAGGGCCGCGCGGCGCCGGGGGTCGAGTTCAGGTGTCATGGGAAGGTCCTCATGCGCGGCTTTCCGACGTGCCCAGCCACTGGTGCACGGACTTCAGCAGCGCATCCCGCTCGGAGGGGCTCAGGCTGCGCGCAGGCGCTGGCATCGACCGTCGCTGCAGCCGCTGGGAATGCGCCCACAGGGCCGCAAGACCCAGCAGAACGATGACTGCCGCGGCGGCAACGATCCCCATCTTCTTGGAAGCCGGAACCTCGCCCGGCGCCGCCGCGGTGACCGGCGGGGCTTGCGCCTCTGGCTGAGGCGCCTCGGCGGACGGCGCCACCGGCACCGCAGCCGGCTCGGCATGCACGTCCATCCGCGACGCAGACATGGCGTACAGAGCAATCACGTCGCCCCGCCCAGGCTGCGCCCCCACGGCCGCGCTGACCAGCTCGCGCACACGCTGCACCTCGGTATCGCTCAAGGCCCGCTTGATCACCACGGCCACATTGAGCCGGGACACCGTGCCGCTCGGGGAGACGACCTGCATCACGCGCTTGCCAGGCTGGTAGTCGATTTCCTGGGAGGTGACCTTGCCCGCGTTCCCCGGGGCCCCTTCGGTAGCGCCGCCCTGGCGGGTGGAGGTCCGCTCGCGCACCACCACCCCCGATGGCGCCTGGTCACCGGTGCCGTTCGAGGCCGCCAGGACCTCTTCGGTGGTGACGCGCATCTGCTGGTGGTTCAGCCCCACCTCGACGGTCACCAGCGCCTGGCCCTCGCCGAACATGCGCTCCAGCACCACGGTGGCCTTGCGCACCAGGCGGGACTCAAGGTCCAGGCTGGCGTCCAGGGCCACGCCGGCCGTGGCGCCCTCTTCCGGCGCGGCCTTGGACAGGGTCGCGCCGTGCTGGTCGGTCACGATGACGTCTTCCGCCCGCACGTCGGGCACGGAGGCCGCCACGAGGCGCTGGATGCCAGCCACGTGGGCGGCCTCCAGCCGCTGGCCCTGCCGCGTCACGACGGTAACGGACGCCTTGGCCTTCGCCGCCTCCTTGCGGAACAGGCCCTGCTCGGGCAGCGCCAGATGGACGCGCGCCGACTGCACCTGCTCGAGCGCCAGGATGGTCCGGGTGAGCTCGCCCTGCAGCGCGCGCTGGTAGTTGACCTTCTGCACGAAGTCGCTGACGCCGAAATCGGTGTTGTTGAACAGCTCGAACCCAACCGCACCGTGCAGCGGGAGCTGGCGCCCCATCAGGGCCAGTCGGGTCTTGTGCACCGCCGACTCGGGCACCAGGATGGTCTGCCCTTGTCCGGCTTCGCCGGCCAGCTGGTAGGGCTGCTTGAGCTTGTCCAGTTCCTGCGCAAGGGCGGCGGCGTCCGGCTCGGACAGGTTTGAGAACAGCACACCGTAGGGCGCGTGCAGCGCCCACCAGGCCGCCGCGGCCACCAGCACCACGATCAGGGCGAACCCGGACACCAGGGCGATGCGACTGCGCCCGCTGAGACTGCGGAGGAAAAGCAGGAAGTCGGCCATGGGTCACACCTGCATCCGCATCACGTCTTGGTAGGCTTCCATCACCTTCGAGCGGACCTGGATGGCCAGCTGGAAGGCCAGGCGCGCCTGCTCCAGTTGCAGCATCGTGTCGTGCAGGTTCACGCTGCCGCCGCTGGCGAGCTGCTGCACGCCGCGCTCGGCCGTCACCAATTGGGTGTTGACGCTGCCCACTTCATGGGCAAACCATTGACCAAAAGCCGCGACCGGCTGGGCCGGGGGCTCCGCCGCCGGCAGGGCCGCCTGGGCGGCGCCCACGGCTTCGAGGGGTGGCACGAAAGGTGTCATCGTTGTCCTCCAATTTCCAGGGCGCGGCTGGCCATGGCGCGGGCCAGACCGGCCGCGGCCACGTTCGCCTCGTAGGCCCGCAGGGCCGTCATGGCGGTGATCATCTCGGCCGCCTGGTCGACGCCGGGATAGCGCACGAAGCCGTGTTCATCGGCATGCGGGTGGCCCGGGTCGCTGACGAGGCGCGGCGTGCTGTCCATCGGCACGATGGTCAGGCTGCGCACCGCGGCGTTGTTCTCCGCGGTCATGACGTTGGAGAAGTCGGCGGCCAGGGGTTGGGCCAGCACCCGCATGGGGCGGTAGCCCTGGCTCCCCGGGGCGATCGAGCTGTGCATGTTGGCGAGGTTCAGTGCGGAGATGTCCAGCCGGGTCTTCTCCAGGAACATCCCGGCGGCGCTGATCTCGAAGGCGGCACGGTAGTCCATCAGCGCCTCCCGTCGGACACGGCCAGCGACACCATGCCGAGCTGGCGGTCCACCGCCTTGAGCAGGGCCTGGTAGTGCAATGCGTTGCGGGCCAGGGCAGCCACTTCGTTCTCCACCTCCACCGGCGTGCCGGGCGCGGCCGTCTCGACGGTGATGGGCAGCTGGGCCACGTCGCCGGGCGCGAGCGTCGCCCCACTGTCCAGGGCGTCCCGCAGCTGGGACAGGTGTTCCTCGAAACTCACCCGCCCAGGCGCGAACCCCTCGGCATGCGCGTTGGCGATGTTGTTGGCGTGCACCGCGTGGCGCTGGCTGGCCGCGTCCAAGGCGCGGCTCGCCAGTGCGAGGGTGACAGGATCGATCAGGTTCATGGGTGACCTCCTCGGGCGGGCTCACTGGACAATCAAATCGGCATGCAAGGCGCCAGCGGCCTTGATGGCTTGCAGGATCGCGATCACGTCGCGGGTGTTGGTCTTGGCGCGGGACAAGGCCTGCACCAGGTCGGCCACCGTCACCGGGCCTGGCGGGACATACGTGGCGCCGCCCGGCTCGTCCACCCGCAGGCGGCTGTTGTTGACCACCCGGGTGCCGACTTCCGGTCCCACCTGGCGCACCAGCAGGGGCTGGGACACGGTGGTCTCGGCCTCGACGGTCACCTTCAGGTCACCGTGCGAGACCGCCACCTTGTCGATGCGCACGTCACCGCCCGAGACCACCGTGCCGGTGCGCTCGTTGACCACCACCCGGGCCCGGCGGTCCGGCTCCACGGACAGGGCCTCGATGCGGCGCATGAAGACGGGCACGCGCTCGCGCAGGGCCGCCGGAACGCGGATGTCCACGCCTGCCGCGTCGCGCACCTCGGCCACGCTGTCGCCCACCGAGGCGTTGATGGCGTCGGCGACGCGGCCGGCCGTGGTGTAGTCGGCGTCGTGCAGCACGAAGGTGATGCTCTCCTGGCTGCGGCGCTCGCCCGCCATGCCCACTTCCACCGTGGCCCCGGCGCTGATCAGGCCGACCGTCGGGTGGTTTTTCTGGACCTGGTTGCCGTTGGCGTCATAGCGGTAGCCGCCGACCGTGAGCGGGCCCTGCGCCAGGGCGTACACGCGGCCATCGGGCCCCTTGAGCGGAGCCTGCAGCAGGTTGCCGCCCGCCAGGCTGCGCGCATCGCCGATCGAGGTCACCGTGACGTCGAGGCTGTCGCCTGGCCGAGAGAAGGTCGGCAGCCCGGCGGTGATCATGACCACGGCGACGTTGCGGTTCTGGATGTCGTCGCTGGGCACGTCGAGATCGAAGCGCGACAGCAGGTTGGCCAGCGACTGCCGGGTGGCCTTGCTGCGCTGCGAATCGCCCGTGCCTGCCAGGCCGGTGACCAGCCCGTAGCCAACGAGGCCGCTCTCGCGGGAGGAGGAGATCTTGCCCAGGTCCTTGATCCGGACCTGCTGTGCCGCGGCCGGCGGCACGGCCAGACCCAGGGACAGGCACAGGCCGAGCACGGAGGCCCAGGCCGAGAAGAATGCAGCGAAGCGCGCCGAAGTCATGGTGCCCATCCTCAGAATCCGAACAGCGTGAGGAACTTCTGCCACCAGCTGGGCTTTTGCTTGTCGCCCAGCACGCCCTCGCCCACGAAGGCGATCTTGGCGTCCGCCACGCGCGTGGACAGCACCGTGTTCTGTTCGGTGATGTCGCGCTGGCGCACCCGGCCCTCCAGCCGGATGGCCTGCTTCTCGCCATTGATCTCGAGCAGTTGCTCACCGGCGATCAGCAAGTCCTGGTTGGGCGCGATGTCGCGCACCGTCACGGTGAGCTGGGCCAGCACCTTGCCGGCACGCTGGGTCTTGCCGCCGGCTGAAAAATCGTTGTTGGTCGACAGGCCGCCCGAGCGGGTGCGCGCCGGCGCCTCGAGCTTGAAGCCAACGTCGGCGTCGCGTGTCGAGCCGGTGTCGGCCGAACTGGTGGCGCTGGCATTCTCATAGATGACCACCGTCACCAGGTCGCCCACGCGACGCGGGCGGCGGTCGGAGGTCAGCGCCATGTAGTCGCCTTCCGTGTACAGGCTTTCGCGTGGCGCGCGCGCGGCGCTGGCCGCAGGCACTTCCGGCAGCGCCGCCGCGGACGCGGCCGCCTGCGCATGGCCGCGCCCCGGCATCGACTCGGCCAGCAGGAGTAGGAGCAAAGGGACAAGGGCGGGCGTCTTCATGCGTCAGGGGTGCTCCAGAACAACCGTTGTGGGCGCGGCGATCCAAGCTTCGACCACTTCGCGCTGACCTTTAATCTGCACACGTGCCATCTGCCCCACCCGGGCGTCCGCCACCAGCACCGCCGGGCGTTCGATGGTCATGGCGCCGGTGCGCACATGCAACGTGACGGGGTCACCCTGCATCAATTCGTCGCCTGCCGCCACCATGGCTGCGCCGACCGCCCGACCCGCACGGATGGCCTGGCGTGCACGGCCCTGCGGAGGCAGCTCCTCTCCTGAGGCAGGCACCACGCCCACGGGCCAGTCGATCGGCTGCCTGGCGAGGTCCTGCATGCCCAGCGGCTGCCCTGCCCCGATGTCATGGCGCGCCACCCAGGCAGTGGATCGCACCGTCAGGACCACGGGCACCGCCAATGCACGCGCTGGCTCCCTGCTGCGTGGGCGCAAGGCCACCCGTGCCGGGCCGGACACCAACGCCGGCAGGGGGCCCTCCAGAGCCCAGCGTCCTGCCTCGCCACCAGTACCTTTCCCCGGCATGCAGGCCACGCTCACCTCGAGCCGCTGCGCCGCGGCGGCCTGCGCGAGCAGGGCTTGGGCCTCCTCGCAGGCGCCCTGCGCCTCCTGCCCCCAGGCAGGCGACAACAGGGCCGGCGTCAGGGTCCCCAGCAGCAGGTGGCGAAGCGTTCGGGCGGCGCGGTGCATGGCTTGCGTTCACTTGCGCATGTTGTTGGTCAGACCGGCGACCTCATCGGCCGCCTGGATGACTTTCACGTTCATCTCGTAGGCGCGCTGCGCCACCATCATCTGCACCATCTCGTCGATCAGCTTGACGTTGGAGGATTCGAGTTGGCCCTGCGCCAGGCGGCCTGCCCCGGCTTCGCCCGGCAGGGCGGTCAGCGGCTCGCCGGACGCGGGGCCACTGCGGTAGACGTTGTCGCCCAGGGCCACGAGGCCGGCCGGGCTGGCGAAGGTCACCAGCTCCAGGCGCCCCAGGTTCCACTCCTTGGACTTGGCGTCCTTTGCCACGACCTCGCCCTCGGGCGAGATGCTCAGGCTGCGCATGTCGGCCGGGATCTGGATGCGTTGCTTGAGGACGTGCCCCTCGGCCGTGACCAGCAGGTTGTCGGCATTGACCTGCAGGGATCCGCCGCGCGAGTAGGCGGTGCTGCCATCGGCCAGGAGGACCTCGAAGAAGCCTTCGCCCTGGATCGCCAGGTCCATCGGGTTGCCGGTGCTCTTGATGTCACCAGGCGAGAACTGGCGCGACACCGCCCCCACGTTCACCCCGGCACCGGCCGCCGCCTGGGCCTGCAGCTCGGCGAGATCGGCCGGGGCGGCGGCGCCGTTCTCGCGCTGCACCAGGTCCAGGAAGTTGACCCGCGAGCGCTTGAAGCCCGAGGTGTTGACGTTGGCCACGTTGTTGGCGATCACGTTGAGTTGCGTCTGCTGCGCCTTCATGCCGGTCGCAGCGATGTACATCGCGTCATTCATCACAGTTCTCCCAGTTTGCGGATCGCCTTCTCCATCAGCTCGTCGCTGCCCTGGATCAGCCGGACCATGGTTTCGGCGTGGCGGGTGGTGTTCATGAGCGCCACCATCTCCTGGGCGCTCGACACGTTGGAGGCCTCCAGGTGGCCGACCTGCAGGGCAGGCGCATCCACGGGCTGCAGGGCTTGCGTGCCGGGAGGCACCGCGTAGAGGCCCTCCCCCAGGGGGACCGGCCCCTCGCCCGGCGCCATGCGGACCACCCGCAGGGTGCCGGCCAGCGCCTCGTCGGCCCACACCTTGCCGGCCGCATCGATGCGCACCTGCGTGGCCGTCGGCGGCACCGTCAGCTCACCGCCGGTGCCCTGCACGGCCAGGCCTTGGGCCGTCACGAGCTTGCCCCGCGGATCCACCTGCAGACTGCCGCCCCGCACCAGCGCGGGTGCACCGCCATTCGTCTGCACCATCAGGAACTCGCGCTCGGCCAGGGCCACATCCAGGGGACTGCCCGTGCGCATCAGCTTGCCCGCGCTCTGGTCGAGCTGCGTGGCCACGACCGCCTGCGCCGAGTCCATCGCATTCGAGAACGCCCCCGCGACACTGACCTGGCGCTTGTAGCCTGGTGTGGAGATGTTGGCCACGTTGTGGCTGATCACCCGCAGGCGCTCCGTGTTCTGCTGCAGCCCGATGGCTGCGATCTCAAGGGCATTCATGGACGACTTCCTGTGAACAAACAATCAAACAGACCAAGACAACAGGCTCAACCCGCGCTCGGCACGCTCACGCTGCCAAAGGCCTTGAGGGCGATCGTGCTGGGCACCTCGGTCACGGCCAGCACCCGCATGTGGGGAATGGCGCGTTCCGTCAGCTGGCGAAGGTGGCGCCGCAGGTCGGGGGCGCACAGCAGCACGGGCAGGAGGTTGCCGCGCATCATCTGCTCGGCCTGGCTCACCACGCGGGACAGCATCTGCTCGGCCACGCGCGGGTCCACCGCCAGGCCAGCCTCCACCACGCTGGCTCGCAAGGTCTGCTCGAGCATCGGGTCCACGGTCAGCACCTGCAGCACCTTGCCGTCGCCCATCAGTTGCTGGCAGATCGCCGCGCCCAGGCGCTGGCGCACGGCCTCGGTCAGCAGGGCCGCGTCCCGGGTGCTGCGCCCCACGTCGGCGAGGGTCTCGACGATGGCCTCCGCGTGCAGCAGGCTCACCTTCTCGCGCAGCAGGTTCTGCAGCACCTTCTGGATGTCGACCACGCTGAGGATGGTCGGCACGACCTCTTCGACCAGCCCGGGCTGGCTCTCGCGCACGCGGTTCAGCAGCTTGTCGGCCTCCGCGCGGGTCACCAGGCTGGCGCAGTGCTGTCGCAAGGTCTCGCTGAGGTGGGTGATGAACACGGTGGGCGGGTCCACCAGGGTGAAGCGGGTCGCGCGGGCCTGTTCCCGCTGGGCCTCCTCGATCCAGACTGCCGGCAGCCCATAGGTGGGCTCGCGGGTCTCGATGCCGGCGACCTGGCGGGTGTCGCCGGTGGGATGGATGGCCAGGATGCGCTGGGGCATCAGCTCGCCCCGGCCGTGGATGACGCTGTAGAGGCTGATCTCATAGGCATGCTCGCCCAGCCGCTCCTCCACCATGAACTTGACGGAAGGCAGCAGCAGCCCGAATTCGGCGGCGAACTGCGTGCGGAAGGCGGCAACCCGCTGCATCAGCGGCGACTCCTCGCCCTGCACCAGGCTCGACAGCGCCTTGCCGACGCGCACCGCCACGGGCTCGACCTTCGGGATGCCTGACGGTTGCGCGGCCTCCGGCTCGGCGGGGCTGGCTTCCGGGTCGGCCGCCGCCGGCTTGTCTCGCCACTGTGAAAGTCCTCCGAAGACAGCCAGCGCCGCGACCACCAGAGCCACAGGCCAGGCCGGGATGCCGGGCAGGAACACCAGGCAGGCCATCGCCCCCGTCACCAGCCAGACTGCCTTGGGAAAGGCCGTGAGCTGGCGCAGCACCTCTGCGCTCAGGTTGGTGTCCGAGGCCGAGCGGGTCACGATGATGCCGGTGCCCACCGAGATGACCAGGGCGGGGATCTGCGTCACGATGCCGTCGCCGATGGTCAGCAGCGTGTAGGTGTGCAGGGCCTCGCCCCAGGCCATGTTCTTCTGCATCACGCCGATGATCAGCCCACCCACGATGTTGATGAGCAGGATGATGATGCCCGCGATCGCATCGCCCTTGACGAACTTGCTGGCGCCGTCCATGGCGCCATAGAAGCCCGACTGCTTCTCCAGCACCTTGCGGCGGCGCTGGGCCTCGGCCTGGTCGATGAAGCCCATGTTGAGGTCGGCGTCGATGCTCATCTGCTGGCCGGGCATGCTGTCCAGCGTGAACCGGGCGGCCACCTCGGAGACGCGCTGCGCGCCGTTGGTGACCACCACGTACTGCACCACCACCAGGATCAGGAACACGATCAGCCCGATCACGTAGTTGCCGGCCACCACGTACGAGCCCACGGCGTCGATCACCTTGCCCGCGTGCGCGTCCGTGAGGATCAGCCGCGTGGCCGCCACGTTCAGCGCCAGGCGGAACAAGGTGGCGATCAGCAGCAGCGAGGGAAAGGTCGAGAACTCGACCGGGCGGTGCATGTAGAACGTCAGCAGCAGGATCATCAGGGCGAAGCCGACGTTGGACAGGATCAGCACGTCGAGCACGCCCGCGGCCACCGGCGCGAAGAGCACGATCAGAACCCCCACCACGAGCGCGACCAACAGCATGTCGACGTGGGGGCCCAGGACGCGGCGCAGACCGTTCATGCCTTCGCCCCTGCGCCCTGTTTGGCCTGGCGGGCGTTGCGCACCCACACCAGGATCCGGGCCACCTGCGGGTACCAGCGCTCGGGCACGTAGCCGTCCTGCTCGACCTCCTTGAACAAGGCCCGCGCCAGCGGCACGTTCTGGACCACGGGCACGCCGGAGCGATAGGCCAGCTCGCGCATCTGTCGCGCCATGCTGCCGGCCCCCTTGGCCAGCACCTGGGGCGCCACCGACTTGCCATGCTCGTAGCGCAGTGCCACGGCCAGGTGAGTCGGGTTGGTGATCAGCACGTCCGCCTGAGGGACCTTCGCCACGGCGCGCGAACGCTTCAGGAATTCCAGGCGCAACTCGCGCAGGCGCGACTTGATGCGGGGGTCGCCTTCGCGGTGCTTGGTCTCATCCTCGATCTCGCGCTGACTCATGCGCAGGGAACGCTTGAAGTCCCAGCGGCTGAACAGCACGTCCACCAGGGCGAAGAATGCCAGCACGGCGCACAACTTGGCCGCCAGGCCCGCCGCGCTGCCCACCAGCGTGGCCAGCAGTCCCTTGGCCGAGGCACCGTACAGGTGGGCCATGCCCGGAAGCAGCGCGCCCAGGGCCAGGCCCCCCACGAAAGCCAGGGCCACCAGCTTCAGGACGCTCTTGAAGGCCTCGTACAGCAACTTGATCGAGAACAGGCGCTTGAAACCAGTGACGGGATTCAACCGGTTGAAGTCGGGCTTGAGCGGCGTGCTGCTGAACACGGCCCCCGAACTCAGCACGCTGACCGCCACCACGACGACCACCAGCGAAAACAGCAGCGGTGCCAGGATCTGCAGGGCCGCCCACAGGACGTCAGCACCCAGTCGGCCCGCGGCATTCGGATCGTCCAGCCGGACACGGCCTGACAGGCCGCGCGCCAGCAGGCCCGCCAGGTCCCGCAGCGCCGGCGCGGCCAGGGCGAAGAGCGCCACCGTCACCATCGACATCACCGCGAGCGACATCAGCTCCGTGCTCCGGGCCACGGACCCGCGCTTGCGGGCCTCCTCCAGCTTGTAGGGCGTGGCTTCCTCGTTGCGGTCCATGTCCTGCTGTGGCTGGCTCATCGGAGCACCCCATCCCAGAACTGGAAGATCTGCCCGTAGGCGCGCGTCATCACCGGGCCCATCAGGGGCACCATCAACGCCAGCACGCTCAGGCCCACCAGAAGCTTGGCGGGCATGGCCACGAAGAACACGTTCATCTGCGGCAGCGCGCGCGAAGCCACGGCCAAGGCCATCTCCGTCAGCAGCAGCACCACGAAGACCGGGGCCGCGAGCAGCAGCGTCGTGGTGAACATCGCGCCGACTGGGCGCAGGATGAGCGCAGGCGAGACCAGGAACCATGGTGTCCCTGGTGCAACCTGCGTCATGGAAAACGCCAGGCCGCGCATCACCGCATGGTGTCCATCCACCGCAAAGAAGAAAGCCACGCCGAACAGCGCCAAGGCTGCCCCCAGCACCGGTGAGCGGGATTGTGTCAGGGGGTTGAACACGGCACCCATGCCGAAGCCCATCTGCACGTCAAGCAGTCCCCCGGCCATCGAAAAAGCCGCGAACACGCATTGCACGGCCATGCCGAGCAGCGCACCAGTCAACAATTCCGCCAACACCGCCAGCACCAGCGCCACCGGCTGATCGAGGGTTGCCGTCGCCCGCGCACCCAGGGTGCCCGCCAGGAAGCCGGACAGCACGAAGGTCAGCAGCACGGTGAACGTCGCGGGTGCCCGCAGTGCCCGCACCCACGGGCTCATGAAGAACAGGGTGCCCACGCGCACCCACAGCAGGACTGTCGCCAGCATCCAGGATTCGTTGAACTCGACATGCATGGCGTGGCGGACTACAGGCGTGCAGGAATGCCGCTGATCAGGGCGACGCTGTAGGACACCAGCTGCCCCATCATCCAGGGTCCCGCCACGGAAAGAACCACCACCGCCACGATCAGCTTCGGGATGAAGGTCAGCGACATCTCCTGGATCTGGGTGACGACCTGGAACACGCTGACGAGCAGGCCGATCAACAGCAGCGACAACAAGAGGGGCGCCGAGATGACGGCCGCTTTCCACAGCAATTGCGCGAGCAGTTGGACGGATTGGTCTGGGGACATGGACTTTCCTCGAGCCGGCGGTCCGTCAACCTCCCATGACCGCTGGCGGATTGTGAGTGATCACACCCTGCGTGTGGGGTGTTTCCGACCCTGATTCCCCGCCCCCGTGAACAAGCTCACGTGAGGAATGGGCACGCCTGCAGGAAAGAAGCAAGGCGCCCGGCCAGCGCTCAGTGCATGCTCGGCCTGGGCGCCCGCATCAGCTTGTCGAACAGAGCCCGCAAGCCGGCGTCCTGGGACAGCAACCTGTCGTGCAGGATCCGGAAGGCTTGTTCACGGAACGCGGGGGATGCCATGGTCGTGCCCTCTCGCAGGAGCAAAACGGCCGCTCCCACATTGAAAGCGGCAGGGTCAAGCTTGGCACCGGTGCGGCAGAGTTCCTGGGCCGCCAGGCGGTCGCCACGCAGGGCGGCAATGAGGGCCAGGCCACCGTGGTTCTCGCCGAAATTGCGGTCCGCCGCCATGGCCTTCTCGAACGCAGCCTCGGCAGCGTCGACGTCCTGGACCAGCAGGTGCATCCAGGCCAGGGCATGCCAGGTCCCCAGGTGCGTCGGCATCGCCTGTGCCGCCGTTTCCAATTCCGTCCGAGCCTGCGCCACGTTGCCCTGGATCGCACACAGCAGTCCCAGGCCCAGGTGCGAGCGCCCCAGGTGCGGGGCAGCGGCCAGGCTGGCCTTGAAGCGCGCCTGGGCCACGCCCAGGTCCGCCTCGCCAAAGGCCAGGTACCCTCCCACGGAGAGCAGTTCTGGATTGAGCTGCTCCGCCGCTTCCGCCTGTGCATAGAGACGCGCCGCATCGGCCGGCCGGCCTGCATCCAGGTACAAGGTGGCGAGTGCGGTGCCCAACGCGGAATCGCTCCCCCCTGTCGACATCACGGACTCGGCCAGTTGGATGGCGGCGTCCAGTTCGCCCAGTTGATGCAGACCGCGCACGCTGAGAAAAGCCGCCATGGGCCGCAGCTCGGCGGGTGAGGCCGCCTGGCACAGCGGAGCCAGGGTCTGTATCGCCCGGGCAAACTCCCCCTGGGCGAATTGCACACGTCCCATTTCGAAATGGACCACGGGCTCGTCCACACCTTGCGCCAGCAGTTCCGACAGCTGGGCATGGGCCTGAGTCAGCTCCCCCTGCCTGTGAAGGATCACCGCTCGGCGGTACCGCAACGGTCCGTCCTGCGGCTGCCGGGCCAGCGCGGCCTCCACATGCTGCCGCGCAGTTTCGGTCTCGTCCAATTCAAGCAGCAGGTCGGCCAGATCGGTGCGCAGCGGAACATTCTCAGGATCCTGTTCAAGGAAACCTGCCAGACGCTGGGCACGCAGGCGCAGCGCATCTGTGGAAGCGGGAGCGTTCATCTCCATGGGCCTTGTCAGTGCGACTTGCCAAGCTGGTAGGCATGAAGGAAAAGATGGTGGCCCTCTTCCTCATCATTCTTCTTGTCCTCGGGTTCCGTCTTCTCCACAGTGGCCGCCTGGGCCTGCAGCTCGCGGACCCGGTCCATGATCATCTGCATGTCGTGGTTCAAGGCCGGGTTGACGGTGTTGAGGCCGGTGCCGCGCTCCAGCCAGCGGAGGGTGTCGGCGAACTCGTCCCGGATGAGGTGCAGCATCCCCTGGTGGAATGCCCTCAGGGCCTCGCCCTCGCCCAGCTCGGCCAGAGGCCCCCACACGCTCTGCGCTTCGGCGGCCTGGTTGTCCGTTAGATAGAGCAAGCCCAGCTGGAAGCGGGCGATGCCCAGGCCAGGCCGGATTTCCAGCGCCTGGTGCATCAAGCGCTTCGCATCGTCCATCAATTGCAACTGCGCATACTCGCTGCCCAGCAGGAAACAGGCCTCGGCCGTGGCGTCGGGCCGCGCGACAGCCTCCTTGAGATACACCATGCAATGCCCACGGTCCTCCCGCTGGGACGCATCCAGCGCCAAGGCGAGCAGCTCCCTCTGGCTCAATGTGGTGATCTCAGGCATCGCTTCTTTCAGAACAGAAAGGTGCCGCGATGCTGGCCCCTGCAAGGGCGCTCTGTCAACCCGGCCGGGTCATGTCCTTGCGCAGGTCATGCAGTGGGTCACGCGGGCTGCCGGCAACGCAGGCGCGGATTGCCGACCAAGGGTCCGCGAGCGCCTGACGGGGAAAAGCGCCCCTCTCACGGGGCCTGCTTGACCTCCCCCATGGCCGTGCACTGCCAGAGCTTCTCCTCCCCCTCCACATGCTCGCACTTGAGACCCACATGGGCTGAATAGGCTGGTCTCCCGCCAGTTTCCGGACGGGTTCTCCCCTGGCGACATTCCGGATGCCGCCCTCCCCCTCTTGGGTGGAGTCCAACCCCACCGCAGCCCCCTGGGCGTGCAAGTCGGCGAGCAATGTCGCTCACATCATGTCGTTGTCTTCAGAGAAACACTTCCATGCCTCTTCCCTTCTCACGACCCCTCGCCGGTTTTGCCGGCCTCGCTGCGCTGAGTGCCGCCCTCTTCGCCGCGCCAGCCGCCCATGCGGCAGACTTCCAGGACGGCTTCGAGAACGGCCCCTGGTACACCGAGACCGTCGGCGGCTTCCAGGTCGACCCCACCGTGGCCCACTCGGGCTCACAATCCGTCAAGGTCGTCGGCGGCAACACCGGGCAGTACATGTCCTCCGCACCAATCACGGTGCAGCCCCACACCGTCTACCGCGTCAGTGTCTGGATCAAGTCGGACTTGCAAAGCTCGGCCCCCGCCATCAGCCTGAACGTGCTGCAGGGCAACGCCAACCAGGAGGCCGTGGGGTGGTATCCCCAGGGAGACTTGAAGCTGATCCAGACCGGTGGTCGCCAGAACTGGACGCACTACACCACCACCCTGGACGGGCTGGACCCCGCCACGGCCTTCGTCAAGCTGTACCTGCGCCTGGACGCCGGTGCACCCGGCACCGTCTGGTTCGACGACGTCACACTGAGCGCCGTCAACCAGGTCGCCGAGCCTGGCTTCGAGCGCGCCCTGTGGCCCTATGCCCAGGGCCGCTGGAGCCGCACGTCGACCGAAAGACACAGCGGCCAGTACGCCGCCAAGGTGACCGCCTCGGGGGCCGAGTCCTACCTCTTCACCGACGGCATCCCCGTGGCGGCCAGCGAAGGCTACGACCTCTCGCTGTGGGTCAAGAGCAGCAACGCCGCGGCCAACAGCATCAGCATCAACGCCCTGCAGCTCGACGCCAAGGACAACGCGCTGGGCTGGTACCAGCCGGGCGGCAACCCCGCCCTCGTGCGCACCGGCGGCACGCAAGGCTGGACGCGCTACGCTGTCAAGCTGCGCGGATTTGCCCCCGGCACGGCCAAGCTGCGGCTGTACCTGCGACAGGATGCCGCGGCCGGCGGCACCGCCTGGTTCGACGACGTCGTCCTCACACCCTCCCACCGCGACGGCTTCCAGTGGGGCGTCAGCGCGCACGCGAACACCAGTTCCGCTGTCTACCCGCGTCACCAGCTGACAGCCCAGCTCGACAAGGCCAAGAGCCTGGGCATCGGGCTGTACCGAACCAATCTCTCGCCCCGCTACGACCCGGTGCGCCAGAGTTATGACTGGAGCTACCTGGACGAGGTGGTCGAGGGCGCCTACGCGCGCGGCATGAAGGTGTACCTGGTGCTGCTCGCCGACGCCAACAACGACAGCGAACTGCCGCACGATGCACAAGGCCGGCCCGACTTCTTCGCCTACGGACGGGCCGTGGCCGAGCACTACCGCGGCAAGGTCGCCTACTACCAGCTGGCCAACGAACTGGAGCGGGACTGCATCCGCGGTGAGGCGTACGACGGCGACCAGCCCTCCCACTACGACGACCGGTATTTCAAGGTCCGCGACTTCATCCGTGCCTTCGGCGACGGCATCCGGGCCGGCGACCCCGACGCCAAGCGCGCGCTCAACATCGGCTGGCTGCACACCGGCTTCCTGCAGCGGCTCAACAGCGACGGCGTGAAATGGGAGGTCACCGGCTACGACTGGTACCGCGAGGTGGATCCGATGATGTCGGTGCTGAACATCCTGCAGGGCTTTCCCCAGCAGGAGATCCTGATCGCAGAGAGCAACCGCAACGAGGGCTCGCTCAACGGCAAGGAGGCCGAACAGGCCGCCTACATCACACAGGTGGCCAACGAGGTTTACCACCGCGCGCCCTCCAAGGTGCGCGGCTACCTGGTGTACGAACTGCTTGACCAATCCAACATCGCCGGCGGGGAAGGCAGCTACGGCTTGGTGCACTACGATTCGACGGCTTACAGCATCGGCTCGGACAAGCCCGCCTTCGGGGCCTACAAGAGGGTCATCGCGGGCAAGCCTTGAAGTCACCCGCGACACTCAACACGCCCGAGCCAGGCCATGCGTTGAGCGCTGCGGGATCTGCCGTTCTTCAGGAGAAGGACGGCCTTTCGGTGGCTGAGTCGTTGAGCGCTGTCACTGACGCAAAACCTCAGCCACAGTCTCTCGGTGAGTCGTGGAGCAGTTCACGAAGCATCTGGAGCAAACACTGAACAAATAACAGCCTCCAATCACAAAACACCCGCCAGAAGGCGGGTTGTTTGCGGGCAATTTGCTCGCACGAAAGCCCGTGCCACTCAAGTTCGCCTCCGTCGCGCCGAAAGACCGGCCGTGACCGTGCCAATCCACGCCATGTTGACCGCACCGGTCTGAGAGCCTGCCGCATCGACGCGACAGGAAAGCGAACAAGGGCTCTTGCAAATGAATGCTCACGTTCTGACTGTTGGCCTCGACTTGCCCGCGACCCGCCCGACATGGCGCCGTCATGCGGAAACGTTGCGGTCTCGCGTCATCCGGCTCTGAGAGGACAACATGCAGCCCAGTTACACCCTGCCGGTCGAGCTGACCATCTATGCCGTCGCCGAGTGGCACACCCGCTTCCTCGGCTGGCTGGCCGATGGCGATGCCGCCAGCCACACCCTCAGCGTCGATGCCTCGCCCGTGAGCGAGATCGACGCCGCCGGCGTGCAACTGCTCACCTCACTGGCGAACGCGCTCGCGCGCCGTGAGCGCCGCCTGCTGCTCGAGCAGCCCAGCGCCGCGCTGGCCAGCGTCTGCACGCAGCTTGGCGCGGACTTCCTGCTGAACCCCGTCCAGGAGGCCGCATGACCACCAGCCAACACGACGATCCGCTCGTCGCTGAAATCCTGCCCACCTTCATCGCCGAGGCGAACGAACAGGTCGCGGCCTTCGAGCAACTGATGCTCGAACTCGAGGATGCCCCCGGCGACCCCGACCTGCTGGACGCGCTGTTCCGCTGCGCCCATACGGTCAAGGGGTCGGCCGGCATGTTCGGGCTGCACCGCGTGGTGGCCTTCACGCACCACGTCGAGAGCCTGCTCGACCGCCTGCGTGAAGGCCATCTCGCACTGACGCCGGCGATGAGCACGCTGCTGCTGGAGAGCAACGACGAGATCCGCCATCTGGTGGCCAGTGCGGAGTCGCCCGACACTGCGTCCGATCTGCAGGCGCGCGAGCAACTGGTGGCGCGTCTGAATGCCGCGCTCGGCGCGGCTGGCGGTGACACGGCGCAACGGACGAGCACGCCCGCTGCGGTGGCGCCGACGGCATTGGCCGAGACACCGAGCTGCTGGCACCTGGCGGTGCGCTTCGGCGCCGACACCTTCCGCAACGGCATGGATCCGTTGTCGATCCTGCACTACCTCGCCGGCCTGGGCCGCCTCCACGGCCTGGTGTTCGACCGCGGCGCGGTTCCCAGCCTCGAAGCGCTGGAGCCCGAGACCTGCCACCTCGGCTTCGAATTCAACCTCGAGACGCCGGTGTCGCGCGATCGCATCGAACGCGCGTTCGAATTCGTCCGCGAGGACTGCGAACTGCGCCTGGAGGAGCTCACCAGCGCGCCGCCAGCCGCAGTGCCGGGCGATGCCGATACGCCCGCCGCGGCGGCCGGCGATCCGGCACGGGCCGCGGCCGCGCGCACCCGCGAATCCACGGGTGGCGGCGCGGGCAACCCGAGCGACGATGGCGGCTACATTCGCGTGCACGCCACGCGGCTGGACGAAGTCATCACGCTGCTGGGCGAGCTGGTGATCGCTGGTGCGGGTGCCTCCCAACTCGCGCAGCAGACGCACCAGCGCAGCCTGATCGAGGCCAACCAGCAGATCACGCGCCTGATCGAAAGCATCCGCAACAGCACGCTCAAGCTGCGCATGGTGCCGATCGGCGCCACCTTCTCACGCTTTCGACGCGTGGTGCGCGACACCGCGGCAGAGCTCGGCAAGGACGTGGCGCTGGAGATCGTCGGAGGCGACACCGAGCTCGACAAGGCCGTCGTCGAGCGCATCGCCGATCCGCTGATGCATCTGGTACGCAACGCGCTGGACCACGGCCTGGAGACGCCGGAGCAGCGCCTGGCTGCCGGCAAGCCGGCGGGCGGAAGCCTGACGCTGCGTGCGTGCCACGAGTCGGGCAATGTGCTCATCCGCATCATCGACGACGGCCGCGGCATCCGCCGCGACAAGGTGCTCGAACGCGCCTGGCAACGCGGCCTGGTCGAGAAGGGCGTGGTGCCGCAGGACGAGGAGATCCTCAAGCTCATCTTCGAGCCGGGCTTCTCCACGGCCGAGAAGGTCACCAACCTCAGTGGGCGCGGCGTGGGCATGGACGTGGTGCGCCAGAACATCGAGGCGCTGCGCGGCACGGTGGCCATCGACAGCGTCGAGGGCCAGGGCACCACGATCGACATCCGCCTGCCGCTGACACTGGCCATCATCGACGGCTTCCTCGTCGGCGTGGGCCACTCGCGCTTCATCTTTCCGCTCGAAGCCGTGCTGGAGGTCATCGCCGGCCGCACCGATGCCCTGGCACTGGACGCGCACGGCCGCGGCTGCATCGAGCTGCGTGGCAGCTTGCTGCCGGTCATCGACCTGCGCACGCTCTACGCATTGGACGCGCCGCCGCCAACCACCAGCAGCATCGTCGTGGCCCGCACTGGAACGCGACGCTTTGGCGTGCTGGTCGACAGCCTGCAGGGCCAGCACCAGACCGTCATCAAGCCGCTTGGCCGCCTGCTGAGCAGCATGCGCGGCATCTCGGGCTCATCGATCCTCGGGTCCGGCGAAGTGGCACTGATCTTCGACGTCGAATCCCTGGGCAAGCTGGCCGCTGGCCCCGCCACCTCCACTTCCCGACGCAGCGACGGCCCCGCCGAAGCGGCCGTTGACCTGACCCTTGAAGGAGAACCCTCGTGAACGAACCATCCACCGGGCTGCTGGCCCAATTCTTCGCCGGCAGCGCGCTACAGCACCTGCGCCAGGAAGCCGGACAACAGGCCCAGGCACGTGCCCAGGCCGATGCGGCCCTTGCCAAGGCCGAGGCCGAGCTGTCCGAACTGCGCGCCCGCCTGTCCGAAGTGGAGACCGAGCTGAAGGTGCGCACGGACGTGATGAACGTGACGAGCATCGTCTCGGTGTCCGACAAGAAGGGCGACATTGTCTCGGTGAACGAGAAGTTCATCGAGGTCTCGAAGTACTCGCGCGACGAACTGATCGGCCACCCGCACAGCACGACGCGCCACCCCGACATGCCCAAGGAGACCTTCAGGAAGCTGTGGCAGACCATCGGCCGCGGCGAGATCTTTCGCGGCGTGATCAAGAACCGTGCGAAGGACGGCACGCCCTACTACGTCGATGCGGTCATCGCACCCGTGATGGGCCCCGACGGCAAGCCGGCGCGGTACATCGGCGTGCGCTACGACATCACCGAGGCCGAGTTGGAGCGCCAGGCGTCAAAGGCGATCGCGGCCGGCATCCTCACAGCCATCGACACCAGCTACGCCTACATCGAGTTCACGCCCGAAGGCCAGGTGCTGACGGCCAACGGCAACTTCTGCAAGCTGATGGGCTACGCCGCCGACGAGATCGTCGGCAAGCACCATCGCCTCTTCGTCGACCCCGACTTCGCGAACGGCCAAGCCTACCGCGACTTCTGGGCCGCCCTCAACGCCGGCCAGACCCAGGCCGACGTGTTCAAGCGCATCGCCAAAGGCGGCAGGCAGGTGTGGATCCAGGGCACCTATGCGCCGGTGAAGGACGATGCGGGCCGCGTCGTGAAGGTCATCAAGATCGCCTCCGACGTCACCGCCGACCGGCTGGCTGCGGCCAACTGGAGCGGCCAGGTCGAGGCGATCGGCAAGTCGCAGGCGGTCATCGAGTTCAGCCTGGACGGCAAGGTCATCACGGCCAACGACAACTTCCTGAACGCGCTGGGCTACACGCTGGCCGAAGTGCAGGGCCAGCACCACAGCCTGTTCGTCGACCCCGTGTACCGCGCCAGCCCCGAGTACCGGATGTTCTGGGACAAGCTGGGCCGCGGCGAGTTCGACGCCGGCCAGTACAAGCGCATCGGCAAGGGCGGCAAGGAGGTCTGGATCCAGGCGTCCTACAACCCCATCCTGGATCTCAACGGCAAGCCGTTCAAGGTCGTCAAATACGCCACCGACATCACCGCGCAGCGCCTGCAGGCAGCCGACTGGAGCGGGCAGATCGCGGCGATCGGCAAGTCGCAGGCGGTCATCGAGTTCGGCATGGACGGCAAGGTCATCACGGCCAACGACAACTTCCTCGACACGCTGGGCTATGCGCTGACCGAGATCCAGGGCCAGCACCACAGCATGTTCGTCGACGCCGCCGAGCGCTCGGGCCCGGCCTACCGCCAGTTCTGGGAACGCCTGAACCGCGGCGAGTACGACGCCGGCCGCTATCGCCGCATCGGCAAGGGTGGCAAGGAGGTCTGGATTCAGGCCTCGTACAACCCGATCCTGGATCTGAACGGCAAGCCGTGCAAGGTGGTGAAGTACGCCACCGACGTGACCGAGCAGGTGAACGCCGCCAACATGCTGGCCGAGTCCGTCGAGCAGGCACAGGGCGTGACCACGGCCGCGCAGGACGGCGACTTGTCGCAACGCATCCCGCTGGACGGCAAGGCCGGCGCGCCGAAGGCGCTGTGCGAAGGCATCAACGCGTTGCTCGAGACGACCGACGTGATCTTCAGCGACATGGGCCGCGTGTTCAGCGCGCTGTCCTCGGGCGACCTGACGCAGCGCATCGACCGTGACTACGCCGGCGTCTTCAAGCGCGTCAAGGACGACGCCAACACCACCTGCGTGAAGCTGGCCGAGGTGATGGACGAGGTGCGTGGTGCCGTCGAGGCCCTCACCGGCGCCGCCAACCAGGTGAGTGCCACCGCGCAGAGCCTGTCGCAGGCCGCCAGCGAGCAGGCTGCCTCGGTCGAGGAGACCACCGCGTCGATCGACACGATGTCAGCTTCGATCACGCAGAACAGCGACAACGCCCGCGTCACCGACGGCATGGCCACCAAGGCGAGCAAGGAAGCCACGGAAGGCGGCGTGGCGGTGACGCAGACGGTCGCCGCGATGAAGCAGATCGCCGCCAAGATCAGCATCGTCGACGATATCGCCTACCAGACCAACCTGCTGGCCCTGAACGCCGCCATCGAGGCCGCACGGGCCGGCGAGCATGGCAAGGGCTTCGCGGTCGTCGCCGACGAGGTGCGCAAGCTCGCCGAGCGCAGCCAGGAAGCTGCCAAGGAGATCGGCGACCTGGCCGGCAACAGCGTGTCCACCGCCGAGCGCGCGGGCAAGCTGCTCGACGAGATCGTGCCGTCCATCCAGAAGACCAGCGAGTTGGTGCAGGAGATCGCCGCGGCCTCGCAGGAACAGAGCCAGTCGGTGACGCAGATCGGCGGCGCGATGGGCCAGCTCAGCAAGGCGACGCAGCAGAACGCGTCGGCCTCGGAAGAGCTCGCGGCGACGGCCGAAGAGCTGACCGGTCAGGCCGGCCAACTGCAGCAGTCGATCTCGTTCTTCGCGCAGGGCCAGGATGAAGCGCCGACCCGCCGCCATCGCGGCTTCGACGCCGACGTCGGGATCGAGCGCCGCGCGCCGAACTCTCCGATGCGCGGTGCCCGCCCGGTGGCAAGCGCATCGTCGGGTTACGCAGTGTCCAACGGCGCCCGCGGCAACTTCCGCCCGTATTGAGGACGTGCCATGACAAAGCCCGAAGAACCCGAGAGCGGCAAACTTGCCCAGTACCTGACCTTCTGGCTCGGGGAGGACATCTTCGGCATGGACATCCGCTCCGTGCGCGAGATCATCCAGTGCCGGCCCATGACCGCGCTGCCGCTGATGCCTGACTTCGTGCGCGGTGTCATCAACCTGCGTGGCGCCGTCGTACCGGTGGTCGACCTGCACGCGCGCTTCGGCCGCCCGGCCGCCGCGCTGGGCAAGAAGAGCTGCATCGTGATCTTCGATGCCCTGCGCGACCACGAAAGGGTCGAGCTTGGCCTGCTGGTCGACGCGGTCAGCGAAGTCATCAAGATCGCCGCCCACGACATCGAGCCGCCACCGGACTTTGGCTGCGCGGTACGGCGCGACTTCATCCATGGCATCGCCAAGGTGAAAGCGCGTTTCGTGATCCTGCTCGAGCCGGACCGGGCCCTGGACGTCGCCGAGATGGCCGAGCTGTGCGAGCGCTCCCAGGAAGCCGCCCAGGTCTGACGGAAGGACTCGCGACATGTCGCCCTTGAGCGAGCCCACCTTTCTCGGCATCACCCGGCTGATGCACGAGGCCGTCGGCCTGTCGTTCAACGCCAGCAAGAAGGCGCTGGTGTCGTCGCGCCTGGCACCGCGCATCCAGCGCCTGGGCCTGGCGGGCTACGAGGACTACCTGTCGCTGCTCGAGCGCGAGCACGACAACGGCGAGTTCCAAGTGGCCATCGATCTGCTGACCACCAACGAGACCTACTTCTTCCGCGAGCCGCTGCACTTCGAGCTGCTGGAGCGCGAGTTCGCCAGCGGCCCGCGGCGCACGGTGTCGGTGTGGAGCGCAGCAGCCTCGTTCGGCGACGAGTCGTACAGTGCGGCGATGGTGCTGTCGGACCTCGAACTGCAGGGCCGCATTGCCAGCGACTGGTCCGTGCTCGGCACCGACATCAGCGACCGGGTGCTGCGCTCGGCGCGCGAGGCCATCTACCCGCGGGAGCGGCTGCGCCAGGTGTCGCCGCAGCGCCTGAAGCGCTACTGCCTGCGCGGCGAAGGCGAATCCGAAGGGTTGGTGCAGATCCAGGAGCGGCTGACGGAGCACGTGCGCTTCGGCCAGATGAACCTGTGCGAGCCGTTGGATCCACCAGGGCCCTTCGACGTCGTCTTCCTGCGCAACGTGCTGATCTACTTCGACGCCGAGACCAAGCGCCAGGTCCTCGAGCGCGTCCTCGAGCAGCTGCGTCCGGGCGGGCTCTTCTTCATGGGCACGGCCGAGGGCCGCGTGGCCCTGGGCAGCTCACTGAAGGCGCTGGGACCCGGCGCCTACCGCAAGGTCGCCTGATGACCTGCATGGCGTCGCCCAAGCTCACCACGCTGCTGCCCGGCGACGTGGTCATGGGCGAGCGCGGCGACCAGCTCGAGACGCTGCTCGGCTCGTGCGTGGCCATCGTGCTGACCGACTCGCGCCGCACGCTGGGCGTGATGTGCCACATCGTGCACAGCGGGCTGGCGTCCGGCCGCGCGAGCGGCGACACCTCCTTCGCCGAGGTGGCACTGCGCCGTATGTGCGATCTGCTGCAGTCGCGCGGCATCGTGCCGCACCTGTGCGAGGCCTACGTTTACGGCGGCGGCGACATGTTCCCGCAGCTCGCGCAACCGCTGAGCATTGGCGACGACAATGCCGCGTGGGCTGTCACCGCACTGCGGGCGATGGGCGTGCGCATCCTGGCGCTGGACCTGGGTGGCACGGTCTATCGCCGCCTGCACTGGACGGTGGGCCCGCAGGATCCGCAGGTCACCGCCATATCTATCGAGACCCAGTCATGAGCATCAAGGTTTTTGTCGTGGACGACTCGGCGGTGGTGCGTCAGACGCTGATGCACCTGCTGCAGGGCGAGACCGACATCGAGTTCGTCGGCAGCGCGCCCAATCCGCTGATCGCCGCCCCCGCCATCCGCCGCCTGGCGCCCGACGTGCTGCTGCTGGACATCGAGATGCCCGGCATGGACGGCCTGACCTTCCTGCGCCAGCAGATGGCGGAGAAGCCGATCCCGACCGTGATCTGCTCCACGCTGACGGAGGCCGGCAGCAAGATCGCACTCGATGCGCTGGCCGCCGGCGCGCTGGCCGTGGTGGCCAAGCCACGGCTCGGGCTCAAGCACTTCCTCGCGGAGTCCGGGCGCGAACTTGTGCAGGCGCTGAAGACCGCGGCACGTGCGCGGCCGCGCACCGGCGCGGCGCGCCAGCCGGCTGCGCCCGCTGCGGCTCATCGCACCGCAGCGGCAGTGCCCGCAGCCACCGGGCTGCATGCGCTGGCGATCAACAAGCCCGTGGTGATCGGCAGTTCCACCGGCGGCACGCAGGCCATCGAGGAGATCCTGCGCGCGCTGCCGCGCGACAGCCCCGGCATCGCCATCGTGCAACACATGCCCGTGCACTTCACGGCGCTGTACGCCAAGCGACTCGACGACTGCTGCGAGATCAACGTGCGCGAAGCGCGCGACGGCGATCGCCTGGAACGCGGCGTGGCGCTGATTGCGCCGGGCGGCCAGCATCTGCAGCTGCGCAAGTCGGGCGGCCAGTACTACGCCGCCGTGGCCGAAGGACCGCGCGTCAACCGGCACATGCCGTCGGTGGACGTGCTGTTCCAGTCGGCCGCCGACTGCGCGGGCCGCGATGCGCTGGCGATCATCCTCACCGGCATGGGCAACGACGGCGCGCGCGGCATGACGCTGATGCACGAACGCGGCGCCCGCACCATTGCGCAGGACGAGGAAAGCTGCGTGGTCTTCGGCATGCCGCAGGAGGCCATCAAGCTCGGTGCGGTGGACGAGGTGCTGCCGCTGTCGCAGGTGGCCGGCGCGATCATGCACTTCGACCAGCGTGGCTGACAGGCAGTCCATACGCCGACGGTGGCAGTCCTGGAAATCCGCCCTGGAAAGGTCCAGGGACGCGGGCACGATGGCCTTGGTACCATCAGCAAGCCGCGGTGTAATGCCGAGACATTGCCGCGCAGGACCGGGGTGATGGGCGTCGCCAACCCAGCTCATGTGCTGGTGCACATCAGGTTTACTGGCAAGCCGGCCGATCCCACGCTCATCACCGAGGATACCGACCCAGTCAGCGACCAAGGTACGGTGTCGCCCACGATCGCGAAATTTTGAGGAACTCTCTGATGCCTACTTGCTGGATCATTGCCGGACCGAACGGGGCAGGTAAGACAACCTTCGCGCTGGACTATCTCCCGCGGATCGCGCAATGCTCACGGTTCATCAATGCCGATTTGATCGCTGCTGGTTTATCTCCCTTGGCGCCTGAGCGCGAACTGCTGGCCGCCAGCCGATTATTTCTAAGCGAAATCGACGACGCCATTGGAGAGCGAGAAGATTTTGCATTTGAGACCACCTTGGCTGGTCGCAGTTACCTGAAACTGATTGCTTCATGAACGGCGGCGACTTGCCTGAACTGGTATTTGAGCAGCAGGGCGATTCGCGCGTCATTGTTCATCCCAACCACTACCAGCATTTGTTGCAAGAGGCCGCGTCATGACCACGCCATCCACCACGCCATCCCCCGAAGCTCAAGCCATGCTTCAATCGTTGCAGGCTGCAGTCGCCAAGTGCCTCGAGAAAAAACAAAAGCTCGGCCAATATGCCGTGGTCTGGCACAACGGCCGTCCGCTGCTGACGGGTGCAGACGCACCAAAGGCTGGGTAACTTGACCCCGGCCTGCAGGCCGGGGCTTGCCGCGCTCTGGGTCACGGCCACCCGGGATGGCGGAGGGTATCTCCGCCTCTGACCGGCGTTACTCCCGCGGCAGCGCTGCCACGTCCTTCAGGAAAGCCGCCCCCTTCTCCGGATCGGCCATGTAGACCCACGCCGCCATGCCCTGCAGGTGGGCGTGCGACTCGCCCTCGCGGTAGGGCTTGCCCTGGCGGCGGTTGTGGATCGCCGCGCGCAGGCGGCGTTGCACCTCGCGCGGCACGCGGGCCTTGGCGTCCTGCGGGCCGGCCGCGTTGATGGCCAGCCCCGTCACGTACTGCGCCATGCCCCGGCGCAGCACCCGCGTCTTGTTGGGATGCAGCACGAAGCCCTCGCTTTGCAGGATCGAGCGGACCTTGTCGACCAGCACGCCCAGCGCCGGCCGCGGCCGCTCGGGCGTCTTGCGGAAAGAGAAGGTCAGGTCGTCGGCGTAGCGGGTGTAGGTGAAGCCCAGCTCGCGCGCCAGGGCCGACAGGCGCACGTCCATGCGCCGGCACAGGGCGTTGGTGATCGCCGGCGAGGTCGGCGCCCCCTGCGGCAGGGCGCGCGGGCCGGTGGCCACGTGCAGCACCTTGTCCTTGAACTCGACGCATTGGCGCGGCGCCTCGGTGGCCAGCAGCGCCAGCAGGGTCGCCACCTGCTCGGCCACGCCAGCCTTGCGCAGCAGGCCCTTGACGCGCTTCCAGTGGATGCTGGGGAAGAAATCCTTCACGTCGAGCTTGACCAGCACGTCCGCCCCGGCATGCGCCAGCGCGTTCGTCAGCACGCTGCGCGCCGGCACGAAGCCGTGCGCCGCCCCATGCACCGGCAGCTTCTCGAAATAGTGGCGCAGCGCCCAGCGCTGCAGGGCCTTGAGCTGCGGCAGCGGCGCGGTGATGGTGCGCTCGCCGCCGCTGCGCTTGGGGATCTGCCAGGCGTGGTAGTGGGTACCGGTGTCGACCTCGCGGTGGAAGGTCATCCAGCGCAGCGTGGAGATGCTGATGTCCATGGCCTGCGCCAGCTCGGCTGCCGTGCGGTGCAGCGGCAGGCCGTTGCGGCGCGCCACCTCCTCGCGCTCGGGCAGGTCGAAGCTGTCGGCGTCCTTGAGTTCGTCCCAGTGCACCGTGTGGCCCAGGAAGCCGATGGTGCCGAAGCGGCGCGCCTCGAAGGCCAGGGCACGCAGCTTCTTGCGCTCGGCCCGCTCGGCGATCTTGGCCTCCTTCAGCGCCTTGCGCTCGCCGTCCGTCATGGACTCGAACGCGCCCGTGTCCGGCGAGTGGCCCGCCTCGATGAGTTGCTGGCGCACCCAGGCGTCGACACCGCCGCAGGACTGGATGTCGCGCCAGCGCGCTTGCGCCTGCTCGCGGGCCTGGACCTGTGCCTCTTTCTGCGCCGGCGTCAGGGCCTGGCGGCGGGCGGGAAATGCGGTGGGATGGTGCGGGGCGGAGGCGGTGACGAGCACCGGTGGCGTAGCCGAGACCCCGAGGTCGATTTGATTGGTCATGAACCCTCCTGCTGCCGGGCGCTGAACCATCACATTCATTTCCGCCAATGAGGGAGGTGTCGAGTTTCTTCACCTACTCTCATGGGGCTCGGTAGCCTCACCGGCTCTCCCGTCCTACCCTCACAGGTAGTGCAGGAGAAACTGCGTTTGCGCTGTTGTCTCAGCTCTCCTGCACTACCTGTGAGGGTAGGACGAGGAGAGCCAAGAACAGGCTACCTAGCGGCGTGTGTCGGACCAATCTCCAGAGCGGCGCATCGCCACTCCTGCGCACTCAAGCGCGAAGGCTGATGATTCTTGACACCTCGCTCATTGGCGGAATGTGTGGGTTCAGTCGTCTAGCGTGTGCTCCAGCGAAGGGACCCGGCATTCTATGCGGAATGATGGGTCCGTTGGTTTAAGGAAATCGTTTCAGTGTGTGTGCAGCGTGCGATGCGCACGTTGCGCGCACCGCCCACTGCGCCCCGTTCAGCCCACGTCGATGAAGCCCTCGCCCGTCAGGGCGTCAAGGCGCTCGAAGTAGGCCTCGCGGGCCTGTGCGTCGGAGTCGAACCAGGTCCGCTGCTGACGCGGCTCGGCATGGCGCGGGCCCCATTGCACCTGCACCAGCTTGTCGTCCAGCGAGACACGGTAGACCACCTCCTGCCCCGTCTTGCGCCGCACCAGGGTGCGGGTCTCGGCGCGGATGAGGGCGCGGCCTTCGGCGGTCTGGCGCATCTCCTCGTCGTGCAGCTGCCGGCGCTGGTGGAAGATGCGCAGCGCCAGCAGGTGCTCGCACGGGCCCTCGCGCATGCCGGTGCGCTTGAAGTGCAGGCAGCTGCAGGATGCGCCGCGCACGCGGCCCTCGGGATCGAGCACGAAGCTGGGCGTGAAGGTGCGGCGCGCCTCGAGGTCTTCGACCTCGCCGGACAGCTCCACGCCCTCGCTGCCAAGGTCGTGCACCTTGGTGAGCCGGACCGCGCCGGCGCCCTGCCCCGCGCCTTCGTCGCCGAGCAGGCGGTGCGCCAGCTTCTCGCGCTCGCCGCCGAAGCGGATCTGCGCCACGTCGATGGGCTGGTCGAGCAGCTGGCGCGGACGGAATTCGCCGCGCACCAGGTCGTACACGGTGCGGCCCTTGAGGCTCTCGAGCTGCAGCGCGGCGCGCACCTCCCTGGGCTGCGCGCCCAGGGCCGCCACCAGGTCCTCGAAGCGGCTGGGGCCGCGCTCCTGCAGCAGGGCATGGGCGCGCTGCGCCAGCAGCTCGGCCGAGGCCGGTGGCATCAGGGCGTCGAAGGCCGAGGCGCTGGACCAGCCTGAATCGGTCCAGCCGGTGTGGCCGACGGTGAGGCTGCCGCGCCCGGGCCCGAAGTCCAGCGCCCAGAACACCGGCAGGCCCGCGCCCATCAGGTGCACACGGGCGCTCTTCACGTGCGGCAGGGCGCGCATCAGCGACAGCAGCCTCTGGCGCCCGAAGATGCGCACCACCTTCGGGGCCGGCCCCGTGTAAGGCGCGCCGTGGCATTCGAGCACGATGTCGAAGGGCTCCACGACCAGGCGCGGCTGCGCCCCCGGCACCAGCTCGAAGCGCAGGCCGCGCGGCGGCTTGCGCGCCGCCTGGGTGCGCAGCACGAACAGCAGGTTGTACAGGTCGATCGGCGCCAGCTCGGCGACAGTGGCCGGCAGCGTCGCGGCCGACTGCACCTGCACGAAGTTGCGCAGCCAGGCCCAGGGCACCTGCCGCGTGGCGCTCGCGCCGGCCAGGCTGTCCTGGTTGCTGGCATCCAGGGCCACCGGCTGCCAGCTGCGCATGCGCTCCAGGCGCGAGATGAAGGCCTCGTCGACCGACAGCGTGGCGCTGCCGTGCGCGGCCTCGCGCTGCTCGAACAGGGCCGAGGCCAGCGACAGCCGCGCGTAGCTCGACTCGTCGGCCGAGAAGACCTCGAGCGAGACCTCGTCGGGACTGACGGTCAGCACCGGCTCCAGCACCTGCTTGGGCTTTTCTTCCTGCCCGAGCTGTTGCTCGAGGAAGGCCTTCTGCGCCTCCCAGATCTCCTTGGTGGCCTTCTTGCCCTGCTTGGTGAGGTAGGCCAGGTAGGCGGCCAGGTCCTTGCGCTTGTAGCGGAAGTCGCTGCCCAGCACGTCGAAGGCCGTCATCAGCGCATCGCGGAACAGGGCCGGCTCAGCGACCCGGCCGCGCAGGCCCACGGGGCCGCGCGCGCCGTCCAGTGCCAGCGTGACGCGGGACTCGCCGTCCTGCGCCTGCAGGGCGCTCGGGCCCGCGTACTGCACCTTCACGTCGCGGACAGCCTGGCTGCTGTGGTTACTCATCGTCGTCACCCTCCCCTTCGTCGTCCTCATCCTCATCGTCGAAATCGTCGTCGTACGCGTCGTCGAAGTCGTCGTCATCATCCTCGTCATCGTCGGCCGCGGCGCGTGCGGAGCGCGAGGCCGGCGCGGCCACCGCCAGCTCCGGGTTCGCGGCCAGCTCGTCGAGCTGGGCCTCGGTGAACCAGGTCGGCATGTTGCTGCGGCGCTCATTGGTGCGCTGCGCGCGGCGCAGGGCGCGGAAGGCCGCCTCGCGCAACGCGGGCGTGCCCCAGGCCTGCCCGTCCGGCACCGCACCGGCAGCCGCGCCTGCGGCCGAAGGCACGGCCTTGGGCGGGGCCACACCCCGCAAGGCCACCTCGACGTAGCCCTTGCCGGTCTTCTCGCGGATCAGCTTGTCGGCCTCCTTCTGGGCCGCCTCGGGCGTGGCCAGCTTCTTGGGCTTCTTCTGGCCAGCCGCACCGATCTTGCCGAAGCGCACGGTGCAGAGCTCGCCCTGCACCACCACCTCCCAGAACTTCGAGCTGTCGTCATCCTCCAGCTCGAAGCGGCGCGAGCCGGGCATGGAGACGTCGGGGCTGGGGCCGGCATCCTCGTCGTCTTCGTCCTCATCCTCGTCATCGTCGCCGCCCTCGCCCGGGCCGGCGCTGAAGGCCAGCCGTGCCAGGAACTCGGCCACCTTGTCGCCACCCATGCGGCCCAGGGCCATCAGGGCCGCGCGCTGGATGTCCTCGGTGGCACCGCGCTCGGCCTGCGCCATCAGTGCCTCGGGGTCGGCGGCGGCGATCAGCTTGGGCAGCATGACGCAGCGCTGGGCCGCGGTCGCGAGCATCGCCGGGTCAGCCTTGAGGGCATCGAAGGTCAGCACATCCAGCGGCTGGCGGGCATCGATCAGGGCGGTGGCCTGGGCCGGTGCGGCCTGGGCCAGCACCGCCACGGCGGCGCGGCGCACGGCAGCGTCGGCGTCCGTCGCCCCCTGGGCCAGCACCGGCAAGGCCGCGGTCCCGACACGGCGCAGCACGCGGGCAGACTCGGCCCGCACGCTGGCGGGCGCTGCGATCTGGCCGGCGAGCGCCCGCGTCGCCAGGCTTTCGGCCTCCTGGCCAGCCTGCAGCGAGGCGGACCACACCAGGCGCAGGTAGGCGCTTTCCTCGGCGGTCCGGTCGGCGCCGGCGCGCGCGGCCCAGCGCGAGGCCGTGTCGACCGCGGCCGCAGCGAGGCTGCGCGCGCGCGCCTGCTGCTCGGCTTCGGATGGCGGCGTGGGTGCCAGCGCGTGGCGTGCCATCAGCCAGGCCATGTCGTCGCGCACGACCGCGAACTCCGAGCCCACGTACTTCACCAGGGTCTCGGTGGGCAGGGACGGACGGCGGCCCAGGCCGTACTTCACCTTGGCGCGCAGGTCGGCGCGCAGGTTCGGGTGGGCCAGGCGTTCCAGCAGCGGCGCGGGCTCGGCCTCGGCGAGCAGGTAGCTCAGCGCCGGGCCGGAGATCTGGGGCAGCTCGCTGGTGGCGGCACTCAGCGCCACCCGCAGGGGATCGTCGGGGAAGCAGGCCTGCAGGGCCGACAGCGCGGCTTCCGCGAGGGCGGTGTTCAGCACCGGGACCAGCACGGCCTCGCTCGAGGGGTCGGCCAGACTGGCCAGGGCCTCGATCGCTTCGCGCCGCACGGCCTGGTCGTGGTCGTCCTCGTCGGCCACGATCTGCTGCAGCCGGCCCAGCGCGCGGTCGTCGGCCATGCCGAGCAGGCCGCGCACGCCGGCCACGCGGAAGTCGCCTTCCAGAGCCGCGGCCTCCACGCATTCGACGACACGCTTCTTGGCGGCCGGGTCTTCCAGCACGGGGAAGAGACGGCCGAGGGCCTCGATGGCCGCGGCCCGCACCAGCGGGTCGACCGGGGCCTCCTCGGTGCCCCCGGCGGCCAGGGTCTCCAGCTCCTCGAGGGCACGCAGCTGGCCGGCCACGCCAAGCGCCAGCACGGCCCGCACCTGCTCGTCGACCTCGCCGGCACGCGCGAACAGCAGCAGCGGCCGCAGCGCCGCGGGGTGGCGGCGGGCCGCCAGGCCTTCGGCCGCGCCCAGCATCAGCTCGCGCGCACCCTGGGCGATCACCTGCTCCAGGGCCGCCAGCGGCGCGTCATGGTGCTTCACGCGCAGGGCATAGCTCTGCACGGCCTGCACGCGGGTGGCCAGGTCGCGGTCGGCGAACAGGGCCACCAGCAGGGCGTCGTTCTCGGGCTCCGTGCCCACGTCCAGCTCGGTCGCCGCGCTCAGCCGCAGCACCGGGTCCTTGGCCTTGGCGGCGGCGCGCAGGGCTTGCAGCACGCCTTCGGGCCAGCGGGGATGGCGCTTCTCCTCTTTCAGGAAGGCGGGTGGCACGACCTTGCCGCGCGGCGGACGGCGGTGGTTGGCGAGCTTGAGTGCTGCGGCCAGCGCCGCGGCACGCACCGCCGGGGCCTCGTCGTCGAAGCGCTCCAGCAGTGCCGACAGGCCGGTGCGCTGGCGGGTCGTGCCCAGCGCTTCCATCGCCTGGCGCTTGAGGGCGTTGCGCGCCGCGGCGTCCCCTTCCGACGGCAGCGCCGCCAGCTCCTGCAGGTGCGTCGCCAAGGCTGCCGCGGCAGCTTCAGTGGCGCACGTCGCCAGGGCCGAACGCGCGGCCGGCAACGCGGGGTTGTCGGGCACAAGGAAGGCCGCCAGCGCCGGCACGCAGCTGTCGTCGCGGCGCTGCGCCAGCAGCTCGGCGGCCAGCAGGCGCACATCGTCGCGCTCGCTCTCGAGCGCCTTGCGCAGGGCCGGCAGCACGCGGGCGTCCTGGCTGGCGGCGAGCTTGTTCAGCACCCCCAGGCGCAGGTCGGCGTGCGGGCTGGCCAGGGCGGCCATCAGGGCGTCCAGGCTGCCGGGGCCGACGCTGCGCTCGAGCAGCACGAAGGCCTGCTGGCGCACCTCGGGCACGTTCGAGGACAGGGCCTCGATGAACCAGGGCCGGGCCTGCGCACCGCGCGCGGCCAGCTGCTCCAGGGCCAGCAGGCCGACGTCGGCGCAGGCGCAGGACAACGCATGCTTCAGCGCCACGTCCGGCGTGTCCTTGAGCAGCGTGGTCAGGCCGGACAGGGCCTTCTTGCGCACCAGGCCGTCGTCGTCGTCCAGCGCGCGCACCAGGGCGGGCACGACGGAGACCGGCGCCGGGGTGCCGGCCTCGGCCATGGCGATCATGCGGTCGACCACGTCGCGACGCACGCGCCGCACGGTCTCGTCGCTGCCCGACAGGCGCAGCAGGCCCACGTAGGTGCCGAAGGCGATCCAGCGGTGCGTCTCGACCGCCTTGTCGGCGGCAGGGCGGACCTTGGCGCCCGGGGCGCCGGCGAAGAGCTTGCGCAGCCAGTCGCGCCGCGCCACCGCGTCGGTGCTGGCGCGGCCGCGCTGGTCGGTGTCGGGCACCAGGGTGTCGTCGGTGCTCGAGCGCAGGCCGACGATGCGCTGCACCTCGGCAAAGAACTCGAGCGGCTTGCGGCGCAGCAGCAGGGCCTGCCCCGCCGCGTAGCGCGACTGCGGCGCCTCGGAACCCAGCAGCTGCACCAGCTGCATCGCCAGCCGCTCGCGCAGGCCTTCCTCGGGCCAGTCCTTCATGTCGCCGGCCTTCTCGGGCCGCGGCGGGCTGACCGCGTCGATCAGCAGCTGCGTGTAGCCGCTGATGTCGCCGCGCAGCTCGAGCGCGCGGGCCGCGGCGTAGCGCACGTCGGGCCGTTGCACCGACAGCGCGCCCGTCAGCAGCACCGGCTCGTTGCCCTCGCGGGCGGCCCGCAGGTCGCGCGCCAGCAGGATGGCGAAGAAGGTGTCGGAGAGGTAGTCGTCGGCGTCGTCCAGGCCCAGGAACAGGGCGTTGTCGCCCGGCAGGCCCAGCGCCGCCAGGGCGCGCAGCGCGCCTTCGCGGATCGGCAGGTGCGGGTCCTGGAGGGTGCCGGTCAGCACCGCCAGGCCGCGGTCGTCGCCCAGCCGCGCCAGGCCTTCGGCGGCCCAGCTGCGCACCGCCACGTCGGCATGGCCCAGGGCGTCGAGCAGGAAGCTCTCCTGGCCGGCGTTGCACAGGCCGCGCGCGGCCTGCTCGCGCACGCCGGGGTTGTCGTCCTTGAGCAGCGGGCTGGCGAACAGCGCCGCGGTGCGCGGGCTGCCCAGGGTGGCCAGGGCGCCGGTGGCGCGCACGCGCAGCGGCTCGATGAAGGCGGCCGGATGGCGCAGTTGGAGTTCCGCGTCGGTGATCAGGCCGCGCATCGGCTCGATGATGCGCTCGTCGCCGCGCCGCGCCAGCAGCTCGGCGGCGCGCACGCGCACTTCCAGGGCGTCGGACAGCAGGCCCGCGGTGAGCGGCCCGGCATCGTCCTTGACCAGAACGTCGACACTTTCCAGCGCCGCCAGCTTCACCGGCACCGACAGGTCGAGCATGGCCTTGAGCAGCGGCTCGCGCAGCGACTCGGCCTGCGCCCTGCCCTTCAGGCGTGCCGCGCCGCGCGCCGCCAGCAGGCGCGTGCCAACGCAGTCGGAGCCCAGGCCGGTCTGCCAGGGCTGGGCGGCGTCGCGGCCGAGCAGGCGCGACCAGGCGGTCAGCGCCTCGGCGGCGACGTTGGCGTCATGGTCGAGCGCGGCCTTCTCCAGCCGCTCCAGCACCCAGGCGGGCACGTTCTTCGGCACCGGCTGGTCGTCGTCCTGCGGCACCTTGGCGATCAGGGCCAGCTGGCGCACGGCGCTCAGGCGCAGGTCGGGAAAGCGGCCGAGCAGCGCCCGGTCGATCGCCGCCTCGGGCGCCTTGTCGTGCCAGGCCCACAGGGTCTTGAAGGCCTCGGCGCGCACACCGGCGGCCTCGTCCTCCAGCGCATGGCCGAGCAGCGCGGCGGCCTCGCCGTCACGCGCCGAGGCGGGCAGGCCCACCAGCAGGGTCAGGCCGCGCTTGCGCATGTCCTCGAAGGCGGAGCGCAGCAGGATGCCGGCCAGTTCGAGCGGCGCCAGGTCCTCGGCCTTGGCCAGGCCCTCGGCCGCGGCAGCGCGCACACTGGCGTCGGCATCGTCGGTCATGGAGGACAGGCGCTGGCGCACCCGCGGATCGACCACCAGGCCCGCCAGCACGCGCGCCACCCACAGGCGGTGCGTCGCGTCGTCCTCGAGCGAGAGCTGCAACATCGCGCTGAGCGCGCGCAGGTCGCTGGTGGCCGTCAGCAGGCCGATCGTGCCCATGCTGGCCACGTCCGAGGCCTTGGCCGACATCGCCACCAGCAGCGGGGTGAGGTCGTCCTGGGTCAGCTCGCCGGGCGGCACGTCCAGGCGCAGCGCGGTGCGCAGCGCCGCCAGCTTCTCGGCGTCGGGCTCCTTGCCGCCGTTGGCGCGGCGGAACAGCTCGGGCAGCAGCAGCATGCCCTGCAGCATGTTCTCCAGCGTGGCGCCCAGGGTGGGCCGCTCCAGCACGCGGGCCGTGAAGGCGATCTGGCGGACCATGCGGTCCTCGTCGTCGAGCGCCCGCCCGGAGATCGACTGCAGCTGCGCCAGCCGGCCGCTGAGCAGGGCGCGCACGATGACCTCGGCGCGCACGTCCTCGGTGCCTTTTTCGAAGCCGGTGACCAGCGCCTCGACGCCGTCGGGGAACACCTTCTCGAGCGCGTTCAACGCGGCAAAGCGCACGGCACGGTCAGCGTCACCGAGCAGGCCGGCGATCAGCGCGGGCACCAGCGGGATCGCCGGGTACAGCGCCGGCAGCGCCTTGAGCGCGGCGACACGCACGCCGGCCACCGGGGCGCGCACGCCCTCGCGGTAGGCGGCGAAGGGCTGTTCCTCGGCGCCGGCCAGCGCGGCCAGCGCCGTCTGCGCCACGCCAGCGTCCTTGTCGCGCACCATCTTGCGCAGCAGCGGCCGGGCGTCGCGTCGCGGCCGGCTGCGCAGGGCCTGCGCCAGGCTCGACCGCACCGAGGTGTCGCGGTCGCCCGCCAGGGTGTCGAGCAGGGGCAGCGCGGCCGCCTCGGGGATGCCCACCAGCTCGGCCGCCAGCAGCTCCTTGGCGCGGCGCTGCGCGGTGCGCAGCTGCGCGGCGTGGCCAGCGAAGCCGTCCAGGCCCAGGTTCACGCTGTCGGGCAGCCGTCCGTCGAGCCCCACCTCGATGAAGCTCAGGGTGCGGCTGTCGCCGCCGGTGACGATCTCGACGGAGGTCTTGCGCGGGTCGCTCTCGACCAGGGCGATGGCGCGCTGCGGCCCAGGCGCGTCGAAGGTCTTGCTGCGCTTCTTGTCGTCGAGCCGGAAGGTGCGGATCTTGGCGTCGAAGCCGGTCGAGACCAGGCGGTCGCTGCCGTCCTTGGCGTCCGCCGCCGGCGAAGGCAGGAAGACGAAGCCGGTCGCGCCGCCCGCGTGGCCGGTGTCCCCTTCGCCGCGCACTTCGGATTCGACCGCGCCCTCGAGGTACCAGAAGCGCACCGTGCCATCGTCGCCGGTGGAGGCGAGCCGGCCGTCGCGCGGCGTGAAGGCCAGCGCCGTCACCGTGCCCTGGTGGCCGCTCATCTCGCGCGGCGCGGCGGCGGGCTGGTCCAGGGCGAACACGCGGATGACGCCATCGTCGCCCGCAGCCGCCGCGCGGCGGTTGGCGGCGTCGAAGGCCACGGCGCGCTGGGCGCAGGGCGTGGCGAATTCAGCGGACAGCGCGTCGCCGCGCCAGAGCTTGACCTTGCCGTCCACCCCGGTGGAGAGGAACTGCCCGTCTGCGGCGCGCAGGGCGGTCACACCGCCGGCGTGCGCTGGGACATTGCCCAAGGTGGCACCGTCGGCCGGGTTGACGCGGTAGAGCTGCCCGTCGGTGCCACCGGCCACCAGCTCGGTGGGGCTGACGAAGGCCAGCGCCGCCACGTGCGTCGGCAGCGCGATCTTGCGCACGACCTTGCGCTTGCCGGCGTCAAACAGCGTGATCTCGGAGCCGTCGGCGGCACGCCGGCCGCCAATGGCCAGCAGGCGTCCGCAGCCCGCGAGCGCGAGGATTTGTTCGAGATGATCGATTGCGTAATGGGCCATGGGGGGAAATCCGATCCAGGATCAACAATCAAGCCTTGAGCTGCAGACCCACGTCGAGGTGGGGGTGCGCGACTTTGAGCGTGGTGAGCGCGGCGAGGCAGGCCTGCCATTCGCCGCGGGCGATGCTGCCCGAGAACTCGAGGAACAGCGGGGAGACGGCGCGCGCGAAGGCCTCGTCCTCGACGGCCAAGGCGCGGGCCGCCTCGATGGCGCGGCGCTTGGCGGCCTGGGCGCTTTGCGAGCGGCGCGGCAGCTCGCCCTCGCGCGCTTCGGGGCTGCGCCCCGGCGGCAGGCCAAACATCAGCGTGCGCAAGAACTCCTGCAGCACGCGCACGTTCGAGAAACGGCCCGCGGGCTCGGCCATCTTCTGCGGACCGCGCGGCTTCCAGTCCTCGGGCAGGCCCAGGGGGCGGTGGCGCTCCCACAGCATGCGCACGGCCATGGTGCGGATGCTGCGGTCGGCGCTCTCCATCAGCCAGGCCAGCCGCTCGGGCCCGCCGAGCCGTCCGTAGTGACGCGCAATCAGCTCCATCGCCACCTCGCGGCTCTCGCGCACGCGGCTCTCGGTGAGCCGGAACACCTGGGCCGGGTCCAGCTCCTCGACCGTCAGGGTGCAGGCCGGGTCAGCCGTGGGCGAGCCGGCGTTTTCCAGCGCCTGGATGCAGATCGAGCGCGCCTCGCGGTATTCGCAATCGGCCAGCTCGACCACGCGCAAGTGGTAGCCCCAGCGGCGCAGCTCGGCCCGGGTGATGACGGCGGCGAAGCGACGCACGTCGGCACGGGTGTCCCACAGCGCCTTCCAGTAAGGCTCGGGGGTGTAGTGTTCAAGGGCCAGCTTGGGCTCGATGGCATTGGCCTGGGCCTCGGGCTGCTGCGGCCCGACCACGGGATGGTGGCAGCGCAGGTAGGTCTGGGCGAACAGGCGCACCGCGTCCGGCTCCTTCGGGCCGGTGGCCAGGGCGAGCAGGCGCTGCACGCCCTGGGCCACGTCGCCGCCGCCGAAGTCGCGCGGGTCGACCTGGCCGAGCAGCATGCGCGTGGCGAAGGTCGACAGCTGCGGGTCGGTGCGACGCGCCAGCGTCAGCAGCCACGGCAGGCCGATGTCCTTGAAGGTGGCGTGCGTGGACAGCAGGTGCAGGGCCAGTTCGCGCACGGCGCGGTCGAACACCAGGCCCTTGACGGCCTCGAAGTCCAGGCCCGGCAGGGTCTTGGCGCGGCGCAGCTGGGCGTCGGCGAAGCCGCGCCAGGCTCGGTCGGCCAGCAGGCCCATCAGCCAGTCGGCGCCGAAGTGCTCGGGCGTGACGACCGCCCCCAGCTGGCGCGCGAACTGCACCAGCGAGCCCGCCTCGGCGCTGCCGCGCATGGCGCGCACGAAGCCGCTGGCCGCCTTGCGGGCGCCCGGCTGCGGGCGGTCGGCGTCGTGGCGGCGCGGGTCGGCGTACACTGCGCGCAGGAAGGCGGCGATCTGCTCGCTCTGCTTGACCCGCTCGGTCATGTACTTGCGCACCCAGTCGCGCTGCAGCTCCGTGCCGTAGGCCTGGTCGACCAGGAAGGCATCGCTCAATTCCAGGCGGTCGAAGTGGGTCTCGAGCCGCGCCGCGGCCCAGGCCGAGGTGCCCGCGTCGGACAACAGCTTCGACAGCAGCGGCAGGCCCAGTTGCTTGGCCGGCACCGCCTCGAGCACCGACAGCGCCCAGGCGCGTGTCTCGGACTGGCCGCCGAGGGCGTAGTCGACGAGCTCGGCGTGCGGCAGGTCCGCCGCATGGGCGCGGGCGTAGTCGACCGCGTACTTGCGCGCCGTGCCCGAGGGCGACAGCAGCAGCGACAACACCGCCGGCTTCAGGCCCAGGCCTTCCAGCTTGGCCGGGTGCAGCTCGGGCGTGTTCTGCAGGATGTCGACCAGCAGCTCGTGCACCGCCGCCAGCGGGCTGCCTGCCAGGCGCGCGAGCCAGCCGGCGTGGGTCTGGCGCAGCTGGTCCGGGAACAGCTTCTTGAGCTTGGCGATCGCGAACTTGGCGGCCTCGTTGTGGCGGGCCGTCTCGAGCAGCACCATCAGCGGATCGGGCGAGAGCTTCCAGGCCTCGCTCAGGCAGGCCTCGCCCGAGTGGACGATGCGGCCGCAGGCCACGCCCCACCATAGCTTGGCCTGGGGCGCGAGTTCGCTGAGCGTGGCACAGGCGAACACGGGGTACAGCGCCGGCACCGCCCGCGCCAGGTTGCGCAGGTAGCGCCAGCCGCGACGCTGCAGGTAGACCAGCGTGCCCCGGCTCACCGCCGCGGGCTGGTAGCTGCCATGCAGGCTGAGCGTGGGCGACAACGTCGACTCCAGCCGCCCCAGGATGGCGCTGAACATCAGCGCGTCCTGCCGCTCCTCGGCCCGCTTGTAGATGCGCTTGAGGCCGCCCCACAGGCCGCGCACCAGCGGCGCGGTGCGCGCCACCTCGACCAGCATGGCCCGCATCGGCTCGCTGTCCTGCTCGTACAGCTCGACCAGGAAATCGGCCAGCAGGTAGCCCCCCGACGGCGGCAGCTCGACCTGCCGCAGGTAGCGCCGCCACAGCAGGGCGATCTTCGTGCGCCGCACGTTCTCGCGGCTCTCGCGCTGGGCCTGCTGGAGCATGCGCTCGAACATGTCGGCCGTCAGCGCGCCTTCAGGCACCACCTCGGGAACAGGCTCGGGCTGGGTCGCGAAGTGGATGATGGCCTGGGCGAGGTCGGGCGAGCGGCCCGCGGCCAGGGTCTTCAGGTCGTCGAAAGTGATGTCGGGAAGGTCGGTCACAGGGGCCTCCTTGGAAAATGCACGGACACGCAGGCCGGCATGCCGGCCTGCGTGTCCTCAGGGGTGTGGGGTGCGGGCGATGAGGGGAAGGCGCGACGCCGGGCGGGCTTCACTTCTCGACGTAGCCCTTCTTGGTCTTCTCGGCCAGCAGCTTATCGGCCTCGGCCTTTGCCTTGGCCTCGGAGGGGAAGTCCTTCTGCGTCATCTGGCCTTCGGTCCCGATCTTGCCGTAGCGCGTGACGAAGCTGCAGCCCTCGACGCGGATCTCCCAGAACTTGGCCGAGCCGCCCTCGACGAACTCCAGGTAGCGCACGCCCTCCTCGCCGGTCTTGGACGAGGCGGCCGGGGCCACTGGCGCACGCTCGGGGGCCGGCACGGCGGCAGCCACCGCGGCCGCGGCTGCGGCGGCGACGGCCGCCCGGGGCGCCTCGACCGCGGCCACAACGGCCGGCGGCGTCACGGTGGCAGCGCCCAGGCTGGTGACCTCGACGAAGCCCTTGGCGAGCTGGTCGGCAATCTTCTTGAGGGTGTTTTCCTGGGCCTCCTCGTCGGTCTCGAACAGCTTCTTGCGCTCCTCGACGGTGCCGAAGCGGACCTTCTGCTTCGAGCCGTCCAGCTCGATCTCCCAGAAGTAGCGGGTTTCGTCATCGTCGGTCATCTCGAAGCGTCGGGTCGACATGGAGGGACTCCTGGCAGGCGGGGAAGTGGAAGTACGGATGGAAGAAGCGGTGTCGCTGGTGACGCGGCGCACCTTCGAGCCCGGTGTGGCGGTGCTGTGGAAGCGGCCGTCGATGCGTTCGCCGACGAAGGTCGGGAAGCGCGGCACGCCAGTGTTGGAGAGTTCCTGGTAGCGGAAGGTGATGATCGCGCCCACGGCGGGCGGCTGGTCGCGCTGGGCATCGCTGAAGCCGGTGCCGACGTTGAACTGCGTGCCGTCCTCCAGCTCGACCAGCAGCGCCCCGAGCCGGCCCTTGTGCCGGCCCATGCCGGGCACGTGCGCCAGCACGCGAGCCTCGGCGTCGTGGAAGCTCTTGACCTTGACCAGCGTGTTCGAGCGGCCGGCCTCGTAGCGCGAGCCGGGCTGGCGCAGCATGAGGCCCTCGCCACCCAGCGCCTCGACCCGCGCGAGCTCGTCGCGCAGCTGCTCGGTGCCCTCGCACCGGGTGTGCGTGTGGGCGCGCAGCCAGGCGATGTCCAACGCCTGGACGGTGGATTCGACGTGGGCCATGCGTTCCTCGAACACGCCCTCGTGCGCGGGGGCGTCGAACACCATGTAGACGAGTTCCTTCCATAAGTCGGATTCGTCCTGGCGCTTGACGATGCCCACGGTGCGCTGGAACAGCTTGCGTCCGCCCCACAGCTCGCCGTCGAGCGGCATGGCGGGCAGGCGTTCGGTGAACCACTTGGGCGCGAAGAAGCGGTTGCCCAGACGCGAGATGAACTGCGTGCCGTCCCAGTAGGCGCGCACGCCATCGAGCTTCTCGGACAGCCACCAGCCGGTCAGGTCGGTGTCGGTGGACCACTTCTGGGCCAGCAGCAGCGGCGGGCCGTCCTCGTCATCTTCGGCGCTGCCGGCACCGTCACCCGGCCCGGCGGCCCGCGGAGGCTTGGGCGGCCGCCCGGTCAGGGCCGCCGCGCCCAGGCGGGCGCTCTCGGCCTCGTCGCCCAGGTAGGCGCGCAGGTGCTTGCAGGTGCGGCGCTCGATGCCCAGGTCCTGGTTGCGCCAGGCGGGGCAGGTGCACGACAGCACCCCGCCGCTGTTCTTCAGCGTGTACAGGGACGAGCCGGAGCCCTTGACCTGAACGCTTTCACCGTCTGCCAGCTTGGAAGGACCCACGCGAATCGACCTGCCTCTTGAACGACACCACAGCCTGAATACAACAGCGCAATCCACTCGCTGGAAACCAAATTGGCGGCGAGTCTACACCTGCGCAGCGGCGTTGCCGACGCGGCACGGTATGCAATTGAAACAACCCCGTGACCAAAGCGGCGCAACCCGTCCAAAGTACCGGCGTTGCCGAATTTTTGTACTGGAATCCCACCCAAAAGGGTGGCCTCACTGTTCAATCACAGCGTGCCAAAGGAAACACAGGATGCGCTTCACCCAAGCTCTCGCACGGCTCATCCAAGCAGCCCTCGCGGTGACAGTCATTTTCACGGCAGCTCCGGGACAAGGATCGACGGTCCCCGGAGACATCGCCCTCAGGAACGGCCTGGCCCACCCGGAGCTGCTGTCCGAAGAAGAATGGAATGCGCTCGTCGCCAAGCTGCCAAGCGACAAGCGCGCGGTGCTGCAGGATGCGCGGGTGGCCCAGCTGATGGCGACGATGCCAAACAAGTCCCTTGAGACGAAGAAGGACTTCCTGCGTGAGATCGCCCACAGGTTGAAGCAAGGCGCCGTGCCGCGAGAGTTCGGTGAGCCTGCGTTTTCCTGGGATTCGGCAAGCCGGCTGATGCAGTCGGTGAGCATCCGTGAGGACGAGGACCATGTGTCGCAGACGGTGCGGGTCTTCGTTGAACAGGTGCTGCCGCTCATCCCCGCCGATGAGCCGCCGCCCTCGAAGGATTTCCTGTTCTGGAACAGCCTGGCGGAGCTGCCCGAGCATGAGGCGGTCCTCACCCTCGATGCATTGCGGCAGCGGTTCGGCCGCCTGGCCCCTTCGGCCGACGCCAGGCCCGTCGGCCGCGCGATCGAAGCGAAGGCGCCGTGGGGGGTGATCCAGGCACTGATCCGCGCCGGGGTGACGACACCGAAGGATTGGGATACCGCCGCGCGCACCGCCAGGGTGGACGTGCTGAACGAACTCCACGCCGCCGGCCTGCCAGTGGCCAAGGATGCCTTGGTGGCCTCGACCTGGGCGGTGGCCCAGCAGGGCCAGTTCGGATCGCTGGACTGGCTCATCGACGTGATGCCCAAGCCCCTTCCCGGCGAGCTGGCCGACATCGCCGTCGACAACCTGCTGACGCAAGCGGACCGCGTTGCCTTCGAGGAGAAGTGGCCCCGGATCGATCGCCTGCTCGCCCATGGCGCGGACCTCACCCGGGTGTTTTCCAGGAAATCACTGCACGCCTTCAACCTGATCATGCTGCTGCGGTACCAGCCGGAGGTGGCGAAGGCATTGCTCGCTAGAGGCCTGGACCCCAGCGTGTCCATGCCGCCCCTCAACGACAACCTGCTGATGAACTACCTGGCGCTGATGAACCACAGCGACCCGGCATACACCCATGTCGGGGCGGACGTGATCGAAGCCATCGTCAAGCGCAACCCCGAACTCCTCAACCGTTACTCCGACGAGTTGGGCCTGTTTCCGCTCTACATCGCGTCGCAGCACTCCCCGGAATTGGGCCGGGCCATGATCCGCCTGGGTGCCGACCCGAAAGTGCGCAGCCCCCAGGGGCACACCTTGCTGATGATGGCCGCGGCTCATGGCGACGAAGGCGTGGCCCACTTCCTGATACAGGCCGGGGCCGATCTGGCCGCGGTCGAACCACATGGCGTGTCCGCGCTGGGTTATGCCCAATGCTACGAGCGCCCCAAGGTCGTTGCGACCCTGATCGCCGCCGGGGCGCCATCGCTGGGCCGGGCCCTGTGCGAAGCGCAGCGGAAGAAGCAGCCGCCTCCGTGAAGCGCCGCTGGGGCGGGCCGCCCTTCGCTGTGGTAGAACCCAAGCATTCTTCCAACCCTTCCAGAACCGGGACGGTAAGCCATGACGGCTGGCGCTGCTGCTCACATTGTTGTTGTCACTTCCCGCATGCTGGCTGGCGGCCTGCTGGCGCTGGCCCTGGTGCCCCAGGTCGCACGCGCCGCCCTCGGCGAGCCGGCGGCCTCGGTGGCGCGGGACCAGTTGGCCCTGGGCGGCCAGCCAGTCACCGTCACCCCGATGGCCGGCTACAGCCGCCACGAGTTCCTCACCGCTTCCGGAACCCGTGTCTGCGAATACGTCTCCGAAGCCGGCGGCACCGTGTTCGCCCTCACCTGGAACGGCCCTGTGCTGCCCGACCTCCAGGTGCTGCTGGCGGGCCATCACGCCGCCTACCTGTCGGCGACCGAGGCCCACCGCGGCAGCCACCATGCCCTGACGCTGGCCACCGACGATCTGGTGCTTCGCCTGACCCGCCTACCGCGCGGCTTCACGGGCTCCGCCCACCTCCCCCGCCTGCTGCCCGCCGGCCTGGACACCGGGGAGCTTCGTTGATGCGCCTGTCCCGACCCGCCTCCGTCCGCGTTCGTCACCGCCTGCGCAGCGGTGCTGCCACCGCCGCTGCCTGCCTGGCCCTGTCCTTGGGCGCCTGTGGGGGCTCGGGCGAGACGGCCGCGTCCGCCAACGGCGGCACGCCTGCCGTCCCCAACCCCACCCCCACCGCGTCCAACGAACTGCCGGTGGTCGTCGACAGCGGGCCGGCCGAGCTGGCCAGCGCGCGCCTGGCGGTGGCCAACTCCTTGTATGCCTCGGTGACGGTGTGCACCCCTGGCAGCGCCACGGCCTGCCAGACCATCGACCACCTCCTGGTGGACACCGGCTCGGTGGGGCTGCGCGTGCTGGCCTCGGCGCTCTCGGCGACCGTGCCGCTGGGCAGCGTGACGGATCCGACGACAGGCAACCCCTTGCGGGAGTGCCAGCAGTTCGTCGATGGCCACGCCTGGGGCTCGGTGATGGTGGCGGATGTCCAGATGGGCGCACAGCGGCTGTCCTCGCTGCCCGTGCAGCTGATCGGCGACACGGCCTCCGGCACGGCGCCCGCGGGCTGCGTCTCCGGGCGCTCCCTGAACAGCATCACCGGCCTGGCGGCCAAGGGCATCCTGGGCGTGGGCCATTTCCTGCAGGACTGCGGCAGCGCCTGCAGCACAAGCGCGATCCCCGGCAACTACTACATCTGCCCCCTGCAGGGGGGCGTGCCCACCTGCCGCGCGGTGAGCGTCGCGCTGGAGCGGCAGGTGCGCCATCCGATCGGCGCCCTGGCCGCCGACAACAACGGCCTGGTGCTGAAACTGCCCGCCGTGGCCGCGCCGGGCGCAGGCACGCTGAGCGGCTCGCTCTTCTTTGGCGTTGGCACGCAGGCCAACAACGCCCCGGGCGGCGCCCAGTGGTTCACCCTCGACCCTGCGGGCACGCTCGTCACCAGCTATGGCGGCTCGGCCGAGCCGAACAGCTTCATCGACTCCGGCTCCAACGGCTACTACTTCAACACCACGGCCTTGCCGCGCTGCGCCAGCAACACGGCCTTTTACTGCCCCGCGGCCTCCACGCCGCAGACCGCTCAGATCCAGGGCCTCAACGGCGCACGCGCGACGGTGACCTTCACCATCGACAACGCCGAGCAGCTGTTCCAGCGCGACCTGCCGGTGCTGCCGGGCCTGGCGGGCGCCTTCTCCAGCAGCGGCAGCAGTCCCTTCGACTGGGGCCTGCCCTTCTTCTTCGGGCGCCCGGTCTACATGCTGCTGGAAAAGCAGTCCCTGTCCGGCACCACGGGGCCCGCCGTCGGGTTCTGAGCGCTTCTTTTGATCCTTTGCATGCACTCGACCTTTTCCGCCTCCGTCCCGCTTTCTCCCATCGTTGCCGGCGCCTGGCGACTGGCCGACTGGGGTTTGACCGCTCAGCAGCGGCTGGACTGGATCAAGCAATGCATCGAGCTTGGCGTGACCAGCTTCGACCATGCGGACATCTACGGCGATTACACGGTTGAGGCCCTGTTCGGCGAAGCGCTGGCACTCGACCGGGCCATCGGTCGTCAGATCCAGGTCGTCACCAAATGCGGCATCAAGCTGGTGTCGCCCCGAAGGCCGGAGCACGCGATCAAGAGTTATGACACATCGCGGCAGCACATCATCCGCTCAGCCGAGAATTCGCTGAAGGCACTGGGCGTTGAGCGCCTCGACCTCCTGCTGATCCATCGCCCTGACGCCTTGATGGATCCGGCCCTCGTGGCCGACGCGTTCGCCGACCTGGCACGTTCGGGCAAGGTTGCCGCCTTTGGTGTGTCGAACCATTCGGCCTCCCAGCTCGCGCTTCTGCATCGACACATGCCCCTCGCGTCGCACCAGCTGGAGCTTTCCCCGCTGCAGTTGCAGGCCTTGAGCGACGGCACACTCGACCAGTGCACGGACCTTCGCATCCGGCCCATGATCTGGTCGCCGCTGGCAGGCGGCCGCCTGCTGTCAGGCGAAGACGTCCAGGCACGACGCGTGCAGGCTGCCCTGCAGACCTTGGCGCAGCGCCACGAGGTGGAGGTAGCGACGATCGCCTACGCCTGGTTGTTGCGGCACCCCTCCCGGCCCTGGCCGATCTCCGGTTCCCGCCGGATCGATGCCCTGAAAGCGGCTGTCCGCGCACTGGATGTCGAGCTGTCTGCGGAAGAGTGGTACGCAGTCTGGCAGGCCGGCACAGGTCACGAAGTGCCCTGAACTTCCTGAAGAGGCCGCGTGCCCTTCAGCGTGCCCCTTCACTCTGAGCGATGCATTGACTGCGGGCTGCGCATGGCCCGCTGACCACGCACGGCTGCACAAAACATGCTGAACGCCCTGCCAGAAGTTCCGAACCCTCTCGCCTGACATCCACACAGCCCGCCGCCAGCGTCTTGCCGGCCTTTGAACACGCCCCCTAATAGCCACCCATTTCGATAATCCTTCTTATCACAATAGTTGTATTTGAAATTAAAACTGGCGCGCTTGGAAATCAGTCTCTTCGCCTCGAACCAGGCCGCGTCCTTCTCGACGAGCTTTGCGAACAACGCATCGCATGCGCAGATCCCAAGCTGCGAGCGCACGCGCAGCGAGCCCATGGCGGGACGCGTGTTTTTGGCAAGGAGGAGTGAGCCTGTTCAGGCGGTCACCGAAGGGCTGGCGCGGCCCGTGGCTGGCACGCGCTGCCCATCCTGGCGACTTTCGACTTTCGGGTTAGCGAGGCGGCACAAGGCGCCAGCCCAGGGAGGCAGGTTCATGCCGACGCCCAAGGCGCATGGGCTGGCCTTGGGCGCAGAATGTTGCAGCTTTGGCATCGCCTCGGAAGGGGCAAACGGACTACGTCGGCGAACCCCCGAGCGTGGCCGCCTGACGGTTCTGCACCCTCACCTCTTCCTGGGCCCATCGGTGGGGAGGGCCAGGGCGTGGTGCAGCGCACCGCGCCCTGGCCAGGTGCCCAGGCTACGGGGTGCCCTGCTGAGCCGGTGGGCTGTCCGCAAACAAGGCCGGCGCGTCGACCACGCGGTAGCGCCTGGCGTGGAAGATGTCCCGATGGAGCTTGCCTCGGGCGTACAGGCCCACGAGCATCTCCCGTTCCGTCGTGTTGTCGGGCGCTTGCAGCACCTCATTCGAGAACTTCAGATCGGCCATGCGCGCTCGGATCTCAGCCTCTCTGCATGCAAACTCGGCCTGGCTCACGTACACCCACAGGGGGGTCGCGAAGCGAACGACATGGTCGCCTGCCATCATTTCGCAAACCGTGAAGTCAGTCAGCCTCTTGGCCTCATCCATCGAACCTTTGATCACCCGATGGAGATCCGGGACCTCCTTGATCACCAGGAAGGTGCCATTCTCGAAAAGCGCAAAGCGCTTCCTGTGGCTCAAGTAGGCCGAGATTTTCCGGCTCATGGTTTCAAAAGCATCCAGCCCTTCGGGCTGCCATTGCAATCTTTTCGCATCCATGCCATTTCCTCGCACAGTCGTCTCCTGAACCGAATCAGTTTTCATCGTCTTCGTCTCCATCGCGCGCCAGTGGAGACGGACCGGCCAGGTCGCTCACGCCCTGGTCGTCCTCGCTCATGCGATCTGAAAGTCGGAATTGATCGACCAGGTACCTGGTGTCGATCTGAACTGGCGCCAGGTACTCCGGAGCCGGATCGAGTTCATTGGCCGAGTTCTGCACGGCAAAGGCCTCCAACTCGGACTCCGGAATCTTGAACACCGAAATCCACGCATCCTTGCCTTTCAAGGACAGTGTGTCCTGACCGCGGCCCAAAGCGAAAGCCGCAGCCAACTCCAGGGAGGGTGACAGGGAGACGAAGGGAGAGTTCGATGAGGAACGGCTGTGTTGGAGCAGCAGATCCTCGATCGATTCGTCATCGAACTGACTCAGGTATTGCCTCGTCTCTTCCACGCCCTTCTTGGCCGCCATCTTGGAAAGGAACTCGCCCTGCCGGGTGGAGTCACCGCGGTACAAATAAACCCACCCCTCGTCCTTCGCGTCCTGACTGATTCCAGCGGTATGCAACTGCCTGTCCGCATGGACGTCGACCAAAAGGTAGGTGTATTTGTCTGCCTCCTGGTCGGTGACGTGAATGTTGATATGGCGCCAACCTCGCTGGAAGGCGAACTGCGCAAGTGGCAGAGAAGCCACAGCCTTCTCCAAGGAATCGCCTTCGGCCACTCGCTCGTTGATGAGATCAAGGTCCTGGCCCCTACCGACAAACTCCAGCCCACGGGCCCGGGTACCGAAATGCCGCATGACCGCATCGAGCAGCTGGGCTTGTTTGGCACCGTCGCCTTGCGACATTCTCAGTTCGACCGTCCCGTCATCTGCGAGGAAAGCAATGACGCTGTTGTCTTTGTCCAGCCTGAATTGGACCCTGTCCTCCTGGTCACGAGATCTGTATCTGTCAAGGAAGGTTTCAAAGTAGTCATCATCTGTGGTGATCAGCTCTTCGTTGCCTTCGACCGGGACCAGGCCGGGAATCTGCGCCGGGACATCCGCCTCTTCCGTTTCTGGCTCATCGAAGTAACCGAAAGAAGTTGTACTGACCTCAAAGGGCATGGCCATCTGGAGCGGCGTACCGTCGGGCCGGTAGCGCACCACGCCCTCCAACGGCACGGTACCGATCAGCCAGTTGGGAGGCAGATCAGTTTCCCCGTTCAGATCCTCCAGCATTTTCCTGAGCCGGGCATCAATCGTTTGCAGCTTCTTCGAGGCGCGGGCTTGCGCGTCTTCGCTCAGGCTGTCGAATGCGATGCCCTGCGGCCGGGGTTGAACGATGAGCGCATCACGCACTCGTTGAGCGGGCAGCACCAGGTCGCCCAGAAGCGCACGCGCACGCTCCAGCGCAGCCATCTCCAGGGAGGCGATCCTGCCCCGCTGCGTCTGCCAAGACCTGGGCGTCCCGCTTCCCAGCTCTTCCTGGGGACGCGCGCGGAAGAGCAGGTTGTCGTCATTCGCGCTGACGAAATTCAAGTTCCTGGCGGGCAGCGCCCGCAGCCGGTTTTCGGGCGCGAGCTGGTGCGAGGCATTCTGGATCCGCTGCGCCAGGGCTTGGACTTGCGGCTGCAGCTCTGCCGGCAGGCCGTCGGCCAAGGCGCGGACGGTCTGGTCGACACGGTCCCAGCGCCAGGTCTGCCCGAGTTCCTGGAGCCGGGAATCGCTCATGCGGTCCACCTTGTCCCACAGCGGCAGCTCGAGCAGCGGCACCGCATGGTCCGTGAAGCCCCCGGCGTTGAGGGCCTGCAGCAGCGTACGCGTCTGACCGGCAATGGCGTCGACGTCTTGTCGGACCAGCGTCAGGTCGGCCCCATCCTGCAGCCGCTCGGAGTCGTACTGGATCTGGACGCGCGGCGGCCGGGTTGCCTCGAGCGGCTTGCCTGGCAACGCCACCGGTGAGGGCCGAAGCAGTTCGGCGCGTTGCTGCATGAGTGCGTCATAGCGCTGCTGGTAGCCATCCAGGCGCGTCTGCGCCTGTTCGGCGGCGTTGATGACCTGCCGCGCATACTGCTTGAACAGGGTGTGCCCGGCGTCCGGCTTGAACACCTGGGTGGGATCGGGCTGCACCAGGCTGAGGTAGAGCGTCGCAGCAGGCGCTGGCTGGCCGGCTTCATCTTTCTGAAGCACGGTCAGCAACGCCTTGGTCCCCTCGTGATTGAAGCCATAGGGCAGGTACGCCAGCACCCCCAGCGGCTGCCCGTCCGCGTCCCGGAGGTGGAAGCCGGCGCCGGGAACCTCCTGATCGAGGGCCCAGGTGGACAGGAAAGGCCGCTCGTCAATGCGTGCGCCTTCGACGGTCGCCAGCATCCGGCCCACCGTTTGTGAGGTCACTTTCGTGAACGCACGCAGCTTGTCCAGCTCCTGCGCCGCGAGTTCGGGCTGCTCGAAGAAGCGCTTGGTCAAGGGATCACGCAGCGCCTCGCTCAGCCCGCGTGCCTTCACCTCGGCCACCGACTGTTCCAGGCCATGGAGTGCGGCATTGACGTCGCCTTCGAAGGTCTTCTGCTCATCGAGCACGAAGCCGCCGCGGTAGTCGGCCGGGACCTCGCTCGTGTCAAAGGAGGGGCCGAAGAACAGCGTGCCGAAATAGGGGTTGTCCGGATCGCGCTGCCGCAACGCCTGCGCGGTGTCGGCATGCGCCAGTTCGTGGCGCAGGATGACCAGGTCGCCGGTCGCCGCCTCGGTGAGGAAGCGTGGGCCCACCAGGAGAATCCCATCGGTGCTCAACGCACCACCGCCCTGCATCAACGGGTCATAGGCGACCACCACGTCCTTGGCCCCCGCCTCCAGGATCCTGTCACCCACCTCGCCCCGACCATCGGTCAGCTGGAGCACGGCGTGGCCGAGGTAGTCGACAGGTTCGGCACCGACCGCATAGCCCAACTGCCGCAGCGTGTCGACCGACTCGATGGCAAGTTGGCGCGACAGCTCAAGCTGCTGGTCCCGGGGTGCAGCCAGTGCGGCTTCGCGTCGTGCGGCTTGGCTGTCCTGCAGCGCTTTCAAGGCCCCCAGGTCGGCGTTGACCTGGGCGATGCGGGCCTCGCGGTGCAAGTCCCCCAGAGCGGCGCGGAAGCCTTCTTCGGTCAACCGGCCCTCCCTGACCTGATCGATCAGGACGCGCAGGGACGCGACCTGGGCCGCGTTGTCTGTCAGTGCCACCGAGGCCAGCAATTCCGGCTCCCCCAGAACCTGCCTCAAGGCGGGATGATCGAGTTCGGCGAGGGCTTGGGAGATGGCGGGCGGAAAGCTCATCCGCCGCGCCTGGATCACCGCCTTGACCCGGTCCATCAGCGCCCTGATTTCACTCTGGAGCTGGAGAGGCGCCATGAGGGCCTGAAGGCGCAGCGTCAGCGCGTCGTAGCGCTTTTCGTAGTCGATGGAGCGCGCCTGCGCCTGCACCGCGGCATCGGCGATCTTCTGCGCATATTGCGTGAACACGCTGTGCGCGGCATCCGGGGTGAAAGGCTGCGCAGGGTCCGCGGCGACCAGGTTCACATACAAGGTTCGCAAGGCCCCGGGGACGACCTGTCCGTCCGCATCCAGCGTATTCAAATGCAACGATGCCTTCCAGCCTGGGTCGGCAAGGCTGTCGTCAGCAAAGTAGTTGAGGTTTCCCTGCATGTGGCCGGCGCTGTCGACAAGCGCGTACTGGATGGCCGGGATGTCCCTGCCGTTCACGATCACGTGCTGGACCTCCGTGCGGACGAGGTTGCCCGCCTTGAAGGCGTCCAGCATGTCCGTGACGGTCTGGGCCGTGGTCGAGACAAAAGCCCGATGCACATCGATGCTCCTGCCCACCAGAGCGACCTCATCCAGAAAGCGCTGCGTCGAGGGGTCGCGCAGCGCTTCGTCGAAACCGTGTGCCTCGACATCCTCCACAGCCTGCGCCAGGTAGTCCAGCTGGTCCTGGACAGTGCCTTCCCAGGTCTTCTGTTCGTCGAGCGGATAGCTTTCGCGGTACCCCTGAAGCGCCCCGACCTGGAACTGCGGCTCAAAAAACAGGTTGCCCAAATAGGGAGATTCGGGATCTCGCCGTAGCAAGGCTTGATCCGTTTTGGCGTGTCCCAGCTCATGGCGCAGTGTGGCGACATCCCCAAGCGCCATTCGCTTGAAGCTGCCTGCGCTCAGTCTGATGACGCCATGTACCGCCATGCTGTCCTGCGGCTGCTGCGGGTTGAAGAGCAGCTTGTTGTAAGTCCCCTCCTCAGCCGGGGACAAGTTCAATGGGTCGTAGGTGACCGGCACATCCAGCGACAGTGCCTCGCGGATCAGCTGGCCGCTCAGGCCCGGGCCATCCCTCAGCGCGAGCGCGACGTGCCCCGCGTAGGTGATCGGCGCCACCGTGTAGCCCAGCTGCTGGAACGTAGCGATCGCGTCGTGGGCGATTTGCCCCGACAGCGCCAGCCGTTCCTCTGGCGACATGCCGTCATGTTTCAGTGCCAGCAACGGCGCCTGCCGTGCCTCCAGCTCAGCCAGCGCAGCCAGATGGTCCTGGGTCTGGGCGATGCGCGCCTCGCGCTCCGGCGTGGACGTCGGGGTGGCCTCCGGGGCATGGTCCATCCAAAGGCTGGGACGCCGGGGGCCCGTGGAAGTCAGGGAGACCGCACTGTCCCGTTGTCGTTGGGCGTCGATCAATTCCCAGAGTTTGGAGGACTCTGGCGCGACAGACGTTGAAGCACCGACCTCGACGCCCGGATGGGCGGCATGGTGCGCGATGACTGCCCGCACCAGATCGGCCACCGGATCGGCGTCGAGCGTCGCCGTTGGCCAATTCGTTTCATGAAGGCCGGTGGTCGAGAAGGCTTTCCGAAGATCGTTCACCAGGGCGGCGCCCGGCGTGCCGCGGCTGGGCGTGATGCCCTTGTTCAACTCGCCCAGCAGCGACTGCGCGTAGTCGAGTGCCATCGCCGGGTCCAGATGCTCGATGGGCGGGTAATCAAGTCGCAGGGGATCGAACCGGGGCCTCACCAGGACATAGCCGTCGCCTTGCGGGTCCGCAAAAACCCGCGTCTGGGGACCGCTCCTGGACAACCAGGCGCTCAAGCCGTCACCGAACAGGCGCTCGCCGGCCTGCACAGGCGACGTGGAGGGCCTGGTGGACACATGCAGCGCATCCCAGGCTTCGTTCGACGGCAGGCCATACTGGGCCGGGTCGAACGAGGCGCTGGGCTGCGGCTCGAACGGCTGGTCGGCCCGCTGCACACGGAACACCGGTGTGCGCCCATCCACCTCCGCTGCCTTTTCGCCGCGCTTTGCGAAGACGTCGACGGGACCGCCCGACACGACGCGCCCTTCTGCGATCCGCTCGAACTCGATGCGAACCTGCCCGGAGCGGCTTGAAGGCAGGGGCGAAGGCGTCTGCGTCTGGGTGCCAGGCATCGCGGCAACGTCTGGCAGGCTGCTGTCCAGCCCACCCAACCGAGGGGGCATCACCGGGCTGGACCATCCGCTCTCCAGCAATTGTTCAACCAGCTCGGGCGAGGTCTGGATGCGGGAGACCGAGGACGCCGGCGCTTCGGCGCTGAACCGGTAGAACTGCCCATCGTGGACGATGAAGGAGGCTTGCTGGTAGGTGGGCGTGCGCGCCTCCAGCGAGAACGGGTGAAGGATGAAATCCTTGTCTCCCTTGGAGGGAAGGGTCGGATCGGTGCTCGGGAACATCGCCTGGGCGATGTCGATGGCCGGATGGGTGTGCGCAACCATCCGGGCGGTGATGCCGACTTGCGTGGCACCGAACGCCGACCCGGCGATCATGCCGGTCCTCAACTGCCCGGGAACCAGGTACTTGTTCCAGTTGCCCACGGGGACGAACATGGCAGAAGAAGGATCGTCCTTGCTGCCCACCAGGGCCACCTCTTCCGGCGCGGTCCAGAAGGCGACTTCCGCGCCGAGGATCTCGTGCAGGTCGCTCAAGGCGCGCGCCATCGCAGGGTTCGTGTCATCGATCTGGATGTGCGGCAGTTCGTTGATGGAATGGAACGGCACCCTTTGCGCATCGGGCGACGCGACGGGCTCCGTCGCACTGTCGTAGAACCTGTCTTCGACGAGATCACCCACCTTGTGAGCGAAGTCCTGGGCGGCTCTGCCATACAGCTCCCGCAGGCTCATCCCGTCCTTGAAGAACCCGGACACCTGGAAGTTGCGCTGCACCTCGGCATGCGCTTCGCTCGCGAGCTTCTGGAAGGGCTCAAAAGTCGGTTGGGCAATCAGCTCCCTGGCCCAGGCCACCGCTTGAGGATCAAACGCCTTTGGCCCCTGCAGCACCGCTTCCACTTCGGCGGCGCTTCTCAGGGTGGAATGGAAATCCGACGCGATGGAGTCGGTGATCTGCCTGAACACTTCCGGCAAGCCAGGGTCCGTCGCGCGGAGAAGCTGGTTGCCCGGACGATCCTGCAGGCGCTGGAATCCGTAAGGTGCCTGCACGCGTGGGGATTTCGTGGGTGCATCGCCTCCGATGTCCTGTGGGGCGCTGCTCGGGGTGGTCTGCGCGGGCGACGGGCTGCCCAAGATGGCGTCACCCTGTGTGTTCATTTGGATGGACGATGCCGGCCTCATCAGATCCTGCACCTGCGCGGCCACCTCCTCGGGGTTGAGCAGCACGCGGCCGAAGTCCCCGTCCTCGTAGCGCGCGACGTCGGTGAAGATCCGCTGCAGCCCGTCCGTCAGCGCCGCGCCCGCCGAGCCGGGCGTCGGCGCCACGCCGTTCCGGCTCTGGTGGTTCAGGAACGACTTGGCATAGTCGTAGGCGGCCTCGGGGTCCAGGTGCTCGATGCGCGGGTTGTCCAGCGCGTCCTGCGTGTTGAAGCGCGGGCGCACGATGACGTAGCCGCCACTGTCGGTGCCCAGCACCGACATGTTCATCTTCTCGTCGGTGAACACGCGCGTGCCGGGGCCGCTGGCCTCGACCAGCTGTCCCACCGGGGCCGAGTGCATCTGGGCCCCGCTGGCGAAGTAGTTCTGCTGGGCTCGCAGCTGCGCCAGCGCCACCGGGTCGGTGGCCACGTACATCGCGTCCCAGGGCTCGTTGAGTGGCAGGCCGTACGCGGAAGGATCGAAGAAGGGGCTGGGGTGCGGCGCCAGCGGCAGGTCGGGCATCTGCACCCGGTAGACCGGCGTGTCGTGGGCCAGCACCTCGGGTTGGCCGTTCACGGTGGCCGGCTGATCCGGCCGATAGAACACTGGGACGGCGTCGGGTGCCATGGCCGTGGCCGGCACGGCAGATGGCGTGGACGAGGGTGTCGCTTCCCTGGGGATGACGCGGCCGTCCCGGGTCAGCAGATGGGTGTTGGCCCAGTCTTCGGGCGGCGTGTCGTACTGGTCCAGGAAAGCCGTCACCGCGTCGCGGTGCTTCTGTTCGATCGGGAATGGGGCCACCTCGCTCAAGGGCACGGCCTCGATGTCGGACACCGGGGTGCTCACAGGCTCAGGCCCCGACAGGCGGGCGGGCCGGGGCGCTTCTGATGCGGGCATGAACACGCCGTCCACGTCGACCAGCGGCTGGGTGGGCCGCAGGCCCTCCCCTTCAGGCACCAAGGTCCAGGCCGAGGTGCCGATGGCCGGCCACCCGCCCGCCGGAGCCGCCCGATCGGCGCCATGCGCGGGGAAGTGCCCGGCCGGGCCGGCCATCGCCCCCCCGGTCAAGCCGCCCACCGCCAGGCCCTGGGCCATGCTTTCCGAGACCCCTTCCGTCAGGGACTGCGTCGGATCCACGCTGGTCTGGATCACCTGGTTGTGGCTGAGTTGCTCGCCACCGCTCTGGAGGGCTTCCGTCAGCCCTTCGGTGAGCCCGGCCCGCCCTGTGCGCGGCAACCAGGCTCCGCCCTCGCCGATGATGCGGCCGAACACCGTTCCGCCCAGCGCGCCCGTGGTGGCGTCCACCACCCCGGCGGCGACCCCTGCCTGCTTTCCCGCTTGGGCCGCCAGCGACAAGCGGGCCGCCTCCGGGCTGTAGCCCTCGTCCAGCAGCCGCTGGAAGCTGGGCGACTTCTGCAGATCGTCGAATGTCATGCGCTCCACCTCGGCCTGCGTGCTCAAGGCCTGCTGCGCATAACCCAGGCTGCCTTCCGTCAGCGCCCCCACCTGGGCCGCCGTCCTGCCTGCCGCCTGGACCGCCGCCGCCGTGGCAGCCACCTCCGCGCCGGCATCCACCGCCAGCACCTCTGCGCTGGCCAGCAGGCTGGCCCCGCGCGTGAGGAACGCCGTCGCCGCCAGCCCCGCCGTGGTCGGCAGCGACTGCAGCCCGTCGCCCAGCATCTTCACCGGCGACAGGTACGCCGCCTGGTCGGTGTTCGTGGTGGCGTAGGTGAGGTGCCCATACGCCGCCTGGGCCTCCGGCGACAAGCTCTGCATGACCTGCTCGGCCGCCTGGCTCTGATGGCGCGCGAAGCGCGACAGCCCCGTCGCCAGGCCTTCCTCGCGCATTTTCTGCAGCCCTGCCGGGTCGGCCTTGTACTTTTCCGCCAGCTCCGCATCGCTGACCGCGAACGGATTGAAGGTGTCGAGCAACTTCGCCCCCGCGGCCAGGGCGTTGTGCACGCCCGCTTCTTCCGACTTCCTCACATACTCCCACCCGGACTGCGCCTTGTCCTGCGGGTTGGCCCACTGGTTGAGCGCGGCCTCGCGCGCGTTCATGCCCTCGACGATCTGGCCCGCCATCTCGGTTTGGCCGAACAGCCCGGCCACCGCCGCCGCCCGGCTGCTGACGGCCTCGTCCACCTTGCTGGCCATGCGGGCCAGCGGCACCGTCACGGTTTCGCGGCTGAGCAGGCCCGCCTCTTCACGAAGCCGGGAAGGCGTACCCGCCCCCGAGCCCAACAGGGTCAGGGGATCGTCGACCGCTTCCTTCGTGAAGCTGATGGGCTGGGCCTCCCCGAGGTTTTGCGCCAAGGGGCTCGGCGTCCCGCCGTCACTTCCCGCGGTCTGCGCCGTTGCGGCCACCTGCCATTGCCAATCGGCCTGTGACTGCGCCTGTGCCTGCGCTTGTGCAGCCGCCTGCGCGGCCTGCGTCGCCTTCAAGCGCTGGCTTGCGTCGTCCGCCAGCAGGCGGCCCCCCGCTTGCAGGTCCGCGTCCGACAGCACCGGCAACCTCACCTCGGCACCGGCCTTCAACAGCGTGTTCCTCGCCCCGTTGGCCTGCGCCAGCGCCAGCGCGTAGCGCTCGTCGCCGTAGTGCTCCCTGGCCAGCCGGGCCCAGGAGTCGCCCTCCTGCGTCAGGATGACCTGCGGCGTCGCCGCGCGCGCCAGCAGATCGCGACCCCAGGCTTCCACCCCGAACCCGTCGGCCAGCTCCGCGGCGGTGCCACTGCTTTGCAGGCCCGTCGGGTTCAGCGTTCCTCCGAACACCGAAGTCGCTGGCGCTGCTGCCGGTGCCAACGGCGCTGGGGCGGGCTCGGGAGCCGGAGCTGCTGGCACCGTCAGGTCGAACCCGTCCGCCAGGTCCGCCGCGATGCCGCTGCCCAGGCCCGTCGGGTTCAGCGTCCCCGCGAACACCGAGGCGGCCGGCGGTGCTGGAGCAGCTTCCGGCGCGGGGGCTGGTGACGGCTCGGGAGCCGCTGCGGCCTCAGGTTCGGGTGCCGGTGCCATCGCGGGCTCGGCCGCCGGCGTGGGCTCTGCCTCGGTCGGCGCTGGCGCCGACGTTGCCGCTCCAGCCGCCGGCGTGGCGTCCTGCGGCGCCAGCTGCCCCAGCGTCTGCGTGAGGAACGCGCTGGCCAGTGCGTAGCCCGGGTGGCTGTCCCCACTGGCCACGATGCGGATCGACTCACCCACCATGTTGGAGAAGTAGCGCGCCTGTGTCACCTCGGACGGCGTCATGGTCCGCGCGTTGGCCGCCTTCATGATGTTGTCGTTGAGCTGTGCGCTCAGCGCCTGCCCCAGCCCCGCGGCGAAGCCCGCGATGGCGCCGTCCTTGAAACTGCCCCCCATCAGCGCCTGCACCGCGCCCTGCACCGTCGTGCGAGCGGCGATCGAGCCCATCGCGCCCATGCTCGAGATCGAGGTGCCGCTCAGGCTCTCCACCCCGCTGAACAGCCCCGCCGTCAGCGCCCCCGACAGGGCGCCCTGAAGGATGCCCTTGAATGTCAAGTTGCCGCTGATCATGCCGCTGACCATCGAGGTGGCCGCCCCGGCGATGGCCGCCGAGGCCACCGTGGCCGCCGTGCCCGTCAGCCCCATCGCCCCCGCTGCCGCCGGCCCCAGCGTGCCGGCCGAGAAGTACGACACCACCGCCACCATGATCATCGGCATGAACTTGTCGAAGAAGTCCGGCTCCGGCGGCTTGACGTTGGTCTCCGGCGTCACGAACCCCATCATCGGCTCGTAGTACACCTGGCCCTTGTCGAACAGCTCGGCCGTGCCGTCCAGGCCCACCCGCACCAGCCCCACCTTGCTCAGGTCCGTGGCCACCGTCGGGCTGCCGATCGAGTCCAT
>CBINPE010000008.1:0-68985 GCA_966252435.1 uncultured Burkholderiales bacterium | reverse complement strand
GTCCTCGGAAAATCCTATGAGGGACGAATTGGACGAGCGAACGAGGCCCTTGAGGCATGAACCTTGGAAGACTAACCCGTCAGGCCGCCAGCTGATGGTAGTAGTAAGGACGGTCGCGATCATCAAGGATCGTATAGAGCTTGGCCAGATCACTTTTTGAAGGGCGTAACCAAGCATCGATATATTGGGTTTTGATGGGTACGATGCAACGATCATGCCCTGCAGCTAAAACCTCTGGTGGTGGCTCGTCAGTGATTGCGGCAAATGACAACAAATCTTCTTCACCCGGGGAAGACCAGCGTGACCATAAGCATGCCACCAGCATGTCGTGGCCACCTTCAGGATCAAATCGCAGCACAACATTTTCATCTTCTTCTCTGGCTGCAATTTCTCCGCCACTTGTTCGGTTCCGCTTCACATGCTCGAAGAATGAGCTCACGACCATCAGTCCATGTGAGACACCAAACTGCCCCTTCCAAAACCCTTCAAGGTTATCCCGGCGAGCGTTGTAGGTCCCGGGGTACTTGGCGTCATAAAACGCTGGACGCCCTGCTGGCCGGCACTGATAGCGCATCGGCTTGACCACCAGCTTTCCATCCTCCCAGATCATCACGGGGCTGTAGTAGCCCGGAAAAATTCGGGAGTCCCCTTCCTTTGGATGCGTTCGGCTCAATTCGGCAAGTTTGCTTAGTGCTCGCTCGATTTTTGATGTGGCAATGCGCTTGTTCTCAGCAGCAGCCTTGGTTGATTTGGTGAGCAGCACACGCTCTGCATCAGCCAGACGTTTGCGCTGCGCAAACACAACCGCTTGCAGCTCAGTGGTCTCCAACGCAGTGCGTTGATTCAAAAGCTCCTTCACCCGTGATTCAGCAGGACTTTGAGCACCGGCAAACGCATCGATCATTGCCTTCGGCATCGGCACACGGTCCCCACGCAGCCGTTGTGCAGCCAAACGCAGAAATTCTCGAATGTCGACATCTGCGCCGTAGGCCCTGACATATCGCCGAAAGTCGGCCCAAACCAATGCCGAATAGCACATAGAACGAACCCCGGTTCAAGCCTGGTTGAGGACAAATTTTCCCGAAAGCGCGGTCAAACACTGTATATATTAACAGCTATGAGCGTTCTGTACTCCGCCCTCTTGCATCACCCTGTTTGGGTCTTGGCCATCGACTACTCGATCAGCGCTGGCTTTCCTTCGCCCGCCGAAGACTATGCTCACAAGCGCATTGATCTCAACGAGATCCTCATCAAACATCCGCAGGCTACGTTTCTGATGCGGGTGAGCGGCAGTTCGATGCGCGATGCTGGCATTGACGATGGCGACGTGGTGCTGGTGGACCGAGCAGTGCGTCCGTGTCATGGGCATGTGGTTGTAGCAGTCGTCGACGGCGAATTCACGGTAAAGCGTTTGTGGCAGCGCGGGGCCAAGATGAAGCTGCAAGCTGCCAATCCAACGTACCCAGACATCGTGCCTGTCGAAGGACAAACAGTTGAAATTTGGGGCGTTGTCACACGAGCGATTAAGGACATGCCGTCATGATGTCACTGGTGGACCTCAACAACTTTTATGTGTCGTGCGAGAGGGTATTTCGCCCATCCCTCAACGGTCGCCCAGTCGTCGTACTTAGCAACAACGATGGATGCGCCGTCGCCCGCAGCGATGAAGCCAAGGCGCTTGGCATCAAAATGGGCGCTCCGTGGTTCGAAATCCGCAGTCTTGTACAAACCGCTGGTCTAGTCGGCCTCAGCTCTAACTACCCCCTTTATGCAGACATGAGCGACCGGGTGAACAGCCTAGTTGCAGGTTTTGGACCGCAGCACGAGATCTACAGCATCGATGAGTCGTTTGTGGATCTGACCGGTGTACGGGGCGACCTGGTCGCCCGAGGAATGCAAATGCGCCAGCGGATTTTGGATTGGACTGGGATTCCGAGCTGCATCGGCATAGGGCCTTCAAAAACACTGGCCAAGCTCGCCAATCACATTGCCAAACAGGCCGAGCGCTGTCCTGACAGCTACCCCGCGCAGCACGCCCGCATTTGCCACCTCGGTGCGTTGAGTAGCGAGGAGGTCGATGCGTTGCTGGCCCTGACGCCAGTTCAAGAGGTTTGGGGAGTCGGCCGCCGATTGACAGCGCAGCTGGCTGATGGCGGCATCACCACCGCGCTGCAACTTGCTCAGCTCGACCCCGCGCTAGTCCGACGCCGATGGTCCGTGGTCTTGGAGCGCACAGTACGTGAGCTGAACGGAACAGCCTGCATTGCCTTGGAGGACATGCCGCGCAACAAACAAGAGATTGCGTGCACCAGGTCGTTCGGGCATCCTGTGACAAGCTTTCAAGAATTGACAGAGGCGGTCAGCGAATTTGCAAGCCAGGCAGCAGTCAAGCTCCGCAAGCAGTGCAGCTTGACTTGCACTGTGCAAACTTTTATCCACACTAGCCCATTTCGGCGCAATGAGCGCCAGTATTCAAGAGCGGCAACAATCCCATTACGCCGACCAACGTGTGACACATCCGAGGTGGTGGCGGCAGTGATTGCTGGCCTCAAATGCATCTACCGCCCAGGGTATAACTTTGCGAAAGCAGGTGTCATGTTGCTTGACCTGCAGCCTAACGACGTGCATCAGGCAGAGCTAATTTTTGACAACGAGCAGGAGCCTGATAAAGGTCGGCTGATGCACGCTGTTGACAAGATCAACGTTCGCTACGGCAAGCAAACGGTCGTTCTGGGCAGTGCCGGTATCCCCTCATCCCGGCGCGGGTGGGAGATGAAACAAGAGCGTCGGACTCCCTGCTACACCACTCGCTGGGATGACATGCCGCTTGTGCGGGCTTAAGAAGAGCAACGCCCCCTTCATGCACTTAGCACGAAGGGGGCGTTCCAATTAACTTCGGTTGCACGAGAATAAAGCCATGACAAAACCATCCATGACCCTCATAAAGGGGAGCAGAGCTCAACTTGAGATTGAGGCGCTCCGATGCATATCGACTGACTTTGACAAATTTTTGGCAATCAGCCGAACGCTTCTCAGCGCCGCAAACTCAAGCGTTCGAGTTGTTCCACAAGTGACACAGGTAACTGCCGCTTCATGCGCTCATCAGCAAGCGCTTCACGAATCGCAGCAACAAGGGTCTTCACCTCAGCGGTCTGAAAGCACTCCAGTGCGTGAGTAAGAGTCTGCAGTTGGTCGTCAGTCGCAGTGGACTGCCACTGCAGGAATGATTTCCATATTGCTTCGCGCTCTTCCTTGGAAATTGAGCTGTTAGGTTGATGCATAGTTTCTCCTAAGAATCTGGAGGCGCACCAACCCGATTGGGCTTAGTGCGCCCAAATGGGTCAAAATTAAATATTGAATGCTCTGTAGAGCACTCAATTTCTGGTTTGGAAACTCGGAGTCTGAGGACGCCCTTGCGGACAATCTTCAGACTCGTCGTAGTGCATCAACAAACGAGCTACGCAGCTTCTGCGTACGATCGAATTTTGGTGCGATCACGCGGCTGCTCAGCACCTGCAGCTGGGAACTGGCTTGGAACTGCAGCCTTTTTAGCCGGCGAAACTTCGGCTTGAGACTGGCTCTTGCCCAGTTGACTGGCATTCTCGCCTTCCACTTGAGACGGCTTCTCAAAAACAACTTCGCCGTCAGCCCAAGCGCGAGAGACCGCAAGCAAACGCCCCTTGATGAGAGCAGCAGGCTCGGTCTCACCCGTGAGCACGCCGTTCACCTTGATGCGACGCTGATAAGGATCAGCATAAATGTCACCGACAGAGAACGAAATAAATACCTTCCGTCCGGCTTCAATGTGACCCTTCAGCATGGGAATCAGCTCTTTCGCCTCTTCCCCGACTACGCGCAAATCGAAGTAAGAATAGTCTCTGTCCTCGGGATCCGCGTTGCCGCGAACGGCACAAACGGAACACCACAGCTGGGGAGCAGATCCTTTCGATTTGACTAAACGAACGCGGGAGAGATATCCCATACCGCGAACAATCAGATCATAGTAACCGCTGACTTGAACTTTAGACTGAGAAGAAGACTTAGACATTGCGATCTCCAGAAATGACAGAGAGTCGCACCAACCCCGTGAGGGACTGAGAGGCGAACTCCCAGTCGGGGTTGAATAGAGAAAAATTTTCCGCCTCTTTCGAGGTATGCACCTTTCAGGAAACTTTGTGCAGTAAGGGCCCGAGGGCTGACTTGCTATTGAGCTTTATCTAGACTTGAAGTTTTGTCAAGAACTTCATTGCTAGACAAACAGCATTCAACGGTCTTCAGTGATGTTGCCATTAGCGTCGTAGCGAACCAAACGATTTCCTACTCCTGTGGCAGCGTCCTTCTTGATCTCTTCGATCATCTTGGGCGGCACACGTAAACCTAGCTCGACCAATTTTCCTTCGAAGTACGCTATTGATTTTGGAAGCCGACATCCCTTCAATGCCTTGTCTTCCAAGTTCGAGTAGATGATGTCCTCCTCAACGTCGCCCTTCTGGACAACCAAAAAGAACCCTTGTAGGGGTCTGTCCCATCCCATCAGGATGTGAATGTCTGTCCCAGCAAAAGAGGTCTGGAAGTAGTGTTGTGACATGTGGATCTCCAAAAGGATTGACTGGAGACGCCACGGCCCCGAATGGGACGCTGGCGTCCCAATCAAGGGGTTGAAAAACTCAAAATTTTCCGCCTCGTTGGAGGTGCGCACCTTTCAGGAAAATGGATGCGGCAAGTGCCCGAAGGCTGACTTGGCGCAAAGCGTAGATTCTTTTCCGAGTTTGTCAAGACACGGTGCATGCCACCGCCTCTACGACATCACTTTCCAGAGCAGTTTTCGATTGCAGCAGTTGCCATACCTGCTCATCGATGGTGTTGGGGATCAATGGAACCAGTACTCGAACATCGCGTTGCTGACCCAGCCTATATGCACGATCCTCAGCCTGCCGCATGATTGCTGGGTTCCAAGGAAGCGAGGCAAATACTACAAAGTTTGCTGCGGTCAGGGTAATACCCACACCCGCAGCGGCCGTAGACGCCACGAAGACCTTCACATTTGCGTCTCCTTGAAACGCATCAATGGCCTTCTGCCGCTTTGCAGCACTATCAGAACCTATGAGGCTGACTGCGGCAATTCCGGTATCTCTAAGACTTTCGATGAGATGCCCAACTGTCACCATGTACTCACAGAACACGATGATCTTGTCGTCTTCGCTTAGCCCTTCGATTGTGTTGATTAGGAAGTCCGTCTTCAGACGCTCCAGCGTCTGACGCAGTGCCACGATCTTCGGCATTTGCATCATGGTCATGTCATTGAATACCTGCAGATAGGGTCCTAACCCTTCCACTGGAGATACATACATGACCTGCCGATGCTTTTTTCCTAGATCTGTCAGGACATCCTTCCTACGCCGAATCATCCAACCAGATAGTGCTTTCGCAAGATCGGCCCTCCGCTCCGCACTCCCAGAAAACTGCTTTCTGAACGAAGCAAGTTCGAGAGCACCCAACGGGTGTCCAGAGAGCCGGAGCAGTGTGTGGAGCTCAATTTCTCGGTTAAGCAATGGAGTACCGGTGACGAGAATGCGCCGTGGAATTCTTGCGGCCAAGACAAAGGCATTTCTTGTTCGGCCTGTCTGGTGCTCCTTGAGGTAGTGAGCTTCATCGACAACGAAGACCGCAAATCCAAGTTCTTTCTCTCGAACAAGGCAGCCTAGCCGCTCGTAGTTGGCGATGATCCAATCGCATCGGTACAGCGTCTGAACTCGGTCCTCCCCGACCAGTCCAACTGAGGCAGTGGAGTAGACTGCGTGAATCTCACGCTCCCAGTTTGTCCGTAGGCTTGCGGGACAGGCGATCAGAACCTTTCCTCCATTCGCCAGCAGCTTGCTCGCAACGATGGCCTGTCGTGTCTTGCCAAGACCCATGTCATCACCCAGCAAGCAGGAGGTACTGGACACGACAAACCGAACTCCTGAAACCTGGTGGCTTCTGAGGCCACAGGCAGCTGCCTCATCGCGCAGCTGAGCCTCAGAGACTTGAAGCCTCGTGATGCTCCCTGTGATGGCAGACAGAAACTGGTCGCGTCCGCTCTTGTTGGTTGAACTCTCTGGACGTTCAGGTGCCAATGCGGGCACCGTGATAGGCGACTTTCCAGAGCTGCCCTTGCTGAACTCGTCCAAGTGCATGACGGTCTCATGCACGTACACATACTCTGGTTGAATTCCAGCGTATTTCCACAGCGAGTCAAGCACCACTGCTGTTTTAACAGGAACCTGCCATGCCTTTGCCGCGCGGTGAAAGTGGCCCCCGATGCGACGCATGCATTGAACAATGTGCGGGTCCATCGCGGAAGCCACAGCCAGGTCCCCGCCTGAAAGAGGAAAGACTTGGACATCCAAGGCCGGTGCAAAAAAGTTGGGCTCAGCTTGAAGCAAAGCACGCCTGACTAACAGTTCCACCGCCTCTTGATCAAAAGGGAACTGGCAACAGCGTGAAAGCGTAGCCACCACTTTTTCGGGTTGCGCCTCATTCATGAGCCACATACGACAGGCTGCGAGCCAAGTCGCGCCGGCAGCTTTCAGCCCCTCGTTCAGCCCAGACGAGTTTGCAAGCGAGAGCCCGAGGCGTAGGCCATCGAACACAGCCTTCGAGACAAGAGCGGGCGCTTTAAGCTGAACGGGACCAGGGATTCGAACTGGGCCAGGGCTTGGAATGCGGACGGGACCGGGAACCCTGGCTGACAGTGTCACAACTTCCCCTACCGAGCCAGCTGATCGTGAATGTACCCCTGCACCTGGGCGTGGGCATCGGGGCCAACTGCAACCTGTGGATCGAAGCAATACCGCAAGGAGACCACAGTTCCCTGTCCCTCCTTCGCCAAGGTAAGGTCCATCAGGGACAGGCGTTGCTGCCCACTGGGAGTGGAATAGATCAGTCCTTGTGCGACGTGATAAAAGGCGCCAGGCTGCCGCTCATGCTTGAAGCTCGGGTCGACAACGACACCACGGCTTTCCACCAGTCGCTGCATCTGCTCGGCAGTTACGAGGTTAAAGCGACGCATCGCTCGGCTGTATGCGGTGTCCACATCGACACCAATAGCGTACTCTGGCACCGAGCTGCAGTTCGCCTGGACGGCAGCACCTGAGACAGGCGTCATCACTGGAGCTTGGCCCAGAATCGCCCGCTTCTTTTCGAGAGCTTCGGCAGGCGAAGTTGGCATGTCTTTCCAGCTTTCTAGCCACTGACCCATGTTTTGTCTTTGCCCGGTTCGATCGGTTACTTCAAGGCTTGTACAACCGCCAATAGCCACAACAGCTGCGATGAAAATTGCCGCACTCTTCATGTCGTTTGTCCTCAGTTAGTTTGACTGCGCAATTCGGTGCTTCTGCGCTAATGACAGCGCACGTTTGAGCGCTTTCATGGATGCCATTGCCCCGTGGATTTCGTTTCGCGACGTGACCTCGTCTGCATCGAGTTGGCTGCGTTTTCCGGCTCGCGGTCCTATACCAATAGCTTGTTGCCCAAGCCGTTGCAACTCCCCAGCAGACCAAACGAGTCGCAACAACCAGAACACAAACATCACTGTGCAAACACAGAACGCAGCCAAAGGCATGGCGAAGGCCTTGGCGTCAAGCGCGTGTGTCCAGCCCTTCATTGGCACGGTCACGCTGAGTACTCCGCCGAAGTCATTGAGTCGATAACCCCATCCGTCAGTCCCAAAATATTTGGCTTTGATGACCGCCGGGCCTCGAGAGGCCGACTCATGGCAACTTTGACAGGACGCGTCTGAGGTCAACCTCCTTACGTAAGTCACGCTACCACTTGATACCTCGTAGAGCTCAACAAGGCCAGGAGCACTCTTCATTTTCTGGATCGCACTTTGCTCAAATGGTGTGGGCTTGTTCTTCGAGCTAAACACCTTCTCGTTGGTAAGACGGACCGTCGCAGAGAGTCCCGATTGGCCCTCGGCCATTTTGGTAACTTCTTTAACTACCCAGTCTGGGGTCTTCGAATGGTATGCACCAACACTTGGCTGCAACATGGGGTCACCGCCATCGGCTTTTACTAAAGCCTTGCGCTCAAGGAAATTTCCTACCCGCTGGGCGCCTTCTGCCGAATCACTTCTGAGCCAAACCCCGCCGAACTGCGACGACCAGGAGCTGAGAGATTCGGACAATGCTGCGACTGCACGTGCCTCGGCAAGCGCCTCTCTCTCCTGCACGTTCTGCAAGTTCAGCCTAACCATGACGGCGCCAGTCAGCAGAAGTGGAATCAGGATGATCGCAAGTTGAATCAGAAGGGGCAGGCGGTTGACGTATCGTACTGGGCTCATCTGAACGCTCTGGTCATGTTCTTGAAGCTTGCCCTTGCTTCAGCGTCCAGCAGGGCCGCGGCTTCGGATACCACACGTCCGAGGTCAGGCTCTACTCCAGGTTGGCGCGAGGACAATGCGTTGACGATTCGCCGCAGTTGGTGGTCGGCCTCGGAGGCGATGTAGTACCTGAGCAAGTGAGCGAGAGAGGCGAACCAAGTTGGCATGCCGTCCTGCTGTCTTGGCCGAATACCGCTGAGGGCGCTGTAAGAGACGAGATCTCGAGCGCCGCACCTTTTTGCATAGTTGACCTCCGTCGGCAAGGCTGCTTCAGATACAAGGACGATTGGGACATCAACGGATTTCGCACGAAGGTGCTTGGTAAGTCGGAACCCACTGACCCCACCGACAGAAGATCTCATGTCAATGAGAATCGCAGAGAAGGTGGCTTCCCTGGCGCGCACCAACAGCTGCGTACCTGATCTGGCCAACTCAAAGTAGCCTCGTAGCTCTTCGAATCTCTCAGGTCGGGTTGAGGCCACGAGAAATGGCGCAAGACGATCGCTGACCTGAGGCGAGGTGTTCTCCCTTGCACAGCCTCCCCTAAGCACATGTGTCATGTTCACCGTTTCCTCCTTGATGCAGCGCGCAATTCAAGTTCTCTCGAGTTCAATTCCCGCGCCAATTCAAACACCCGCTGATACCAAACCCTGAGATGTTCTGGATACTTCTGAATCACATCTCCAAACTCACTCCATGAGATGTGACCACCGCCTGCTCCGTGGCGCCATCGCACAGCCACTTGTCCAGTCACAAGCCTCTTGTGAGCAGTGAGGCGAATCGGTCGTCCAGGTATCGACAAGGTGAGTGCTACCAGACGCGTCATCTCTGCTCGAACTTCGCTCAGTGAGCAAATGTGGGCATAAGTGCGGAGAACACCACCTCGCTCTCCCCTACCCTTAAAGGCCTTTGTGTCAACACATTCGCTTGCTTGACCGTCCCCAGATAAGTCCTCCTTCATGGCTATGCAAGTGCAACCGCCTGGTCACTATGCAACACGATGTCAGGCCCATTGGTATCAGCCCCATCCGAAAGAACAAGCTGGCGCTCAGAACCTAACCGAGCCAAGCGACGACTGTAGGCTGGTCGTTTTGAGCCAGCCAAGATCTCTGCTGGAACTTCCCCCATTAGGGACTTCGCAAGTTCGGCGCGGCGCTTACCCACCTCATTTGCCTCTTGCGTGAAGTCGGCCCTGCACAGTCCAATGAGTGCTTCGCTCATCAAGATCTTCTGACTGTTGACGGCCGTGAGGTAGCTGTTCCGAATAGGTCGAGCCACCGCCAGAATCTCGGCGTGACCTTCGTCTTGAGACAATAAATGCTTTTCGGTAAGTGTCTTGACGGCTCGAACAAAGCGGTCGAACGAGGCTGTCTGAAGGGCTATCGAATATCCATAGGGCGACTGGACCCGAATGCTGATCGTTGCTGGTGTGCGCGAGGCGACGAGCTCGAAGCTCATGCCCTGGTCGCGTAATGCTTGCAGGCGCGACAAGGCCTCTTCTTCGCCTGCCTTCATTGCCTCGCGCATCTCCTCAAACGTCTCGTCGTGCGCAGTCAAAATCCAATCGGCATAGGGATTGTCAGTTGCAGTAAGCAACCACAACTTTCTCAATGCACCAGCCGCTGTCGCACCTGCCACGATTGGAGTGACCTTCTTGCGATCGCCTCGCTGACCGTGAAATAGCCAGTAGGCATTTCTCGTGTGGACGAGCAAGCTGTCCTCGCCACCTGACTTAAGTGATCCCGGCTTTGCCGCGTCAAGTTGAGTTTTGACGGTTGGAGGTCTCGTTTCGAAAGTGGTAGGCATAGGGTCTCCTCATGAAGTGGCGAGCTGTCCACTGGACAGGAAGTGGATCGTCGTTCCTGGAGCACCAGGCAGCTTTCCGCGAGCTTTGAGAGTCGCTTCAAGCACGTTGTGAATTGCTGCGGTGGATACCGTGAATTCGCTCCACTTGTTGGGGTGAACGCGAACCCGTAACAGACCTCGTCCAACCAGGCGAGTTGTTGAGCGCTGAATGCGACGCCGGTTGAGTACTCCGCAAAGCGATTCCTCCAGCTCCCGAACTGAAGTTCGGAATGGGGTCGTGTCCGCCGACACCTGTAAGAGCTGCATGAGCAACGTGGTGTCGTCGTAATCGCCCAGTCCGTGGGCGAGGACAGTGAAAAGGTCAGCAGGTGTCATCGGCGGTTTGCGTGTGTGGCCCGATCTGGGCAACTGCACACTCGACGCGCAGTTGCCCAGTTTGGGTAACTGCGCAATGGATGCGCTGTTGCCCGTTTTGTGCCACTGAAGTTTCGGTCAGCGGGTTGCTTGATAGGCCCCTGCTCGTAAGCCGTTGCTTGGTGGACAACATCGCAGCTATGGCTCGGCTGGCTGCCTCGGGCGATGACTGAACCGGTTCAGGAGGAACCCAAACGGACGTCTTGGTACCGACACTGTCGGAGCGGAATCTAGCGGACCGGTCCTTAGCGACTGTGTCTGCATGAGCAAACACAGCATCTCCTCGAATGCACTTTTCAGTGAGCCTGAAAAGCCATCCCATTGGGCTCGAAATTCGGCCAGGCTGACGCATGTAGCCAGCCAACTCGTCAAGCAGCCGCTGGCGGTCTTCTGCGGCTGCCTTCAAGACGATCTTGGCGGCGCCGGCTCGGTGTTCTTGGTCAATTGCGCTGAAATCGAGGAACGGCTCGGGTGCTTCACCCAGGCTTTCAATTTCGGCATTCTTACCCTCCTCCTCCTTCGCTCTGTAGGAGGAGGTTTTTTGTAAAGACCCGTTCTGTATATGTGTTCGACAAAAGGGCGGCCTTGAATCTACTAAAGGGCGAGTCGCCCATTCCTCAGAATCGACAAAAGGGCGGGCACGCCCGAGTGAATTCACTGGGAAAATCGCATCTCCTCTGGGGCGAATGTGGCGGAATCCGCCATTGGGAGCCACCAATGGTGCGTGGTCTCTTTGCGGCTGAAGTGACGCGGGAAGCAACCCTCGTTCACGCAGGACGGCCACCAGCAGGCGAGGCCTTTCATGTTGTTGCTCATTGCGACTGCTTTCGTCCTCATAAGCGTTGCCGATATCAGGGTCCGTCTGGACGGAAGACAACTGAGGTGAGATACCTGCTTGAGCCTCAATGCATGAAATCAGAGCTGTGGCGTTCACTCTGACAAGGGTTTTCCGACCCGCCCCTTGGTTCCACGCCATCTGTATAAGGCCTGCACGACGTAGCTTTTCGGTCGCTCCCCGCAGGACCTTCTCGGAAAAGGCAAGTTCAACCCGCATTCCCTCGATCGAGGCTGGGAAGAACCCCTGCGCGTTTGCAAGCCCACGGTGCTGCGCGTTCCGAAACAGTGAGATGAAATACGAGAGTGCGAGGCCAGCTGCAGCACCACCCGCGATGTCTGCAAGCGGTTTGAAGTAGAGCAGCGGTTTGTTGAGGACTCTTGCAAGCCCCTCCATGCTGCCAGCCCGTTGCGATCCAGATAGGCCTGTTTGGCTAGCGATTGCGCCTAGGTTGAGCCGACAGTGCAGCCTGGCAGGTGGACCACACCACTGCTGAGACACCACTTCTTCCCACAGTCCGAGCTGGCGAAGATTCCTCCGCACAGATTCCTGCTCGCGTGTCGTCAGCCCAATAGCCTTAGTCCAGTCTGCAGCTGGCGCCCAAAACCACCCTTCACGATCAGGGTATCTGGAATTCCAATACCGAGTTAGGTACACAGCGTGGCCGAGCATCAAGGCACTTTTGTAGCTCTGTGTGAGCTCGCTGAACACTCGGTAGTAGTGAATGTACCCACGCTCAACAAGGCGCGCATGCGCAACATCAATCTGACTCGATGACGTCAGATCGATGATGGCCCCAGGGTATGAGCGCCCAGTTTCGATGCCCTGTCTCATGGCGATTGCCTAAATCGGGGACTTTGCTGACGCGCGATAGACGAGGAGCTGGGCCACGACCCCAAGATCTAGGTGGGCTGCTACTCTCCGCCCGACCCGCTGCTCCCGGAGTATGCCGGCAGAGCGCAATCGCTGGCGCGCAGTCTCTTGTTCTCGACGGGTTAGCCCAGTTGCTGCCTGGCAATCTGCTTGGCTGAGGAAGAAGGCACCCTCTTCTCTTCGTGCAAGAATCGAGATTGCATGGCTTAGCCAGAGTGCTCCAACAACTCCACCCGCAATGTCCACAAAAGAGCGGTGGAATGCAACAGCGTTTTGGCCGAAAAGATCGAGAACTGCGGAGTGCTCTTGGCAGCTCGTTGGCACAGGCAAACGAGTCGTGCGCTCAAGTGGAATTTCGAGGAGGTTCATACTACGCAGCCTCTCCGCGAACAAAAGCAGGCACTTTCTGAAAGTCCATCGGATCCGGTTCGTGGATCACAGTCCAAAGTGCTGATAGGGAATAGCTTGGGAATTTCTCGTGGAGTGATCTCAGCTTTTCGTACAAGCGGCCAGTGGACCGATTGATACGTCGCCACTCGTCCAGGATCATCCAGCGGTTCTCCCTAAGCGGAAGGCGGGGACGTCCTCCATGAATGTGGCATGAGCTGTCTTCTCGCCGCTTCTGCTGAGCTTCACGGCAGCTCAACCGAAACGCGGCAGCAATCATCGCGATTGACGCTCCGTTACGGATGAAATATTGAAGCGTCTCCTCCTGATACTCTTGCCGTCGGCGTCGCTCCTGGTACTCGGTGATGAGCGTCGATGACAACTTAAGATGTAGGTTCAGCCCTACACCAGGTCTCAGGTCCTTGATGTCTATTTGACGCGCGAGGTGATCCAAGATTTTGCATGTGAGCACGGGCTCATCGATGATTTGCATGGCTGGTCTCAAGTGGCAATGTGAATGAATCGCTCCGGCTCGGTCTCCCTCCAGCGGATTACCCCGGTCCAGAACCTCGCAAACAGCTCTCCAATGCTTGGCGTCCACAAGAACGTGGCAAGTTCCATCGTTGGGAGCTGGGCCTGTCGAATTGGCCCTATCAAACGTAGGTGCGCCTCTGTCACATGGCCATTGATAGACATGCGGTACCAGTTTGAGCCTTTGTCCATCCGCTGCACGAGTCGAGGATCGAACTGTCCCGACATCGATGCCAAGACATTCCAGGCGGCACGTTTCAGTTCATTCTGTGGCCCGCCTAAAGTCTGTTGTGGAAACTCAAGGAGGTAGCCCAACGGCAAAGTTGGCTCCAGCGCCACGAGTTCAGCCAAGTCTGCGACGCAGGCAATCTCGCCTAAGGCAACCATGACCTCCTCCTCGGGAGTTATGGTTTCGGGGTGCTTAAGCTCTGTCGGAGGCGAGTTGCCGTTTTGACTGGTGTCAGTGCTGAGTGAATCCAGCTCCACCTCCGAAGTTAGTGTTGCCCCGCGTCGTTGGTCTTGGAGTTTGAGATCGGATACTTCTCTACCAGTGAACTGAGCAGTGACCTCTTGCAAGTGCTTGACAAGTTTTTTTGGATCGAACACTGCATGCTTTGCTTCCTCTAAGCTGCGAGCGACCAATTGCATCTGACTCTCTAGCGCCTTGACGAAGCCTGTCCGATCTACCCCGAAGCCTTTGGCTACGTTGTGCAGCTCAATCAACTTTGGCCTTAGGACTTTGTTAACCGCCGCACTCGTGAGCCAAGGGCCAACTGGGGCAAGGTTCTCTACAGCGAAAAGGCTTAACTGAATCGTCGAAAGGCTAACTGCACCACCATTTGCTTTGGTCTGAGTTTCAAGCTCGGACGCTGTCACCACGCATCCGTTCTTTTCCATCTCCTGCTTCAACTGTTGAAGGGCGAGCGCGCGCTCCCAGAACGAGATGTCCGACCGCTTGTCATTTTCGGCAATGTGCGCAATCTGAACGGCGACCTCACCGGGCCAGTCCTTTACCTTGACCTCGACGTGCTGCCAGTGTGGATCCAACGTCTCGTTAGCGAGTTCGTTGAGGATTGCCAACCTAGTGCCGCCCCCTGCAAAGCAAATGTAGAAGTTGTCACCTGGTCGGCGAGTAACAGTTATCGGGCTGGTTAGACCGATGGCGCGAATGGATTCCTTGATCTCATCGTGCTTTGGGTTTGGGCGAGTGCGCGGATTTCGTTCATAGCGCCGCACCGCCTGGAGAGGCAATTTGGTAACGGCCCCATCTGGCAAATCAAGTGGCACTTCTGCGTCGATCGCTTGAATAGTCATGTCCTCACCACTTGACGTGGATCACAGTCATCGCTGGCCACTAGAGTGATTCGCTGTGCCTGCTTGGCACGCGCCAAGCGTTGGCCGTGCAGCGCCTGTTGTTCTTTGCTTTCCATGAAGAACCCCGACCAACGATGTTTCATCCCTCATCCCTGCTTTCATCTTGCTTTCCACTGGGGCCGAGTCGGACCACTACTTGCATCTTCCCTCTCGCTTCGAGTGTGCATTGGCTTAGGCATGCACACGTGCCATGGGCAAGTTCCCTGATCAGCGCTGAATGCGCCTGGCTCAATCGATTGCGCAATTGCGTTTAACGCAATTGCGCAAATTTGACAGCACGCTTGAGGCTGTGTCAAGGTGCCTGGTCTACCCCCAAAAGGGGTTATTGCACTCTCGTGGCCATCCGGGACGGCTCTGTGCGAGTTAGGAAAGGCGACTTGGGGGGAAAAAGCCCCGGTTGCGGGCAGGCGGTGGGCACGCCCGCTCGCCGCAGCAGCAGAGTCGTTGTCGCCCGGATTGCCGTCGAAGTCTCGAACTCTCAGCGTGGTCGAGAGACAGGCAACTGACATAAGGCCCCTAATGAGGGACTTAAGACATGTGCTGTCCAAGAGGTCTCAGAGACCTCGGTTGAGTGGATTCCAAACAATATAGCCAGCTGACACCTGCCTCGAGTGCCGAATGGACTGGCTTTACAGTTCAAGAAGGACGGGATAGGAGGCTTCCCGCCTCATAATAGGAGTGCTCGGACTATCCAAATTGGTGAACAGCCCAGCGTGCTGAGTCAATTTACACTTCTAATGAGAAGAAATAAAAAACAGATCTCCATTTCGCGGAACCACTATGACATTAGATGATAAGCCTAAAGTAGACAAATACACACGGCAGCTGATAAGAGACGCCGTTCGCGCCGTTCTCACGGCAGCTGGGTTTAGTGAAAAGGAACACAATCATCACCTTCAAGCCGCATTGCAGATCACTCACACGCCTGCATATAGGAAACTCACGCTTGAAGCTGGGTGGACAGATGCGGATCTGGCTGCGATAGCGAACTACCTGAACATAGATGTTCAAAAGATTTTCGAAATATGTGCAGGGTTCTGGGTAGGTCCCGATGTTGAGCAGGCGACAATTCAGATTGGAGGAACGAAATTTACGTGTTATGTACAGACCGACGGACCAGCCACAGATACTAAGTTCAGTGATCTCGTTCTCCAAATTGGGGATGGTGACGCAACTGTGGTTCCGTATGCTGAGGCCAGCAAAAATGTATGCCTCTGCATTAATAAGATTTCCATCAAGCCTAACCTTAATAGGCTAAGTTCTGTAGCGTTGCTGGAAGATGATCTGGAAGTCTTAGAGTTGGCTGGCGAGCTTTTGAGCCAGAGGCAAATGAAGCCGCACCTGTTTCAGTCGATTGACGCGCTACGGGACGCATTGCGAAGTAGGCAGTTCGACATCATTGTTATGGATTGGTGGATAAGAGGGCGCGATGTCGGCGAATTAATACCGGAGATTCGAAATAGCGATATCAATCGCAAAAGCATAATTGCGATAGTTACCGGGAGGATTCGTGACAGCAATCAACCGGATCCCAATGAGCATGAATTTGAAAGATTGATTTCGGAATACGGTGTAAAAATATACGCCAAACCTGTTCGTTGGCAGTTTCTTGCAGCTGAATGGGCTCTGGATTTACAGGCCTAGTACACTACGCCAAAAGAAAACCGGACGTCTTGGCTTAAAGGTACATCGAGCCTCCCTGGGCTCGATGTTCAATCTAACCGTAGGCTTGCATTGGTCGCATCTTAGGCTGACTATTCGACGGACTGCAATGATATTTCGCTCTCCCACAAACTGAACCAAAATGTAATACGCTCCACGCCTTTGGAATTTAATCTGTCGAGTTCCGCAAAATAATCTCTTCCCAAGCACTCGCGCAACGACCGCTTAACTCCACTTCCCGCGGGTACAACCCTTCCAATATTTCCGTCCAGCACTAAACAGTCTTCGATCACCTCGTCATATTTTGCTTTATTCAGTTCAGCCATGGTAAACCAGCTTGCATGTCGGGCGTTTGAATATTGACGTGTAAAGTCAAAATTGATCCCCTCATCTACATCTGAAGGCAGCCCTCGTGGAGTAGCCAATGGTGTAATGGCAGAAAAATTACGAACACCGGCCAGCCAGCCAAAAAGATTACAATTCCGAATATCGTCGAATTTAACGTACGAAAAAGGAATAAAGTTAGGTATAACTTCCCATCGGGATGGTGATGCTTGGCGTTCCCCATAAATAGCAAGATCGCAGTTGATTGGGGTTTTTGGTATTTGCATATATTCTCCTGAATTTATATCTGGTCAGTAATTTTTACTACCCCTTCGGGGTAATACTTTCAAGCACATCACGAAGGTTCGCTGCTCTAATGGGTTTAGCCAAGAAGTGTGTGAAGAGTGCCTCGTTTTTATCTTTTCCAACTTTTGGATCAGTAGCACTAATCCAAATAATGGGTGTTTTCCGGTAAACGCCGATGCTCCGTATGCGAGCAGCCACGTCAAGTCCACTCATTTCTGGCATATTAACATCTAACAATATTGCTCTGTAGTTTTTCTTGCCAATCGCTTTGATCGCAGATTGCCCTGAAGAAAACGCATCTACCGTGTAACCTAAGGAGCTCGCAATTTCCTTAAGCAGCTCAAGCAAATCAACATTGTCATCAATTATCAAAATGTTTGGCTCATCCTCATTTCCCGATTCCGTCATATAGGAAACAGGTTCAGACACACGACAAGGCACCATTGCACAAAATGTACTACCGATGCCTATTTGGGACGTAACGGAAATCGATCCTCCCAATAGCTGTACTAGGTCTCTTACGATAGTAAGGCCCATCCCAATGCCGTCGTACCTCCTGCGAACTCCACTATCAACCTGTGTGAAGGGTTCGAAGATATTAGTGCGCTGTTGTTCCGCGATCCCGATGCCGGTGTCGATCACCTTAATCGCCAACCTATTCTCTGACATATCTGCAGAAACCCGTACGGTAATGCCGCCTGTTTCAGTGTATTTTATAGCATTATCGATTAGATTGTTTAATATTTGCTTAATTCGCACTGGGTCAGATTGAACCAAAGTTGGTGAAACCGGCGAATCAACGGCAAAAGTTAAGTGCTTCTTTTCTGCGAGCACCTTAAATTGAGAACAAACTTCCAAAACAACCTTGGCTATATCGAAAGTTATGCTTTTTACCGGAAGCTTTCCCAACTCAAGGCGTGCATGATCGGTCAGATCTTGAATTTGAGTTTCTAAATCGTGGGCAGCAATCCGCAGACGGTCAAATATTTTACTGTTCTTTTCTTGATCACTACCGCTACTGGACAGCAAATCAATGCACGACACTACGGACTGAAGCGGAGTCTTTAGCTCATGGCTGACCATTGCAATAAACCCGTTTTTGGCGGCCGTCGCAACTTCCCCTGCGATTTTAAATCGCACTGCGATTGCCAGTGAAAACAGTGTCACCTCGAACATAGAGGTAAATTGCAACACGTAAGCCGTGAATAAATTCAGCGGCAAAACACCCATAAAAGTCAGGCTGTTCGCAAAATTAGCTATTATGAATGCCGACCACCCCGCTGCGTAAATCTGCGCAGGTTTATACCCATCGTATGCACGCTTAAGCCCTGCCCACAAGAGGCCAATGAAAGAAGCCAGAGCGAGCAAATTAGCAATTGGATAGTGCACACCCACTGGTGCAAGGAATGAGCCTATTGCACACAAAAGTAGAATTACCTCCAGGACCCTGAGATACCGTGTAGTCCATGGCAGCTCATCCTTCATTGATAGAATTGCTCTACCAAATATTACACACGAGTGCAGTGCCAAAAATGAACAGCTCGCAAAAAATTGCTCCCACCTTTCATTCAAGTCGATGAAAAGCGGAGCGTAGCCGAAGATATACAGATAGGATGCAGCGAAGAAGGTCAAATAGTAGACATAATATAAATATATCTTCGCACGCAGAACGACTAGAATTGTCGCATTGTAAAGAATTAGAATTATAATTGACCCGAAAAAGAGGCCTCTAATCAACGCCTCCATTTCCATTATTTCAGTGAACTCTGCAATCGGCATTGCACTTAATGCAATGTTTAAAGCGTGTCCTCTGGGTTCATACCGAGCATAGTAGGTGGTTTCGATATTATTTGTTTTTGGCAGTTTAAGTGCATATACATGCAGCAAAAACGGTCGCTCAGCAGATGGTGTATCTTCGCTTACGTTTTGCTGAAAGACTCTCCCATCTTCGTTCCAGAATACTGTCCAGTTTTGCAGATGGGAATATTTTTGTTCAAGAATGAACTCTTTCTGGCTGAATTTTTCCGAATTTAAAGTAAACCGAATCCATCGAATTCCTTTGAAGCCAAATCCATAGTTTGGTTTTTCGAGCGGTCGAAATTTCTCCTGCGGCTGCTCTTGCACCTCAGTGAAAGACATATTTCCAGTTAGATCGTCAAAATACTCAAGCCTACCAGTCAGATCAACTTTTCGTTGATCGTTCAGAAATTGCCTGGGATCCGAGTCAGCTCCCACAGCCAAATTGCAGAGTAGAAAAAGCGGCCCGAGGATAAATACTTTGAGTAGACTAGATATTATGGAGAAATGACGCATTCCTGTTGCATTTCTCAACGCCGTTCTAAAAATCAACATTTGTTTGTATTTGGCGTTTAATTCGCTACTGCCCATCTTTGATCCTCTCCGGTCCTCTCGGCGGTCCCCAGTGTAGCTCTTGATTCTCTTGCCAGAAATTAAGCGCTGTCCAGCAACCTCACTCTCAGCCCTTCTGGCGAAGCAGTGTGAGGTCGACAATTGAGGCAAACACCAGCCGCTGACATGCCCCGGTACAGCAGAGTTTGGACGCACAATCTCAAGCTTTGAGTAGGAGTGACGGCGTGAAGAGATGGTCGGCAATGATGGTGATGTCAGCTGGTGCATCAGTGAGCTGGGCACAGGTAGGGACTGTTGAGGTGTATGGACTGGTAGACGCGGGCGTGACACGCATGTCGGGGATGCGCGGAGGAGCGGTCACTCAAGTGAACAGCGGCATCATGGAAGGCTCCCGATGGGGTCTTCGAGGCAAGGAAGACTTAGGCGGGGGTTATCAGGGCATCGTGACACTTGAGAGCCGACTTGAAGTTGACTCTGGTTCAGTGACCAACCGTCCTGTCAGCGGCACGCAGCTGCCGGATCGGCTGTCGTCGCCAAGTGCGCTTGGCTTACCCGATACGCCAGCTACTCGAGAGGCCGTATCAGCTGTTGGAACCGCACTTGCGAACTCAGGCTTGGGCATCAACATACCTGGTCGCTTTTTTGACCGGCAGGCTTTTGTTGGGCTGCTCTCTCCGTATGGAGCGGTGCTAGCCGGTCGGCAGTACACACCTGTCTTTGAGACGGTGGCCGCATTTGATGTGATGGCTGTGCAGTCAGCACTTTCTGCAACTCAACTTGTGGGATTCCCGGCCGCGGTGGACATCCGCATGTCCAACGTCCTTGCTTACCGTGCAGTTCACGCAGGGTTCAGCGGCACTGTCGCCTGGGCGCCAGGCGAGGGACAGACAACAACCGGCCGCTATGGTGCTTTGGGGGGCATCTATAAAGACCAGCGTTTTTCAGTTGGCGCTGCCTACAACACGCGAGACAACGAGTTCGGCCAGAAATCCTTGACCAGCACAGCGGTAGGAGCCTCGGTGAACATCGGCGCAGACGTGCTCACCACGCTTTACTGCAGTTTTAAGGATGAACACCCGTCCGGCCTGTCGACAGTGCCTTCCACTCCTCTCAACTTGCAGGCTGCATTTAGCAACGGCCTGAGACAGGACGGAAGGGTCTTCCACGTAGGCTACAGACACATGATTGGTGCTAACGCACTTTCGTTTGCCTACTCCACATTTGACGACAGGCGCCCGGCCAACAGCGACGCTGCCTCCTATGGTCTGGCCTACACCTACGTGTTGTCCAAGCGCACTGACTTCAGCGTGATTCTCGCCCGCGTTGACAACAAGTCAGCGGGTCAGGTTGCGCCTGGTGGCAACGGCTACTTTGGCGGGGTGGCTGCAACTGCAGGGCAGGACGTCAACAGCCTAGGCTTCGGCATCCGCCACCGCTTCTAGATTGAGCTCTGAGCAGATTACCCAGGATGGACTGAGCTCTCCTCGATGAACTTAGCTAGTGCCTCGGCCGAGGGCTCGCCCCAAAGCAATGTGGCATACCACCGAGAGAACTGCGCGCGAACAATTGCGCTTTCGATCCCTTTGTCGTGCTTAACCACAGAATTGGAATTCTGTTCTTTGAAATCGTCGAAGACGGCGCAGCGCTCTTTATCATCCAGGTTTTTGTATACGTCCAGCGCCTCTGCGGCACGCGCCGACAAGAAACGGTCCATGACACTAGTTACTGGGACCCGCTTACCAGATACGGGAGCGGGCACGGCAGACAATACAGGAGTCTCTGGCGGGTTCTTGGCCAACTCACCGAGTTGCCATCGAAAATAACCTGCAGGCGAAGAGAGAGGGCTCATCCCTTTTGCTGACATGCGCGCTTCCAGCCGCGAAATCGCGGCAGCAACCAATTCCTTTGGATACTGAGCGGCAAGGTCGCTAGCGTCTGCGTGTGAGAATCCGATGCTGGCTATACGTTCGATCACTTCAAGGTCAACAATAGGTTGAGCCGGGAATTCGAGATGCGTCTGTTTACTATGCTCTGTCATGAACTGTATACGCTCAACTCGACGGCCGCTCTTGTGCTCCACTAGTTCGACTGTGATATCAGTGAGCGCGTTGACTTCAGCTATTGCCGGTTTCAATACATCTCGTTTGAAATACTTATAAACTGGTGGATTGTCAACATCGATTGGCGTTCCGGTTAACACGCTATGCCAGTGCTCAACGGAATTTGCTGCAGTTCGCTTCGAAGGGTTAGTAGCGTAACGACGGCAGATTTCATAAAGTGCTAGTGCTGGCCCCGATCTGAGAGAGCTCTGGTAGACAATTGACAACCGCGTGTATTGCGACGGTGCCATGACTTGCTCATGGACCTCAGGTGGAAATGCATATCCCAGCCAGACTTGACCTGAATGCTTGTTGAGCCCTTCAGGATTGACAAGTGTGATCGATGAAACCAACCTCTCACTCGTCCACTGGCGATCCGTTTCCATTAGCAACTTGATGTCCTGCATACCTTGCAGGATTTCCTTCAAATACTGTGTGTCTCGGCTGTCATATGCAGCGTCTCGAGCAAGTTCTGAGAGTCGAATCCAAAAGTACTTTTTGGACGTGGGAGTGTTGATAGGGGCACCAACACCTGGTTCACGCGCCTTCTGAGCGTGGTAGAGCATCACATTAAATAGCTTGCGAGAGAGCAAAGTTAGGCTTCCCTCGACCACTCTCAATCCTATGGCTTCGTTGGTCTTCTTAAACTCCTGTAGCTCCCCTGCTTCCGCAGCCGGGCGCTTGATCTTCCGCTTCTTCGGCTGGGTTTTTGCGGAGCTGGCTCTAGCCAGGTTAGCGTCAGCCAACTGCTCATCAGTCACGGCGTCTCCTTTTAGGCCTACCCCACATAAGGTGAGTTCAATTTACTAAAGTCTATCACTTTTCAATGGTGACGTTTCTTGCATTTGCCATCTCACCAATGTTTGGTCATTCGCATGTTCACGTAAAAGCTCACCTTGATTCACGACTCCACTCACCACATGTCCCTGGAAAAGCTCACCCAACTTGGTTTTTTCACCTGAATCAACTCACCTACCCTCCTGAAGAGGTTCACCAATGTCCCTGGAGACACTCACCGAAACAGCTGTAAGCTGTTGTCGAGTAAGGATTTTTTCACGCTTAACTGTATTTAAGCTTTTCTAAGAGTATTCAATGAAGACTCAAGACGAACGATCGCGTTGCAAGTTTTTGAACAGCTCTTTTGGCGGGAACGCTGAGGAGTACGTGGAACCACAGGATTGCGGACCGGATCAGACCGGCCTGGTGCAGTGCTGCTCTAAGCGGTCGACATGAACCCTGCGGGTAAAACGGCACGGCCCTGTGGCGAGTCGGCTAGAAGGGGCTAGAAGGGCACTGCGCACAGCCCGGTCCGCCGCCGCTCTGTCATCCTCAGGACAACCACGTAGGTGGTTTCGCTCATGGCAAGGTGTTCACGAATTTGCTCACCTCTTCCGAAGAGGCTCTTTAAGTCCCTGAATTTGCTCACCTTTCAGTGCGGCGAAGCACTGTCTATGTTCCTGTAGCAGCTCACCTTCGAGCTAGATGTACCCAAATCAGGCTTAAGAGCGGGACTGAATCACCTAGAAATGATCCTGGAGAAGCTCACCATTTGGTACCGAAATCACGACATCGACGGACTACGCACCTGCCGTGTTGCGGTTCTCGTAGATTCTCACCATTACAAGTTCGCTAGCTATTTCAAGGAGTGAGCAGTTACTTTTATTTGATGGTTCCTGTAAAAGCTCACCATCTATGTCAAACTTAGAGAGCTTGCAACTTCAAGAGGTGTGGTGCAGGCTTTTCTCAGGCGCCGATTTTCGACTTCCCGTAAATGCTCACCGATAAGTCAGCTGCCCGAGAAAGCTCACCTATCTCTTGCATGGGCAGTTTGCTGATGGCCAGACACATCAATCGTCTTGATGTGGCAAGTCTCCTGCCCTTCCGGTTTTAGTCGGCAACGCCAAAGCGTGCACGGAGTTCGTTTACGATGATTTCCCGATCTTTGGGATCAGCAATCGTCACCTCCAAAGACACTCGGCCGCTGTCCCACTCTTTGATTACGCCAGTAGCCTTTCCCTCGGAGTTAATTTTGTACTGGCGGGATGTTTCCTTTGGCTTCCGACCGGGCTTTCCAAGTTTCATCCTCGCCTCCGTGATGTCTCGTCTTCCGACCTCTCCGGCGAGGACGCGACGTGCCATCACAAGCGTCTTTTCCAGACCAGCGACCTTCTCATATTGAACGAGTTCATTGAGTACCGTGAACTTGAACTCAGCCGGTTTCTCTTTCACCAATTCCAGAACTGCACTTGAGAGCTTTAACACACTCATGGTGCGGTGAACATTGGATTGTGACTGGCCGGTTACTTCACCAATGGCAGCCTCGGTTTTATAGACACCCTCCTCCAGCAGAGCGCGCCAGGCAAGGGCATCATCCAGTGCAGTGTTCTCGTCTCGCTCGGCATTCTCTCGGTAACTTAAGGCGTACAGCTCCTGGTCCGTGAGATTGTCCCTGACCAGAAGAACCATGTTCTTGATTCCCGCTACAGGGAGCGCTTTTAATCGGTAGTGGCCTCCAGCAAGGATGTATTCGCCATTGCGGAAAGTGGCTAAGCCGGGCACCTCCTGGCCGTGTGCTGCCAGACTTGCCGCCAGTTTTTGTATCCGCTCCGCAAGGTAGATGCGACGGGCATTGAAGGGGTTTGGCCGAATCTTTTCTGTTGGCACGATTTCAAGCCGAGCTCCGGATGGAGTCAGCTTGTCCTGCGTCTGCGGAGCAGCAGCCGTTGTGGGAGATTCTTCACTCAAGGGATTGGCACCAGCTAGTTCCTGAGCGCGCCGGGCCCGTGCCGCAACCCTATCTTCGATCGTCGGAGCATTTGCAGCTGCGGCGGCAGCGCGGTCAGTCATATTGGTTTTTTTTATTACCATTTTTAAGCCTTGTTAAGTTTCAAATTCGTGATATCTGCAATTTCCTCTGCCACCTTGTCAATTTCCCGCGAAGCTGGTGACTTGCCAAACGACCGGGCAACACAACCGTAAAGTTGAGATTCCGGATATATGTTTCTCATCTTTACTTCGGCTTTAAGAATGGGCAGCTTCGCCTGTTGCTTCAGCACTTGCAGGCAGCTGTCGAAGACGTTTCCCCGGCGAACAACACTAAGCAGATAGGCTGCTTCAACTGGAGTGTCGCCCTGCGCTACCCGAGCTTCGCTCGCTTGGAACACGAGCTCTTCCGCTTGCTTCGATGCCCAAACGTTATCCATCACAGGAATAACGGGAATGATTGCAAAGTCAGCCACCATCAAAGCGGCCCATGGCACTCTACTTTCAATGGCAGGCGGACAGTCGATGATGATTAGATCGTACTTTTCCGCGATAGCTTGAAGCTTGTTGACGAAGCCCTCTTTCAGTGGAGCCATGCTCAGAAGATCTGCTGGGAAGGGCGCGTCGGGGGAGGCTTGCAAGTGCCAGATCGATGAGGTGTTCTGACCGTCCATGTCGATGACGAATACTTTAAGCCCCCTCATCCCGAAGGTGCCTGCCAACTGCATGGTAGACATCGTCTTAGCGCACCCTCCCTTTTGATTGAAGATCACAAAAACCTTCGCTGTCATGTCCGTTGACCTTTCTTATGCGCCGGCGCATAGGCGCTCTATGAATGATGGATCTCGACTATAGAATAAAATTCAAAGATTTGATAGGTAAATTTTGTTTGGTGGCGATATCAGCATGGCCGCTTTATGCGCCGGCGCATAGAATTTGGGGGCGGTCACAGGCCTCGAGGGTCAGTCTTCGAGATCGCTCGCAATACGCCAGTACATCCGCTTGTGGGTTGAGGTTGGATAGCCTCGGTCTTTGTGAGTGACGCTTATGCGCCGGCGCATAAGCGTCCTCACAATTTGGCATGGAGCCCATCTCGCCAACGAGATTCAACTCCAGTGGGCTTGAGCATAAGCAGATCCACGGCAGCATTTCGATCGGTAGGCCCGTGTCGCGGTTGGCGCCCTCATCGATAGCCCTGAGTCGTGCTTGGGGTCTCTCGCTGCCGGGAGTGGCATAGATAGCATGACTCCGTTTCATGCGCCAAACCCCCATCAGGCCGCTACCGCATAGGCTGATGATGAGCTGCCAACAGAGTTGGTGATGTTCCTGGCCTCCGTGAGCGGGGACTGCAATAGGAGGGGACGCCCTCTGCATTTCTAGCCCAGAGCAGACGCCGCCACCGATGCTTGTGCTCAAACAAGGTGGTAGGCACCCGCCTGACCTACGGGAAGCTGCCGCCCACGGTCTCCGTGTGGTGGCGCCGGCTAGGCGCGTGACACTGCCGCTCCGACCAATCGTTGTGCCTCGACCCGGTGTGCTGGAGGTGGCCTGATCCCGACTGTAGTGCTGATTGGCTGTTGCCGGTGGAGCTGGCCATGTCCGTGCCTTAGATGCTGTCGACTGCGGCTGCTGCGGTTGCTACCGTCGAGGCTTCCGAAGGTCACGGTGCTGCCGTTGCGAATGCCTGCTGCTGAGCGACCGTCTGGCAGAGAACGACAAGCTGCGGTGTTCTTGAGCGTGCTGGTCCGCTTGCTTTAGGGGCGGTTTTGAGAAGGCAGGGCGGCCTGCTGAAGTTGCGGTGAGCAAAATTCTGCGGATTGTGCCTAAGTCGAGCGAGCCGAATGGCACCCGTTAGCGTCAATTTTCCGTGGGCGCCGCTCACACAAGAAAAATTGATGCTACCGAGCGCGAACCCGCGCCGGATAAGCATGGTTCTGCAATCAGCCCAAAGACGACCCCAGCGCGGCAAGAGAAGGTGATGCTTGGCCGTCGATCTGAAGTGCGATGGACCTGAGAGAGGGCGTCGGTGCCCTGCAGCGCTGTCCAGCGGTCGCCGGGAAGCGAGCCGATGGCAACGCTTTCACTTGCAAAGTAGCATCAATTTCTCTTGTGTGAGCGGCGATGGTGGCCACACGGGATAAATAAACTCCGCTGAACGTGATGATTATCCCTATAATCATCACGCTACTTTAATTCGCCGAACTGGATGAATTCCACCCGTCGCTCCGAAATCCCTGGGAAGAGGGGGCCTGGCCACCTCGACCACCCCGCACCGGACACCCCAGCAGACACACCCGCTGGCACAGCACCTGGCAAAAGGGCTGGCACACCGCCCGGCGCCGCCACACCGGGCTCAGACCGGCTGTGGGCTGCCGCAGGCCTGCAGGCCGGTGCATGCCTGCCAGCAGGTGGCCACCGCGCCTGCCACCCTGGCCAGCGCCGCCAACCTCTCCCGCTGCCCTGCGCCGCAGCCCGCCCGTCTCGAGGGCGCGCCTCGTGATCGAGCCGCTCTTCCACAGCAGCCCGGCGCCCCGGCGCCGGGGCCGCCCGCCCGGTGCGCGCACCCAGCTGCTCGCCCAGGCCCGCGCCCTGGGCCTGCACCACTTCGCGTTCCTGCGCGCCGCCCTCCTGGGCGTCGATCTGCCCGACGCCTTCGAGCGGTATCTCGCCTGGTCCGAGTCGACGACCGACCTGCGCCACGTGCAGCACCGCCGCGGGGAGTTGCTCAACGAGGTCGTGGCCGCTGGCCGCCGCCTCCTGGCCGCCCACCAAGCTGCTGAGAAGACCTCCCGCCCGGCGGACCCGCCAGCTGCCGGGCAACCAGCACCGCATCCCTTCCAGCCAGCGGCTGGCCCAGGCCCCCAGCAGCTCGCAGGCCTCGGCACGCCGGTGGCGCTTGATGCCAACGCGCTGGCTGGGGGCAGGGCAGGGCCAGCCCAGCGCCAGGCCTCAGGCCTGGTCCAGGGCCTGGGCCTGGGCCCGACGCTGCCCGACGCCCGCCCGCCGGCGCCGGGCTCCCAGGCGGCGTGGGCCCAGGCGGTGCCTGCTCAGCTCGTTGGCCAGGCCGCCCCGCAGGGCCTGCCACGGGTGCCGCCGCCACCCTCGGGCCCACCTCGCCCGCACGACCTCCTGCACACCCAGCTCGAGCGCCACCTCGAGGCCCTGAGCGCGCCGCTCGCAGACGTGCGCACCGCGCAGCTGCCCACGCTGGACGAGTGGATGGCGGCCGAGGGCCTGGACCCGGACGCGTTCTCTGAAGCCGAGGCCTTGGCGGAGTACCGGGCTGCGCACGGCATCGACAACCCCGACGCGCAGGAGGCCGCCGGCGCGGCCGGTGCCGCCGCCGACCCGGTGCGGGCGCGCATCGACGCGCTCAACTACTTGCAGCTGTTGCTGGCCATCCCGCCGCGGCCCAGCGACCGGATCGACACCTGGTTTGCACGGGCCGTGGCGGTGCGGCTGCGCAACGCGGGTGCGACGACGCTGGAGGACCTGGTCAAGCTGATCAACACCTACGGCCACCGCTGGCACAACCAGGTCGAAGGATTCGGACGCGTGCGGGCCGAGCGCGTGGTCGCGTGGCTGCGCCTGCAGCAAGACACCCTCCACCTGGTCGTCCGAGAAAACGCCCTCGAGCCGGCGCAGCTCGGTGCCCTGCGCCGTGGCGTGGACCCGGGCCGCCTGGCGCTGCCGCCACGGTTTGCGTTGGTACCCCTCGAGCAGCTGGCCCTGCCGCCCGCTCTCTCAGGCAGGGACGGGGCGTACCGGACCCACATGCCCAACACGCTCGAGGCCGAGGACGACCTGCAGGCGGTCACGCGTTGGCTTCACAAACGCGAACGAGAGTCCACCGCCCGCAGCTACCGCAAGGAGGTTGAGCGCTTCGTGCTGTGGGCCGTCCTTGAGCGGCGTAAGCCCGTTTCCAGCCTCAGTGCGGTGGACTGCCAGGCCTACCGGGCGTTCCTGGCGGCGGTCCCTGCGCACTGGATTCATCAGGTGCCAGTGGCCCGCACCGACCCGGCCTGGTGCCCCTTCCGCCGGCAGCCGGGTCCGGCCTCCCAGAAGCTCGCGCTTGTGATTGTGCAGACGCTGCTCGAGGGTCTGGTCGACGCCGGCTACCTGGCGGCCAACGCCATGCGTGCCGTGATGAAGCAATTTCGGTTGCCCAAGACACGGCTGAATGTGACGCGTGGCTTCACGGAAGCCGAGTGGGCCCATGTGCTGAGCCAACTCGCCGAGTACCCGCACAGCTCGGCGCGGCTGCGCCTGCGCTGCCTCCTCGAGCTCCTGGTCTCCACAGCCCTGCGGCTCGACGAGCTCGCTAAAGCGCGCCGTGCAGATCTGCAGCTGGAAAGCCTGCCTGGCCAGCCCGACACTTGGGTGCTCACCGTCACGGGCAAGCGCGACAAGCAGCGTGAGGTGCCCTTGACGGACGACGTCGTGGCGCTGCTGGAGGCCCACGGCCAGGAGTTCGCCGCGCAGGACGCGGCCGTCGACGACCCGGGCGAGCTGCCGTTAATCCGTACGCTGGCCCCTTCCGTGGAGCAGTGGCGGCGCGAAGAGGACAGCGGCGACCTGGTCAAGGCCTCGAGGACCAAGGCACCTGGCGGGGCGTTGTCTGCTCGAGGCATCTACGAGGTGGTCAAGCGCTTCATGACCCGGGTGGCCAAGTCGGCGCCGGCGGTAGGCCTGTCGGCGCAACGGTTTGAGGCTGCCAGCACCCACTGGTTGCGCCACACGGCGGTGCGCCAGGCGCTCGCCGACGGCGTGCCGATCGAGGTGGTCGCCGAGCTGGCAGGCCACGCCAGCATCTCTACGACGAGCATCTATGCGCGGCAGGAGCTTGCCCGCAAGATCGAGGCGGTCAGGGGCCGAAAGCGCCGTGTGGCGACGCCACCGCCGCCGGCTTGAGGAGGACCAGGCCGAGCCCTCCAGGCTGGCCTGCTCGCGGCATGGTCCAGGGTTGGCGAGGTGACGTTGGCCAGGGTCACCCGCCGCCCAGGGTGCAGACGAGACGGCCGGCGATCAGCGGTGCGGGAGTTGGCACGGTGCGCTGACCCGAAGGCGCTCCGCCCAGGTGAACAAGTCGGCTGTGGACGCTGGCGGCGCCGCCTGGCGCGCGGCATCAATCCAGCACATCGTCGCATGCGCACGGTCTTGCTTGGCGCTGTCGCGATGACGTCGAAGGACATCGATCAGGCCGTCAGCCTCTTGAGGTGCAGTAACCCGCCAAAAACCCACTGCAAAGACATCGGCCACCGCCTCGCGCCAGAGACGCGTCTCAGGGATCGAGCCCGCCTGCAGGAGCTCCTGAACATCCTTCACGTCCTGCGCAACGGCGGGCGGCAGCGAGCGCGTTCCGATCGTGTGCTGGCCAAAGGACGGTAAGTCTCGTGAGAGATCCAAGCAGTGGGCGAACTCATGCATCATGACACCCTGCAACCAACGGCTGTGGTCGACCTGGTCGCCTGCCTCAAAGTCTCTCAGCACGTTCGCTCGGTGCATGTTGAGGTGGCAGAAGCCTGCCCGCACGGCCATGGACGCCACCGATGCATTGGGCAGGTTCAAGCTGGTCGTAGCCCAGCTCTGAGCAGAGTCGCCCAGCACGACGTCCATGCCGTACTGGTCCCGGGCCAGGGCTTGAAGGATGGGAAATCCCTGCGGGTCACTTTCGAACGCGTGCCGGTCGGCCTCAAAGCGCCATACGGACAAAGCCTGCAGCCCTGTGGCCATTAAGAGTCCAATGACGAAGGCCGCCATCGGCGAGAGGAGCGAGCACACCACCATGACAAAGGGACGCTCCCAGGCCTTTTGGTTGGCCTGGTCGTTTCGCCTGTCCATCCAGACGCGCGTGGCGGCCCACCACCCTCCACCAACGGCGGCCAGGGCTGCAAGTGGGGCCTGCGTGGTCATGTCGATCGTGATGCCTGTGCAGGTCTGCGCGATCGCGGCGACGATGCCCATCCAAGCCAACGGAAGAAGGAAATCCCGCATGCGCGGGACTCCGCTGGTGCAGCGTGCCACCGCTTTTTGAAGTAACAGGGCCCTGTCAGGCGAGACGGCGCCGGCGGCCGTCAAGCCGTGGAGGTAGGCATAGGCATCTGCCTTCCAGCTGGACTCCTTCTTGAGAGCCCGACGGCGAAGGGTCTCCAGCCAGCTGGACTGATCCAGCGAGCTGAGTTCGTCAAACAGCAAGGCAACGTTTGAAGCGTGCGAGCAGGGCTTGCGCCGTGGCCGGCGCAGCCACACAGGCCAGGAAAGAGTCGGATGCATGGGGATGAGGGGTCCAGCTTGGGATAAAGGTTCGAGGGCCAGAAGGCAGCAGGATGTGCATTGTCGCCAGGCGAGATCCAGGTCAGGGATGACGAGCAATTTGGCGTAGGGGCGTCAGGCGGTGACTGGTGGCCTGCCATGCGGGTCGAGCCGGCTGCACTTCGCCCACCGGCCGCGCCTTCGTTGCACGGTCTCACTGCCTCACCGACGAGACTTTGCAAGTGAGGTATTCAACCGCCAGAATGCGGCCTGGAGTTCCTGGGTCGCAGAGGTCAGGGGCCCGGTCACAGTTCGAATAGATTGCGCCCGATGCTTCTCAGCGAAAGGAAGCCATGCCACCACCTGTGCCGTCAACGCTGCCTCCCTCGCCGCCCACCAATAACAAAGCGACGCGGTCTGCCTGGTCAGGGCCCATCCAGTCGGTCGAGGAGGACCGGCTGGGCCGCCTGCCCATCGCGCGCACCCTTTACAACGCCATCGTCAAGGCCCCGCAGGGCTGGTCCACCAGACTGGGGCTGTTCGGTCCTTGGGGAGAGGGAAAAACCAGCGTTTTGCGTCTATTGGCAGACCTGTTGCAGGCTGAGAGTACTGACCATGGCAAGAGCATCGTTGTGGTGGTGTCGGCGTGGAACGCGGCGGACGAGTCTGCCGTTTTGGAGGAGCTGCACGAGAGTCTCTTTGCCGCGTTCGATGAGTTGGAACGCACCTGTGAGAGCAAGGCTGATTTGACGACACAGTTCGACCTCGTTTGGCGTCGCGTCTCTCGTCGTCTTCGTCACCACAGGGACAAGGTCAGCAGTGTGGTGGGCGCCATGGTCGGCAAGACCTTAGCGGCAGTCACGGTGGGCCCACTGACCGCGACCGTCAATAGCGCAGCCCCTGCCATTGGCGAGATGGCTAAGAAAGGGACCGCGCAGGCCATCGATTGGGCCGTCGGGACCAGCGACAAGCATGTCCAGGGCCTGGCTGACACATTGAAGTCGGCCTACGGCATCAGCCGAGTGGTGATCTTCATTGACGATCTAGATCGGGCGGATCCACGTGCCATCCCGCGCACCCTGCTCGCGCTGCACGAGCTCTTGGACTGGCCCGATTTTGCGTTCGTGCTGGCGTTTGACCGGCAGGTGGTGAGCGATGCACTGTGCGAGTACTCTCAGGCGGTGGGTCCTCGCGCGCGCGCCTTCCTCGACAAAATCATCGACGTGGCGATCGAGTTGCCCGATCCGCCCCTGCAGCTGGTGGAGCGCTTCGCCTTGGAGGAGATGAGCAAGCTGTGCGTTTTCATCCCGATCGGGGTTCGCCAGGGCGTGGCGCGGCTCTTCCCCGTCAACCCTCGGCGCATCCGCGCCATCGTGCGGGAGCTGGCGCTCCTGGGTGACCTGGGCAACCGTGTAGGTGCGGATGAGATTCACTGGCATGGCTTGGTGCTACAGGTCATGTTCAGGCACTGGGCACCGCGGCCGCTGTGGCAGTGGTTGGAAGAAAGGTGGCTTGGATACCGATTTGGACGGGGCGATGAGTCCGGCTCTTTCGTCGAGTATGAGAAGACATTTTTGGCGGACCTCAAGAGAAAGATGGCCCGCTGCAAGGATGACCTCGGCGACATACACAACCAATCCAGGCTGATTGACCTGGCGCTTGCTCTGCTTGCCGCCAGGCGCCCGTGGGCGCCGGACGTGTGGAAGCAAGAGATGGCCAAGATATTCAACCCACCGCCCATCACTCAGCTCGAGTTCGATCGGTTCAGGGAAACTGCCCGTGCACAGTCGAGTTGGGCACCCGTTGTGGCCATGTGCTTGCGTGCAGCTCAAGAGCGGTCTGCGTTTAGCGAGACGGAGGCGGCGGCTGAGTTGCTTGCGCTGGCAGTGAACTGGCATGAGAGAGCTCGTCGCGACAAGGCGAACGCGGGGGTCGCACATGAGGTTGAAGCCGCGAACTTGGAGGCCGAGCATTCCCTCAGCCTATTGGAATTTCTGTGGAGCGACACAACTCTCGAAGGCATCCGGCTGGCCAGACCACTCGTTGAGGTGGGCGCCAGATTGCTCCGCCATTTGGGCTTGCTAAAGGACCCGCACGAGCGGGAGCGCCAACTTGCAGAAGCAGTGCTGTCCTACTGCCAGGACTACCCGGGCATGTTGGAGGCTGCCATCCCGACTTTTGTGCGCAACGACAACCCAAATGAGCCCCTGTTGAAGTTCATGGCGCCCGGACTTTTTCGCTGGATGTTGAATGCGCTCCAGGCCCCCGACGGCATGGAGATCGCACTTGCTGGCGAGCAATCTCGGCGCCTGCTGGTGGGTTGGCTCTTTGGCTCGCCGGCGTCGCCGCTGTTTGATGAGGTGCACCGGCTGGAACTTCTCACGACGCTGAAAGCAATGAGGTCGGGCCCGAGCGAAGCAGCGCGATGGAATGCTGCGCAGAACGCAGGCCGGTTGTTGGGACGACTGAACCCCAGTGAGGGTGGCAGCTGGGCCCATGGACAACGCCGGTTCTTCGAGGGCAACGACGACTTCTTCCGTGAGGCCTGGGCCACCTACACCTGCGTTGAAATGGTCGGGGCCAGGATTGATGGCGCGATCAGCCGCCGATCGGTACTCGTGAAGTCGGGTGTGCGGGAAAAGCTGCTGGAGCCTCCGTCCTGGATGACACCACACCTGTCGCTCCCGCAGGCCGAGCAGCAAAACGATGGTGATCGATGAGCCGGGAGCGCCGTCCGTGCACCAAGCCGAACCCCATGCAGGGTCGGTGTGGTGTTTGGCGAGAGAAATGGATCTTGACCGAAGACAAGGGGGGCTTGGATGCTGTGGAGTGATCTTGACGAAGTGACGCTGGAGGACCTCCAAGGTCTATGTGAAGGGGCTCCTGAGACACAGTCTCTGGAGTTCAAGCAGCAACTTCCGCCGGCGACACCTGAGGGGCGACAGGAACTCATGAAGGACCTCTGCGCGATGGCCAACGCAGATGGAGGTGACGTGGTGTACGGCATCGCTGAAGCCAAGGGGCAGGCCTCCGCCTTGAAGCCGCTAACAGGCGAGCTGCCTGATGCCACGAAGCGCAGGGTACATGCGACTTTGGATGCCATCGAGCCTCGCATTCCCGGGGTGAAGACAAGGACCATCCCTGCAGAGGGGGGCCACTTTCTTGTGATCCGTGTGCCTGCCTCTCTGGAGGGCCCGCACTCCTACAAGGTGGACGGCGGAGCCCGCCGCTTCGTCATCCGCAACGGAACAAGCACCTCGGACCTCACCATGGATCAACTGCGCGCTGCCTTTGACCGCTCATCGTCTCTGCTCGACAAGGCTCGCTCCTTTTTCGAGGAACGGATCCATCTGGCCGAGCGGCAAAACCGACTCAACATGCCTGATGGGCCCAACGCCGTGTGTGTGTGGGCGCCAGTGGGTGGACTGCGTGGGCGGGTGTCGGTGGATATTGCCGAGCAGCACAAGAATGACACGCTTTGGCATCCTCCCAGGGTGGGTGCCAGCATCGATCGAATGATGAACTTGGACGGTTTGCTGGTGACTGCTCTCGCCGGGGGAAAGGAGCGAGCTCGTATACAGGTGTTTCGCAACGGCTGTTTGGAGGGCCTCCTCAGCGTCGGAAGCGAGCATCAGGAGGTGCTGCGGATTCCGTCTGGTGTGGTGGCACGATGGTTTCGTGACGTGGCTTGGTTGGCTGTGTACCGAAGCCGAGAGTTGGGCGTGACGGGGGCCTGTGTATTCAAGTGTGCTTTGCTGAGAATCCAGGGCTATGCGTTTGCAGTGAAAGTTGACTGGGCAGAAGAACTTCGCACCATCGACTTGAACTCGGTCCCTCTGCCAGAAGTGTGGATTGAGGCTGTTGAGGACCTTGAAGCCATCGAACAACTCGACGAGCTGTTGAGGCCCTCGTTGGATGTGTTGTGGCAAGCCTTCAATTTCGATCGCTGCCCGCATTACACGGCCGATGGTCGGTGGTGCCTGGACGTCGGTCCGGCCTGGGCGCCGAAGTCCAGCAAGAAGCCAAACGCCGCATGAGGAACAAAGATGACCAACAAACCACTGCTTCCGAAGGATGCGCCTCGCCCCAGCTGGTGGAACCGATTGGAGTCGTGGACGCCGGGGCTGCAGGTGCTTGGTCTCATTCTGGGACTGGCGGCTTTGATCATTCCCTATTGGCTGTATTTCAAGCACTTTGGAGGACCTGGAGGTGGGGATGAGGCGCGGGCCGCGTGGGGGCAGTTGGGCGATTTTGTGGGCGGGGTGGTCAACCCGGTGCTGGGCTTCTTAACCCTGACGGCGTTGGCCGTCACCGTGGCGTTTCAGCGGCAGCAGCTTCAGAACAGCCGTGACGAGCTAAAGGAATCCCGTGCAGAGCTTGCCAGGACGTCTGCTGCTGCTTGCCGGACGGCAGAGGTGCAGCGCATCGTGGCACTGTGCACTTTTCGCGAGCTGTTGTGGGAGCAGGAAGAGCGATTGAAAGGTCAGCTGCGAGACCAAGGGCACACGGTTGAGATGACCCGCGCAGCGGCCGAAGCGATCGGCAGTCGGGCCAGGTCTTGATCCCCAAGCCGATCAGGTGCAAGTGTGTGTCGAGAGCCTAAAGAAGAGCCCCGGCGAGGCCGGGGCTTGAAAGCCTTTTCGCTGTCATCACGGAAAGGCTCCTGCTCAGGGAGGAAAAGCAGGGAGCAGCGGTTGCCGCCCACCACAACTCTACCGCATTTCTCGGCAGAGTCCTCCGTCTGAAGCTTTTCAATCAGCCACGTTGTGGCGGGCTTTCCAGGCGGCGTGGTCGAATTCAGGCACGTCATCGAACCGCTCGGCTTCAGCCCGCACAGGCTCCGCAGGAATCAAGCGTGCGAGCTCGTCGTCAAGCAGGCCACCGTCCAGGGCCATCATGACTTGCTCAACGCGTTGCGGCGTCGCTGGACGATCGGCCTTGACCTTGAGCTGGCGATACACCATGCGCATGAGTCCGTCCTGAACCTGGGCACGCTGCGCGACCGTCAACTGACGAGCCGATCGACCGAAGCTCAAGTTTGCAAACATCATCATGATCCTTTCCCGCGAAAACCATCCAAAGAGCGTGTGAGCTGGGCAGCGAGGTCCTCATCTGCCACGAAGTACCGGCCATCATTGTGCCGGAACCAGCCCACAAACCTACCCCCGTTATGAGGTTGGAGCCCGGTGCGCTTGTATCGTTCCATCAGGGCGTGGCGCTGCTCCGGACTGCCGGCGGGGGACGCATGTAAGCACACCCTTCCCTGGTACCCACGGATATAGCTGAATTGGACTGCCGAGTCAACCAGCGCGGCCAGGATACCTCGGGGCTTCGGTATTCCTACATGTTCCAGGGCCTGCGAGGGTGTCCCAGCCAGGTACCAGACGAAAGCGCAGCCCTGGGAGCGGTTCGGTGGGTAGGGGTAACCGCTGGCCAGCAGCATCTGGCCAAGCGGAAAGGACTTTCCGTCAGGCGCCCTCGTCACCAGCTGCAGGTAGGCCAGCTGCCGTCCCACGGCTCGCTCCATCACCACGCTGCGCAGATAGAGGGTATGCCAGCGCCATCCGCGATCGATGCGATCCAACTTGTCAATCCATGGCCGTTGAATTTCTTGATCCCAACGGCCTGCGTGTGAGATGTCCCGCTCGGCCACTCGGACTGGCATCTCCCCGCCGGCGGCCATGGCGAGTGAGGAAAGAAAGCGTGCTGACATGTGAACAGGAGTGGCTGATCTACGCCGAGCCGCTGGCGCCGAACTTCAGAAGTTGCGCCATCGTGATCTTGAGCATCTCCCTTTCACTCAGAACATCATCCGGAGCCACACCAAGACGGGCTGGCAATAGGCTCAACTTGTCCTTGAAATGGGCGGCAAGATTGGGAATGAGGTGCATCGCTCCTTCCATCGCTTCGCCAAACCCCGGGTCGTCATGGTGATGGGAAGTCTTCGCGAAAAAGACAGCGGTGATTTGACGCTGTGGACCGCTGTTGTCGGCCACGCAAACCACGTACAAGTGCGAGAGGGTTTTGTAGAGCTGAGGGTCGAATCGGTGATCAAAATGGGTGATGGATCCGTCAGCATTGGGGATCGCGTGAAAGATGGGCATGGTCACTCCACCCGTGTTTTCAGGCATCGCAGTGTTTCTCCGATCAATGGCAGGAACCCTCGACCAAGTCGAGGTGGCTAGAGGTCTGGAGCATAGCCGCTCGCTGCACTTTGCACAGCGCATCTGAAAGGTCCATTCGCGCTAATTGAAGTCATACTGAAATCACTTGCGTTTAATTTTGGTATGACTAAAATTGGTGGCATGAAACGGGCGATGACGCCCAATGGGACGCAGGTTGCTGCGGCTGATGTCCCGTCGAATCCAGTGCAGCGTCAGAAAGGAAACGCACATGTCCTCACAACGCCAACTCCTCGCCGAGGGTGCCGCGAAGCGCGCCGACATGGTCAAGGTTCGCATTGACCACATCCACGTCGAGCCTGGTTTCAACGTGCAAGAAAACGCCGACGATTTCCAGGCCCGTGTCGACGGGATGGTCTTGCACTTGAAGGCGGGCGGCCGGCTGCCACCGATCGAAACGCGAGATCGGCACGAAGGTGGGGTTTACGTTGTGGATGGCCACGCCAGGTTGAAGGCCTATGCCCTTGCCCATGAACAGAATGTGCCTGTTGCTGATCCGAAGGACGGCTTCGTCTACTTGCTGACCATTCCATTTGTGGGCAACGATGCCGATCGCATTGTTCGCCTTGTCACAAGTGCAGAAGGACGCCGGCTCACGCCAATGCAGCAGGCCGAGGTCTACAAGCGGTTGCAGGCCTTCGACTGGTCACCTGCAGAAATCGCCGCCAAGGTTTCAAAGACGCCCCAGTATGTGAGTCAAATCCTCACACTTGCTAACGCCAATATGGACGTGCAAATGATGGTGAAGGCGGGGGAGGTTTCGGCCACCGAAGCGGTCAAGGTGGTCAAGCAGGTGAAGGAAAAGGCAGGCGCGGTCTTGAAAGAGCGGCTCAAGGTCGCGAAGGAGGCTGGAAAGAAGAAGGTCACTGCGTCAACGGGCAAGGTGAAAGGCAAGGCTGCTCTGAGGGACGTGAATGGCGTGCAATGTGACGACTCGGCCATTCTTGATTTCCTCGTTCAGCACGGGACCCTGCGGATCACGGACTCGGGTGTCGAGCTCAAATTCAGCGCACCCCAGTCCGTTCGTGATCAATCCGATCTGCGTGTCATCGCCCAAGCTGCGATGCAGGAAAAGTCCTCTTTGGATGAAGAGCCGAGCCAGCCCAATGACCTGGAGCAGCAAGAGAAGGTTGCGGCTTGATCCAACCCAGTACTGGACCCACCTCAACCTATGTAGGAGATCGAACTTGGCTGCTCAGCACATCACCACTGTGGAGATTCGCCACTTTCACCTGTTCGCAGGCCTGGGCGGCGGCGCAAAAGGCTTCAACCGCGCGAAGCCTCTCGTAGGCAACCTGCAGGGGCGCTTCCGATGCCTAGGTGGCATCGACGTCGACCCTGCAGCGATGCGCGACTTCCAGCGACTGGCTGGTGTGCCAGGCACAGTGCTTGACCTCTTCGACCGGGATCAGTACCGCGCCTTCCATGGTGCCGAGCCGCCACCGGGTTGGCGGGAAGCCACGGTAGCCGACATCCACCGGGCAGCCGGTCAAGAGCGGCCACACATCGTCTTCCTCTCGGCGCCCTGCAAAGGATTCTCTGGGTTGCTGAGTGAGACGCGCTCTCGCACCGACAAATATCAGGCACTCAACAAATTAACGCTTCGCGGAATCTGGCTGATGCTGGAAGCATGGAAGGACGACTTGCCTGAACTGATCGTGTTCGAGAACGTACCGCGCATTGCAACGCGCGGTCGCCACCTGCTCGACCAGATTGTCAGCCTACTGCAGGCCTACAGCTACGCAGTTGCCGAGACAACGCATGACTGCGGTGAGCTGGGCGGACTGGCTCAGAGCCGCAAGCGATTCCTTCTGGTCGCGCGTCACATTGAGAAGGTCGCGCCTTTCCTGTATGAGCCAGAGCGGCGACCGTTGCAGGCCGTCGGTTCTGTCCTCGGCCGCATGCCTCTGCCTGGCCACCTGAGCGCCGGGCCTATGCACCGCGTCCCTCAGCTGCAATGGAAGACGTGGGTTCGGCTGGCCTTCGTCGAGGCTGGGGGCGACTGGCGCAGCCTCAATCGCCTGGCGGTGCAAGGCGGCCAGCTGCGTGATTTCCTGCTGGTGCCGGAGATGCACCGCGGCGGCTATGGCGTGCGTGCCTGGGATTCGCCTACCGGTGTGGTCGCAAGTGAGAGTCGGCCGAGCAACGGCGCTTTCTCGGTCGCGGATCCACGGTTCGACCAGTCTGTGCGATGGAACGACGGGCAGGCTTACGGCGTCAGACGCTGGGACACAACGACGGGGACGATTGCCGGTCAGCAGAATCCTGGGCAGGGCGCATATTCGGTGGCAGACCCTCGTACCGGAACAAAGCACAACAATTGCTTCCGGGTAGTCCGATTCGACGGCTCGGCCGGTACGGTCACTGGCGGCGCGGGACCGAGCGCTGGTGGTCAGGGTGTTGCGGATCCACGTGTCGACGGCGCCGCCATGTGGACCGCGTCATCCAACAACCACACCTCCGACATCCTGCCCACCAGTTGCGGAGTGTCTGATCCGCGCCCCGGCTGGCAACGGCATGGCAACAACCTCGCCGTGATGGACTGGGACGAGCCGTCAAAGACCGTGATCGCCGGCGGCAAAGGCGTGCAAGGAGGGTGGCTGTCAGTGGCTGACCCGCGGCCAGGAATGCGCCGCGACACCGGTGACGCCTACCTTACCGGCGGGCATTACGGGGTTGTGCCCTGGGACCAACCGAGCGGTGCTGTCAGCGCTGCTGCTGGTCACGACAATGGTCGTTGGTCGGTCGCAGACCCTCGTATGCCATCTGCTGACGAGAAGCTGGTGGCGGTGATTCGCGCCGAGGACGGTACGTGGCACCGACCGTTCACGACACTTGAGTTGGGTGCGCTGCAGTCGCTGGTGGACCCAGAAGAGCAGCTTGAGCTCGACGGCCTCAGTGACAGTTCCTGGCGTGAGCGCATCGGCAATGCGGTTCCGCCTCAAGCCGCCGAAGCTATCGCACACGTGATGGGCACGACGCTGTTGCTTGCGTGGAGTGGTGAGACGTTCATTCTCAGTGCACAACCAATTTGGGTAAGGCCTGTCGCTGTTGCCTTGAGCGTCGAGCAACCAGCACCAGGGTGGGCGACATAACCTGGGACAGAAGAAGAACGGGGCAGGCCACCCAAGCGGTCTGTTGAAGGTGAATTAAAGTAGCACTTCAATCACTTACCGGACGGGTATGCCAAAAATCAGAACACTGGAGCAGAATCCAAGGGGTGCTGGCAGAAAGCCGCTTCCTGAGTCGGAGCGAAGGGTGAAGACGTCAGTGTCATTGCATCCGACGACAAAAGAATTTCTCCTGGCGCAGGGGGAGGGTGTGCTGAGCAACGGCATCGAAGCCGTTGTGGCTGAGTTTCGGAGAAGAGGACGGCGAGCTGCTAAGGCTTGATGAGCGCGGCCAGGTCACTTTGTTTGACGACTGAAACTGACAGTGGACATTGAACTTGATCCTCGACTGAGTGTTGAAGTGCGCGAACGCGTGCCGAAGGCAATGCAGAGGGCCCAGGAGATTACGGCGGCAGCAAAGCCGAGCCGAACGGCCAAAGACCTATTGGCGGCAGCGAGGCGGGCATCCACTGGCCGCCAGAGAGTCATTTGGTTGCAGCGCTGGGCCTCGGCTGTCGTCGAGCCTCTGGTGGCCGACGCTGCCTGCCGGAAAGGGTGCGCCCATTGTTGCCACATTCCTGCCGCGATCACGTCGGCCGAGGCCCGGCTGCTCGCTGAGGTAAGCGGAAAATTCATTGCGAAGCCCAAGCTGGCAATTTCCATTCAAGCGCTGCAAGACGGAGATGGGAGCGCCCTGGCACAGGTTGAAGCCATGGCGCAGGTGCCTGCAGGCAAATCATGCCCATTCCTGGCTAATGGTAGCTGCTCAGTCTACGCGCACAGACCAGTTGCCTGCCGGGTCCATCTGTCTTTGGACGAAGACGATCTTTTGTGCCGACTCGTTGAGGGCGTGACGGTCCCCGTGCCCTACGTTGATACGCGGCTGCTCAGCCTTACGTTCTGGGCAGCGCAACGCAATGAGGTACTTGCTGACATCCGGGACTTTTTCCCAAACCTTGGCTCTCCAAAAGGTGACCAAGTGTAGATGGAACTTCCAATGGCATTTTCGAAATCGACCCTGGCACGTGTCAACGCCCTGCAGCTCGAGTGCGATGGTCTTACCCGTGTGATATCGACACTTCTGCAGCGTGATGGCGTCGATCATCGCGTCTTTGTGGGGCAGCTTGAAGTAGACGGTGTAGGAACAATCGACTATCACTGGTGGATCGATTTGCTGGATGGCACCCTCTGTGACCTACGGGCACGGATGTGGCTTGGTGAGTTCCAAGACGTACCTCACGGTGTTTTTGCTCCCTCAGACCTGCAGAGGTACTTGGCCAAAGAGGAAATAGAGGTGAGATCGGTTGCCTTGATTCCACCACTCTTCCAAGTGTTGACGGGAGTTCAGCTAGCGTCCTTTCCACCCATGCAGGTTTTGCCACCACATCGAATGGAAGATTCATGAATCAACTGCGAACAATCGGTTGGGCCATCAGTGCAGGACTTGCGACAAGTTGAGGACTTGAAATCCTGTCGGACGGTCAGCCGCTCGACCTCGATGGCGTTGGCCGAGCGATCATTGACGCTGGCAGCGCGGAGGTGTGCAAAATGAGGACCGCATGTTGGCGGTGAGCATTCAAAGAACCTGCCAAAACATCGCGACGTGGTTGGGACGCTCAGCGGATTGAGTCTCCAACGTACCCCATTCTCCCAGGTGCTCTTCAAAAACTATTCCGATGGAGAAGTACGCCATCCCAGCGACCTGGGCAATGGTGGGCTTACAGCCGCAATCGTCGTAGAAGCATTGAGCCCTTGCGATCAGGTACTCTTTGGCTTGGTCACCGCGTGACAGGTCGTAGGACCGCAGTTCAGGTCCGAACACGGTATGCGGGTCGCCCTTGGATTTCACGATTGTCCTGAGCAGAGCAACAGCAGCAGCCAGGTTTTGACTATCAAAGCCTACGTCCATAGGTATCCTCCTCGAGTGAAACGAGATATTGTGCCTGGTGCAAAGCACTTGACTCCGAATCAATCGCTGGTTGATGCCAACCTCCAGCATTGCAACTCGGGAGGCGAGAGAGCTTGACTGCTGAGATGAGCGCCATAAAATGAAAGCAAGCATGCCACCTGGCAACTTACAGCGCCAAAATTCCTGAAAGGCGCATATCTCTTCGAGACGGAATATTTTTTTGCCACCCGACTGGGAATCGATTCCCAGTCCATTGAGGCTTGATTCGATCTCCCAATTTTTGCAGGAGATCTTCGTGTCGACACATAAGACTGAAGCAAGGAACAGCTCGTTCCAATCATTCAGTGTCGCTGAGCCATACCAAGAGTCCATGCCATCTGTCGTCAAAGGCGACAGGAGGTTCGATCAAATGGCTATCGATGTGGGAAGCGCCATCCAGTTCGTCCGGAAGAAGCGAAAGCTTTCACAGGCAAGTCTTGCGGATAAGGCTGAAATGTCGATTTCCTATCTTTCTCTGCTTGAGCGGAATCGGCGTGACCCGCCGCTCTCGACGCTGATGCGCCTCGCCAAGGCACTGGCATTGCCAATTGAAATGCTGATGTTTCTCGCGGCAGGGCGAAATCGAACGGGTGAGCTGAGCCGTGAATTGGCTGGCCAGATTGCTATTGAGGTAATAAACGCCTTGAATTAAGGCGCCGATCTAACAAGAAGATGCCCTTGGGCGACAGAGGTGCAAAGGTTCCTGGGATGCACCCACCTCTCACGAGGCGGAACATTTTTCTACTACCCCTGCGGGATGACCAACGTCCCTCGGGAATGTGGTCTCTCGCAATTTTTTTGGAGATCACATGCGTACACAACTTGTTTCTCGATTCGGGCGCAAGGCGAATGTTATTCGCTCAGAGCACCCACTATCCGACGATCAGATCCGCCAAGTCGCACCTTCGATATTTGCGGAGGAAAAGCACGAAAGCAGGTCAACTCGATATACCTACATCCCGACAATTGATGTCTTGAAGGGATTGCGTCAACAGGGATTTCTGCCATTCTTTGCGGCTCAGTCGAAGGTCCGAAACGAAAGCAAACGTGAGCACACCAAGCATATGCTGCGGCTGCGTCACCAGAGCCAAATTGCTGGTCAGGAAGCTAACGAAATCATCTTGCTGAATTCGCACGATGGTTCAAGTAGTTACCAAATGCTTGCTGGCATGTTCCGCTTTGTTTGTACCAATGGCCTGGTGTGCGGTGATGTACAGAGTGATATCCGCGTACCTCACAAAGGCGATGTGGTTGACCGTGTCATCGAAGGCGCATTTGATGTGCTGGAGGGGTTCGGTCGCGTTGTGGATGAGCGGGACGAGATGAAATCTCTGACGTTGAACGACGGGGAACAGGCCGCCTTTGCTAAGGCAGCGCTGGCTCTGAAATTTGATGAAGAGGTCGAACCTCCACCGGTAACCGAGCGACAGCTTCTGCAACCAAGGCGTCTGGCTGACACCTCGAGCGACATGTGGACCACCTTCAATCGGATTCAGGAAAACTTGATCGTAGGTGGGCTGCCAGGCCGCAATGCAAGGTGCCGGACGATGCGAACTAGACCTGTCGTTGGGATCGACCACGGCGTAAAGCTCAACCGAGCGCTGTGGGTTATTGCTGATGCACTGCGCAAGCTCAAGAGCTAGTCTGACAAGCTATCTATTGAAATGCTGTAGTCACTGAAAGCAACCTGCGATTGAACCGCTAGGTTGGATTAGTAGATTTACGCTGAAAAGCGATTCGACACATCACCCCTGGGGGCGTACCCCTCAGGGGGTAGCTGCCTCCAGTTTTCAAAGGAGCAACTACGATGCAAACCCACTACACGTCACGCCCAATTACGGGACAAACCGATATTGAGCTGAAGGAAGAAAGGGTCTTGAGAATCCGTACTGAAACAAAGCGAGGCCTTGGCCTGGTGAGCACTGCCACTGTTTTTCGCGCAGTAGATGGACAGCTGAAGCATGAGGAAGAAGGAGACTTTTCCAAGGTGCTCAAGATGCAAATCAGAATGGCTACAGGCAAAGCAGTTTTGGTCCAACATACAGAAGCTCTTTCAACTTTGGACGCTCTGAAGCGGGAAATCTCAATGTTCTATCGAGACGATGCTGATGGTCATTGCGATCGTGGCCTGGAGAACACTTCATGGAACTGATCAAGACCATTGTCGAACTGCATGTCCCATGCCTCACGCATGAGCCGAGCTACACCTGTGAAATGAAGGCTGAGCGAGCTCGGCAAGTAGTACGGGCGTGGCGTGAACTGGATGAGGATAGCGCGGATGCCGTAGCAGATAACAGTCCGGTTGGGGCCATGGAGTTGGTGGCGGTCTTAGCCGATCTACGCCATCTCGCTGATCAGCTGCAATTGTGTTTTGCGTCGATCGACAGATATGCACATGATGAATATTTGCTGGGTAAATTCTCAGATTCAGCTAGTAATTCTGCGCCAGGACTTTTGACTGGGCCTGGATCAAGAAAAACAAATTGATCTGAATCTCGACAGTAAGTAAAGGGGCCGGCATCTTACGACGCCGGCCCCTACATTTTTGAAGATCAAATGGATATGGTGGATCAGGTAGCAGCGGGTTCAGGCGACTGATTTGTCGCAGAGGATGCCGCAGCTGAAGACTTCTTCGTCCCTTTCGGCTTGGCCGGAGAAACGGCTTTGCGAGATCTAGACGGCTTTGCACGCACAGGAGCTGTCGCGCGGTTCTTAGCCGATTTGGTTTTGCCGGCGCTTACAGGCTGTGTAGTCTTAGCTGCCACTTTTTTTGCCCCAGCGGACTTAGACGCGGACGACTTGGCTGATGTCTTCCTTGCAGATTTGGCTGCCGCATTTTTCCCACTTGCTTTCCTCTTCGAGGAATTTGCGCCGACAAGAAAGTCTTCAAGCGATGCGCCAGCAGCAATTGCCTCAGCCAGCCAGCCCGGTCTGGGGCCCCTTCCGGACCATGTGCGCCCATCTGGATGCGCATACTTTGCTGAGGTCTTTGCAGCTGCTTTGGTGGCTACCTTTCCAAAAAGATCTGCGACGGTCAGTCCATATCGCTGTATATCATCACGCATATCAGAAATAAGGTTGAGCAACTCAGACTTAATTTGTTTGTCGATCTCTGCGCGCTTCAGCTGGAGTGCCGTGAGGCCATCTGATTTTCTCGCCATGGATGCACTTTGTTGGTTGAAAGCGCTAAGCATAATCTGTTCGCGGCGGTGGGGAAAGACATGCGACTTCATGAAAACCGCAAGCAACGACGTTCCTTGATGCCGAGAAGTCCAGGCTCGAGTTCCACTTGGTTCATCTCGTCACGATACATTGGGACATGAGAGTCGCCAGAGGCATAGCGCTCGGCCAGGTTGGGGAGGCTGTGCCTTTGGCCATGTGCCTAAATTTTGTGCAAACAACGCTGAGCAAGCTTATATCGACGGTTGTCCGTGATTCAGGACCATTTATCCACAAGTTCTGTGGACAAATGGATGGGGCTCGCAGTGAACTCAGGACTGTCCGTCAGGCGGTCGCAGGGTCGCGCTGCGCAAAGGCCTCTCGCTTTCTTTTGCCACTGCTCCCAAATTCAAACTTGTCGACGATCAGGCTGACTTGGTAACGCATTTCCCCGTCGACTTCCCGATTGTTGTTGGCCAAGTGGTACTGCACAAAGATCTGATCACCGACCATTCCGTGCTGGGAAAGCGCTACTGCAAGGTTGCCAAACACAGTGAAGGACATCGACACTTCGCGCTCGACGGCGTTGCCTGCGTCGTCAGTGCCGGCGAATGCGTTCTGGATCAATGTCATGTAGCAGACCGGCTTTCCAGAGCCGGTGCGAAGTTCGATGGCTCGTGCGACGCGTCCAGTGAAAAATCCGTTGTTCATTCCAGCTCCTGGATAGTTGATAGAGCAACGAGTATCGCCACTCAACCATCTCAAGCAACATAGAAAACCGGATTTACTGTGCTGTGGTTTCCGTCCTCAACTGCAGCGCAGGGTTGGGAGGAGGAACTGGCAAAACCCACCTCTCTGGAGTCGCCAGTATCACAGCTGAAAGCTTGCTGGTTGCATTCCCACGTTTCCTAACCGTTAGCTGGTGAATATTCATGCCAGGCCCGGATGGGACATGCCAACCCGCTTTGAGGACGATCTTCTGGGCTTCCATCGCGAGCTTTTGCTCGCTCACTTTACCTTCTGCACATACGCCAGACTGGGCAAACATTCGGAAGATAAGTGGTGAGACTAAGGCCATGCCTGACTCAACGAAATGAACAGGAGAAGTGCTTTCGTTGTAACTGATTTCAGAGTTCTTGAGGCCTTGCTGAAGCCACTTAATGAACTCAATGGCGAGTTCACCTGGCTCATCGGCTGGTACGGGCAGCTCAGGAAGTGACGTGTTAAGTTTGACAGGCTGAACAGAAGGCTCGCTAGTGCAGGGTTGCGCAGCCTCGCCTTCATTTGCAGGGGCTTGTTGAATCTTGCTTGCGCCAACTTTCGATGGTCCCTGAATCTTGGGCTTGGGAACCGTCTGTTTGGTCTTTTGACGTGGTACCAGCACACCAGTAGCCTTCTGTATGGGGACCTGTTCCTTGACGCTCATGCTTTGCTTGTTGCCCTGAGTTGTGTCTCGTTCCTCAGGTTCCGGCTCGTCCACGTCACGCTGAACAGGACTACGTTCAGAAATGACCTCAATCCGACCTTGCATCGGTTTTGGATAGTCTTCCGATGAGGCCCAGAGCTTTGCAAGCGGGAACCGCAACATGGACAGGGAATGGCTGTACCCTCCATTGTCAAGACCATGAACGATCGTATGCCATATTGCACCGCCAGTCGCTGGGTTGGTGACGGCGCATCCATACTCCTGCCAAGTGTCGAACAACCGATCATTCTTGGCATCCCCAGGGATAGGCTCATCCGGCGCATGTTTTCGAACGTACTCTCGGACTGAATCTGCGAGCCGCTTACTGACAAACCAAATCGAGTCTCCATCTACCCAGCCGATCGCACCATCGCGATTGAGTGGCATGACTCCACCATCTTTCAGCATCGATCGAATTGCTCCCATCAGAAGCTCTACAAGTGGAACGCTGCGTGCGGATGGAAACCTGGCTCGTGAGCCACTCGCAAGAGACCGAGCAGTCGATTCTCGATCAGCCCGCTTGATCAGATCACTAATGACACTATCCTCTCCAGAGAGAAACTGGTTCAGCTGCGCAAAAACACCAGGTTGGCTACCCAGGAAGTTCAGCGCGGAAGAAGGCGCGATTCGTTGAAGCAAGAGTGCCCCAAGCTTCTTATGTGCTTCGTAGTTCCGATCTGCCTTACCGGCAAATTCAACCTTGTATTGGAAAGCGGAAAAGTCGCGTAGTGAGCCAGAAAGAGGGACCCAGGTGTTGGGCTCGGTGCTTCCCTTGACATACCACGAGACTCGAACATCTGTGAGCGGTTTACCAACGTCGTGAAGCAATGCAGCGATGAATACGGCGTATGTCCAGTGATCTTTTTGCGCATCGAGTGCTTCGGCCTTTGCTCCAGGTGGAAGAAGACAGCCAGAGCGCCAGGTTGTGGCGGCTAGGACTGTCTCGAGGGTGTGTATCAATAGCCCACCAACATGGGCATGGTGGTGAGACTCAGACGCGGGCATGAGCTGAACAAACTCCGCGTAATGGTGCAAGAGTGGAAGAAGATCACGCTCCCATGCTGCACGAGTGATGCGGGACTGTCGATAGGTCTCGTCTAGAGCCTTGCCGGCACCCACGAGTCTCAGCAAGTCATCAGCGGCCAATACCTTTAGGCAACCATCGATCGTGCCTTGGTGAGGACGATCATCCTGTGGGTATTGTTTCACTTGTTGATCATCGGGAGCGCGTGATAGACGCATCCACACATAAGCAATGCAGCCAATAGAAATTGCCGTACTGACCACAGAAGTGAGATCAACCATGACAAAGATGTATTAAGTGACTGCGCAGCTCCATGGGGTTCGGGCAAGGCTCATCTGACCACCAGACGTGAAGAGACTCAAATTGAGTGGCGTCGGATTGAAACTCAATCCAGGGCTGGGTTAGAGAGTTCCAATTCCTGGGTGCTTTGAAGCTATTTTCGATCTTCCAGCAGGCTCGCCAGTTTACGAAGGGAAGGCTAGCAAGTTCGGAATACACCTGGGATGGAAGGGCTGGACGACCACCAAGAACATATCCTGCTAGCAGATCGCGAACGCATGACGCAGGATCATCCTGCTCAGGGATCTGCACTTCAAATCCGTCGTACAAGCCTAGCCAAGTGATGAGTCCTGACGTCATGCTTGCAAGACCCAGCATCGCTAGATACCTGGCAATCGCATACGGCGCGTGAGATCTATCCATCATGTCTCTCGACGAAGACGGGGATGAATGCAGCGGCGTGTTCATGTTGTGATCATGCCTGCAACACTTGCTACATCGGTGCCAAAAGCCATTTCCAGATGGCCTGACTTTTCGAGAAAGTTGAAGACCGGACCCAGTTCACAACTGAGCCCTTTTGTGCTTTTCCTTCCATTACCAGTAAGGCCCTTGCCAGTCATCCAATAGGGATGACTGGCGCCCTTTGGATAAGGCCCGTAGCCCGTAACAGGCCGTTTGGCATTTCAGCTTCCTCTATCGATTCCCAAAACCCTCGCACTCGAAATACGGCTATCGGGCTAGACGCATCACGCGCTGGCGAAAAAAATTGGCTGCATGAGATATCAAAGCGAGGCTACGCATGGAGCGAAATAGGATCCTCTTTGGACTGCTGATTGCTGCCTGTGCAGCTTCAGCGAATGCCGACTACACATCGACAGAAGTTCAATGGTCACGCTACTCAATTGCGTCTCTTGCGCCGAAGGAGGAGGAGGCCAATCCGCTTGCAGTCATCGTGTCAGTTACTTTTCCTCGTGGAAATGTTCATACGGTCGGCGACGCGATCCGGCACCTGCTCGTAAGAACAGGCTACTCGCTGGAGGACGGTCAGCTTGATCCATTGGGGGCCAGGCTTCTCTCCCTTCCTCTTCCTGAATCCCATCGAGCCCTTGGCCCATATCGGGTCGATTCAATGCTTGGAGTTCTCTTGGGAAAGTCTTGGGAGCTGCAAGTGGACGACGTTCGGAGAAGCGTGAGCTTCGTTTCAGCGAAGCGCATTGAAGGGGGGCGGTAATGGAACAGTTTGCGAAACAAGACATCACAGACGCACGTGTAAAAAGTGCTGGACCGCTTGGGACACTGTCGAAGTGGTCGCTCATCGCAACAACTGCGGCGGGAATCGCTGCAGCCGCATACGCAGGGGCGGGCATCCTGAAAGCTCGGGAGAGCGCCATCAAGCCCTCGGAGCAGCCCGTGCAAGCAGCGGCAGAGGCACTCCCTCAACCGCTTGAGGCAGTGGTGGCGCCAACCTCTGCTGGGGGCCCAGAGGCAGGCCCACAATTGACCGACCTCTACGTGGAGGTGCAATCCAGCAATGATGGAATCAAGTCCATCATTGCCGGTCAGGCCCGTCAAGATGAGCGGCTTGCTCGCATTGAGCAGAGCGTGGCTACTTTGCAGGAAACCTTGGAGAAGCAGGCCACGGCTGCGCGCACAGTGTCTCGCCCCAAACCCGCGATCCGGGAGGCGACACAGGTACGTCCTGCAAAGGCGGAGGTGGGTGTGAAGCTTCTCGCAGTGGACATGTGGGGCGGAAAAGCCTCTGCAGTAGTCGGTACTGGCCAGGACTCTGACCGACGAATGGCATTTCTGGCAGAGGGCGATCAACAGTCCGGAGTGACCATCAAAAAGATTGATCCCGTCACAGGTTCAGCAGTATTGAGCCACGCTGGCAAAGACTACCGGCTCTCCCGCGAGGACTGAATTGAAACCCGTTGCCCTCTTCGTCGCGATGGCACTCGCCCTGCCGGCAACGGCAGCCGAGCAGACGAGTGTATCGGTCACGAACTCGAACGCATCTCAGAACGTCACTGGTCAATCAGAGGTGAAGCCAACGCAAGAGCTTGCAACCGTGGATGAGAGCACGCGTGCTGTCGGACGACTCTGGGGACTGAATGACGAGGAAATGTTGAGAGCGCAACTCCTAATGAAAGGACCGCGCGGCAACTTCTCAGTGCAGAACATTTCTCCTGTCGAGGTACTAGGAATACACGCTCGAAGCGCAGCTGAGCGACGCAAGTACGCCGAACTGTTTGCCAAGGCATTCCATGATGATGTGGAGCGGTCGCTTATTTGGAATCAGCTGTTCGTCGAGGTGTACCGGCAACGCTACGGAACAGAGCCGGCCATCGTCAATTCACCAGCGTCTGTTCCGCTGGGAGTAAACCCCGCCGCGGCAGGAGCACTCGGAATTCCGAGGACTTCTTTGCAAAAGGACGTCGAGTGAATCGGCGCCGCGCCTTGCTCGGGATCACTCCCCTGAGCGTGATTTCGTGTCCCCTGGCTGCAGGTCAGATTCCAATGGCTCCTGCGGGGTACGTACTGGTGGGCGAGCGTATAGGTGTTCCCTGCAGGCTGCTGTTTGCCGTCGCACTACAGGAGTCCCAGATGAGGTTTGGCCCTGCGGCGCTGCCATTTCCTTGGACCCTTGGTGTACGGGGCGTTCCGTACCGCTTCGGGTCCAAGGAATCGGCTGTACGGGCGCTGAGCTCTCATCTTCAATCTGGAACAACTAATGTTGACTGTGGCCTTATGCAGATCAACTGGCGTTGGCATAGAGAAAAGTTCGCGACGGTAGAAGATGCCATTGAGCCTTACATAAACCTGACAGTTGGTGCGTTCCTCCTCAAAAAGGCGTTTGCCAGCTGTGGTGATTGGTTTGCAGCCGTTGGGAAATACCACAACGAATCCGACGTCACTCGAGCGAGGCGTTACGCCACAAGTGTGTTCAACATCCTGCAGCGGATGCCTGCATAGGAGTCGATATGCAGCGCTGTGCAGTGTTGATCGCGTTCATCGCCTGGGCTGGAAGCGTGATGGGCCAAGAGGTACAAGCCCTTCCCTCTACCCAATATCTCGCCCACGTCATGGGTAAGTATCCGAGCGTTGCTCTGCCGATTGTGACCCCTGGATTGGTACCTCGACGTCTCATGGGAGCGCCCACATTTCCGAACACCAAATGGCTCACGCAACCACTGTTTGTCGTGGGTGACGACTTGGGCTCACGTGCATGGCTGCTGAAGAACCGTGACTTCCTCTCACATCAAGGGGCACTGGGGATATTGGTGCAAGCTCGCGATGGACAAAGCTTGCAGGCAGTGCTGGAAATTGCGCAGGGGTTGCCGATTGCGCCGGCGCCGAGCTCCAGGCTTGCGGCCGAGCTGAAGGCTGTTCGGGCGGATGTGTTGCCCGTGTTGATACTCACCGATGGCTCAATCGTCCAGGACATCCAGTCGGATGCGCGTGTGCCGCGATGATGAAGCAGCACAACGCGTTGGAGACACTACTTCGGCCGCCCGTTGAACTGTGGAGCGCTGCCGTTGCCTTTGGCATTGCGTTGGTAGCTGCCATCGCGCCTTGGGCGTTGTTGATGCCTCCACGTCTGGGCTTGATCTGTGCAGCGATGGCTGCCGCGTTTGCGCTCCACCGCGCCCGACAGGGGCTTCTTGTCCTGCGATACCAAGCAGGGCTGAAGTTCTACAAGACAACCCGGCTCTCGCCGCACAAGCTGCCTGCCTCAACAGACAGTCTCTACCTGGGAGAGGGCTTTGAGTGGACACAGGTCCACACACAGCGAAAGCTGGACGCAACGATGCCCGAAGCACGACCGTATGCGTTCCCATCGCCTCGCCAAGTCGCGCTACGTAAGTGGTCCGCAACCCTCAAGCAGCGACTCTTGAGGGTCCGCCGCGGTGCAATGCGCCCCATCGCAATTGCTGCATGCGCGGCGATCGGGTGTGAGGTGTGGTGGAACCCGATCAAGCCGTTCGATGACCTTGGAGGAACGGCGATTCTTCATGGCGTTGGATTGAATGAGACCCAAGTGCGCCTGCGACAGTCTGAGCGGCCAGGTCACTTGTTGGTCCTCGGGACCACCCGCGTCGGCAAGACCCGTCTGCTCGAAGTGCTCGCGACGCAGGACATCCATGCGGGGCACGTGGTCATCATCATTGACCCAAAAGGCGACGCTGAGCTGATGATGCGCGTCTACGCCGAGGCTGCTCGAGCGGGCCGGCTGAAAGACCTCTACCTCTTTCACCTGGGGTACACGGACATTTCAGCGCGATACAACGGTATTGCCAACTTCTCTCGAATCACCGAAGTCGCCACGCGAGCCACGAACCCGCTGCCTTCTGCTGGCAACAGCGCGGCGTTCAAGGAGTTCTCCTGGCGCTTTACGAATATCGTTGCACAGGCTCAGGTCGCACTCGGCAGAGTTCCGACCTATGAGTCGCTGCTCCGAGACATTACTGGGATCGACCCTCTGTTCCTTGACTATGCAGAGCTGGCGCTGGACAGGGAGGAGAGTGCTGGCAGAGTCAAGGGGTGGCGTGATACGCGCGACGGCCTGGAAGCTGAAGTCGGGTCCAAAGATGGCAAGAAATCCCTTCCACGCGCCCTTGCGGATCGTCCGTCACGACTCGCGGCCACGGTTCTTCTGATAAAGGAATTGCAGATCTCCGACCCGGTTCTTGCTGGTCTCTCGACTGCTGTGTCCTACGAGCGAAGCTTCTTCGAGAAGATCATCGCGTCTTTGGGCCCGTTCCTTGAAAAGCTGACCACGGGCGAAATCGGGAAGCTCATTAGCCCGAACTATTTCGATCCTGATGACAAGCGTCCGGTGTTCGATTGGACTCAAGTCATCCGCCAGGGAGGAATTGTCTATGTTGGGCTAGACGCACTTTCCGACTCAGTTGTGGCCAGCGCGGTGGGCAACTCGATGCTCGCTGACCTAGTGTCCGTTGGTGGCAAGCTCTACAAATACGGACTCGATCCACACCGTCCGGACGGAAAGATTGTCCTGCCAGTCATATGTGCACACTTTGACGAAGTGAACGAGATTGCAGGTCCCGAATTTGTGCCCATGGTGAACAAATTGGGAGGCTCGGGCTTCAGAATTACTGCGTATTCACAGGCCATTCAAGACATCGAGGCACGGGTCGGCGATAGAGCGAAGGCGGAGCAAATTCTCGCCAACTTCAATCACGTGATCATGCTCCGCGTTCGCTCCCAAGCAACTGCGAAGTTCTTCGCGGACCAGCTGGAAGAAGTCACGGTGAGGACCATGACTGCGGTCTCCGGAGTCACAGACAACGCAGGCGACCAACCTGGTGTGGATTTCATCTCCAACAACCAAGATCGGATTGGAACTGCATCCATGCCGCTGATATCGGCGGCCGACTTGATGAGACAGCCGAAGGGTCAAGCGTTCGTCCTCATCGACGGCAACAGGCTGCATCACATTCGAATTCCTTTCCCAGATGCTGCAAACGATGCATTCGTTCCTGAGTCGTTGAAGGCTGTGGCGCGCGAGATGAAGGCCAAATACCGCACCTCAGAGTCCTGGTGGAAGGATGGCGATTGGCTCGAGCACCAGCCAATCGGTGGAGAGCGGTCAGCCGTTGCCATGGATGTGGCGCGAAGGGAGGCAGCGTGATGCAGCAACGCATGCCGGTGGCGGAGAAGCCAATCAGGCCCCGCAGCCCGCTCGCCCTAGTTGTGTCGTGGGCGCTCGGAATACTTGCGTCAACGCTCCTGAGTTGGCTTGTTGGAATCGTCATTGAGACGGCCGGCTTGTATTTAATTTGGCCTGCCCAAGGACTTGACCACGCGAAGGCGCAAGTGGATGAAAGTCTTAGCTACGTTCGAGCGGCGCCCCAGAGCGTCCTCGTCGAGTCACCTGTTGCGCAGGCCCAGTCAATCTTGAAAGCAGTTCGACGGGCCTACGATCGGCTCGGAGTCATTGAGTGGTACCGCTCTGCGGCGAGCACCCCGCTGCCCAACCGCAGCACTGAGGCAGGGCAGTTTGCCGCCCTGAACAAGTTGAGCTTCCGCGCGGCGGAGTTCTGCATTGTTTCCATGTTCGTTGCTCAGGAGACGCTGCTTCGCCTTGCGATTGCTGTCTTGGCGACGCCAGCATTTGCGTTGGCATGCCTGCTCGGTGCAGTCGATGGCCTGGCACAGAGAGATTTGCGTCGTTGGGGTGGAGGACGAGAGTCCAGCACGATTTACCACAACGCTAAGCGTCTCACCAACTGGTCGCTATTCGGTGGATTCACCGTCTACCTGGCGTGGCCATTTAGCGACTTCAATCCCGCCTACATGGTTCTCATTTGCACAGCGTTGGTCGCTACAGGCTTGTCCATCACCGTCTCAACCTTCAAAAAATATGCTTGATCTCAAACACAAAAAACGTGCGTTGCCTGCTCTAGCGGCAGCGCTAATAGCAGCACTCGCAATGAACGTAGCCTCGGCAGACGAGGATTCAGAGAGAGAGCAACTTGCTGCCATCTCGATGGAACTTGCCCGTCTGCAACAGCAGGTGGCATTGGCTTCGAAGCAAGCACCCGCGGCGGCCCGAGTGCGATTCAAGTATGAGTGGCTCACCCGTGATCTGGAACAGATTCGCCTGGGCATTGACGACCATCTCAACGCGCCGGTGCAGCCAAGGCCTGCACTTCAGTTGCGCGGCGAATACCGGCGGTAGAGCCATGGACCGAGAAGCGTGGCTCTCAGGTAGTGGAATCGACGGCAATGTCTTAGCACTTGCAGTGCGCTGCTCTGTCGCTGGCATTGCACTCGTGTTTCTCGGGAAGCTGATGCTAGCGACGTTTGAGGCATATGCGGCACAAGAGCTGAGCGGGATGGAAGCGCTCAAGGCTGTAGGTCAAGCAGTCGTTTCTGTTCTGACACTAATACTGATTTCCATTTATTGAAATGATAGACAAGTACTCATTGAATGTGATCAGGCCCCCCTGAATCCATCGAATCCAGCAAGGACGAATTTCAATTTAACTTTTAGGACTGAAACATGAAGAAGCGCATCATCACAATCGCTCTGCTGGCAATTTCGTTGTCCCAGAGTGTGTTTGCTGCTATGCCCCAGGTCACTCCACCAGAGGGCGTTGAGGCTGGGAATTACGTTGGGTTCATGCGCTGGGGCATCGGAGCGATTGTTATGCTCATCGCTCTGGCTGTGGCAGGGTTTGGCCTGGTGTCTGTCGGTGGTTCATCCTTGAAGAAATTCCGCGAGTACGGCGATGGTCGCGCAGACATCGGAGATGTCATTTCGCTTGTCGCAGTTGGAATCGTGGTTCTATTTGTGGCAGTTGCACTTGCATATGCCGCGACTCAAGTCATTCCCGTGAATATTCTCTGAGGATGACATGGCGGACACCTTCGAAGGTGATTCGGCTCCGGTCACGGACCGCATCAACGTCGAGCCTCAGATCATCAATGGGCTTTCGCACTCTGAGGTTGAGGTGGCAGCGGGCGTGTTCCTAGCAATCTTCAGCGCCATTGGGCTCGCCCTTTGGCTTGTGACTGGAATATGGCCGCTGTTCGTCCTCATCGCGATCGTCGGGACACTGACATCGGTTTGGACGCTGTCCAAGCACATCGCGGAGCTCAAGAGAAATAGGCCTGACGGCTACTACATCCAGTTCATTCGTCATGCACTAGCCCGCCGCGGTTTGCGAAGAGCCAGTTGGGTCACACACGACGGGTATTGGTCACTGGGTCGACATTGGTGAGGGGCAAAGCATGGGCAGGTACATCAAGAAAATTGCTAACTTGGAAAGCGCGAACAACGCTCTGGTTTACGGCTTGGCGTGGGTTGGGATCGTGGGCTGCGCCGGCATCTACTTTGCACAAAAGGTGCCACACCAGATCGACTTCCACATGGCCCCTAACCTGCAGCCTGGGCAGGTTGTCTCGGTGAAGGATGGGGTGTCTCCTGTCGAAAAGCCAAATGTCTACGGCTTTGCCTACTACACCTGGCAGCAGATCAATCGGTGGTCAAAGGATGGGGCTAAGGACTATGGGTCGCAGCTGTTTGCTTTCCAGCACTACGTCACACCCAGCTGCCAAGAATATTTGAAGTCGGACATCAAGAAAAAATCGGGCCTCGGCGAACTCAACGGTCGCACGCGATCTTTGAGCGAGCTGCCAGGTAATGCGTTCTCAGATGCGCGGGTCGTCCCCGACGGTGCGAACGCCTGGACCGCGTATTTGGACCTGCAACTTGTGGAGACCCTCAAGGGGCAGGTGGTGAAGGACGTCGCAGTGCGATACCCCGTGAGGGTCGTCCGCTACGAGGTGGATCTCGAGAAGAATCCCTGGCGCCTCGGGGTCGATTGTGGCGAAGGCACCAAGCCCCAGCGTCTTCAGGCGCTGAGCTCGCCAGGTGCTGCCGCCTCTGCACCGCGACCAGTTTCGGTTCCAAAGACGCCGGCCGATGTGACCCTACCCCAGGTGAGTTCTGAAACAGCAGGTGAACAGTTATGAAAGTTGCCGCTCTTACTATTGCGCTCCTTCTTCTCGCCAATGGGGTGAACGCAGAGCCGCAGAAGGTTGAAGTTGACATCGATCTTGGCGAGCAGTCAAAGCTTGGTGCGCCCGAGGGGCAGCCACCAAGTAGCTCTCCCGCCAAATCAGCGCAGTCGGCGCGACCCTGGACCGGTGGTTCGACGGCGGCTGCTACCCAAGCGGAGAGACTATCTCCTGTTAAAGCCGAGGCGCCGCGAAGTACTGCTGAGGCGGATGTCGAGCGCGTCGAATACAAGGGCAGACCGGTTCGAACAGTTCTCGCAGTGGGCCGCGAGCGGATGATCACGTTCCAGAATCCCGTGCGCCTGCACATACCGAAGGGCTATGAGGCCTATGTGAGAGTTGAGGCGATTGATCGAGCCGTGTTCGTCACTGCCTTGGAGCCATTCGGGGCGATGCGCGTGATCGCCGAGGAGGTCGATGGTGAGCGGAGAAGGTTTCCGCTCGATCTCACCGCTGAGAGTGGCACAGCGGCCACTTCGGAGCTGCAGATCAAGGCTCCAGTCAAAGAACAGCAAAAGTCGGCGGGGGGTGATGCTGCTCCGGTCGACGCAGTCGCACTCACACGCTACGCCGCGAAGATGATCTACGCACCGCGCCGGCTCGCCCCAACAACGCCTGGTGTCGTGCAGATTCCAGTGACGAGACTCCCAGCTGCAGGCCTCTACCGTGGCGCTCGGCTTCAGGCCGTTCCGATAGGTGCTTGGCGCTCGGGTGACCTTTACGTTACCGCCGTCAAAGTGACAAACCTGGGGGACCAGGTGATTGAGCTCGACCTAGATGAGATTCGGGGGCGTTGGCTGACCGCAACCGCACAGCATCTCCGCTTGGAGAGGGCAGGCTCAGAGGCCGACACGACAGCAATCTATCTGGTCTGTGACCAGCCATTTGAAGCATGTCGATAGGGAGATCCAATGGCTCGCACACGAAACAAGTTAATACCCACCCTCGGTGGCCTTGCCATCGCCATGCTGGCCTATGTCGGCTACAAGGCCGCGACCGGATCTGACCGACCTGTAAAGGCGGGGCCCGAGATGGTGAGCGTCCCGTCCAGCGCTGCTTCAGCTCCAGCGCATAGCGGGATCTTTCAGAAGGGGCAACCAGCAGCAGATGCGGACAAGCCAGAAGAGACGCTTTCCACGCTGGTGGCACGGCTGGCTGCGAACGATGCGACCGTTCAGAAAGTACTGCAGTCGCAAAAGGCGATCGATGACCGCTTGCAGCGAATGGAGACGAGTTCACAGGCTGCCGCGCAGCCGCGTCCGACAGAGAGTCAGCCGATACCGAAGCGTGAATCTGACAAGGTTGATGAGGTACGCAGCACTCTAGAGGCATCCGAGGCAAAGCGCCTTGGCATCGCCAATGGCCTCGGCTTCGATGGTGTTCTGGACGGTGGAAAAGCCTTCCGCCCGCCCTCTGCGGGGTCGACAAAGGCGCCTGCAGGACAGGTCGGAGGTGTCGTTCAGTACGAGGTTATCCAACCGCTGGGCGTCGACCGAACTGGAGGCCCGCCACCTGGTGAGCGGCAGGCCAACACCGTGGCGGATGCTGCTCCGGCGCAGCCGAAGCAGGCAGAGCCCTACTTCACGATTCCAGAGAACGCCACCCTGACGAAGGTCACGACCATGACCTCATTGATCGGCCGTATTCCTGTCGATGGAAAAGTCCAAGATCCCATGCAGTTCAAGGCCATAGTGGGTCGCGAAAACCTGGCTGCGAACGGGCTGGATGTGCCAGACGAAATTTCCGGAATCATCGTGTCCGGCGTTGCGGTTGGCGACATGGGAATGTCGTGTAGCGAGGGCCATATTTATTCGTTGACCTACGTCTTCGAAGACGGCTCGATACGGACCGTTTCCAACCGCAAGGGGTCGACAGGAGGCAGCAGGGACAAGGCTCTTGGCTACCTGTCTGACGAATATGGGAACCCTTGTATCGCAGGAAAGTTTGTCACGAACGCACCTGCTTACCTAACCGACATCACGGGCCTACGCTTCGCGGGAATTGCTGCCAGGGCATACGGAGCGGCACAAACCAGTACCACGGAGCGGCAGGACTTCGGCACATCCACAACTTCCGTCACGGGCAGCCGTGGAGCCTATGTACTTGGGCAGGCCGCCGGCGGAGCAGTCGACGAAGTCTCTAATTGGGTGACTAGCCGGCTCAAAAACTCCTTTGACGCGGTGGTCACACCCGCAGGAAAGCACATGGTCTTGCACATCGATCAAGAAATTGCGCTGGACAAGGCTCCTAACGCAAGGCGTCTGGACCATCGCCTCAGCAGGGCTCAGTCAACCGGAGAACAACATGGGCTGGAGTGAGATTGGCATTTTGAGTGCAGTATCGCTGGTACTGGCTGGTTGCAGTGTCGTTGGGAACAGAGAGTCTCCACTTCCAAAGGATGGACCGACCCTTGTGGAGGTCTATCGTGCGCACATCGCCAATGAGGGTCGATCAGGACCTAAGGATCAGATGCCGCTTCGTGCAGCAGACGATGAACCCATGGCCCAGAGAAGGACAGATGAATCGCCAACCAAGCAGCGGTTCGCGAGACTTCCGAATCCGGACCTTGTGATGCACGTATATCCCCATCTTTCGCGCGGGAAGTATCCAATTCCAGGCTATGTCACGGTTTTTTCTATGTACGAAACGATCGAGTACGCGATGCCGGGGGAGACGACGTCCCAGTCCCGAGGTGGTTGCAACGGAGCTCAGTCATGCTCATCGACGCGCTGAAGAAGATGGCCGCGCCGAAGCAGGCGCCGGAGAAAGAAGAGTGGATCAAGCGTCCTCTAACAGCGAAGATGAGACGCAAGATGGCGGCTCGTCCGCCGTCGTTTACTGAGCACCTCCCGTGGGCCGAATTCGACGAAGAGGCAGACGTGCTGCTCCACGTCGATGGCCGGACCATGGGAGTCATGCTTGAGCTTCAGCCGATCGCAACTGAGGCTATGCATGATGAATTCATGGATGAGCTTCGGATGAAGGTTCAGACGTCGCTCAATTCTCTCGACGAGGTCGATCCCCCGTGGATAGCACAGTTCTTCCTAAACGACGACAGGGACCTGACACCGGTCAAGCGACAAGTTGAACGGTACATCCAGGCTGCGTATCCAAAAGATCCGCAGAGAAGTGCCGAGATTTTCGCGTCCGAATACACGCAGCACTTCCTTGCAGACACATTCAGACACCTGGACCGCGTGTCGCATCCCGATGGACTGTTCCGTGACACACAGGTCACGGGGCAGGTGTGGCGTGGGCAGCTGAGGCGCGTTAGATGCGTCCTCTACCGCACGTTTTTAGATGATGCGGTCTCTCCCCTATCGCAGTTGGAGCAAGCATCCTCGTCGCTACTGGCAGGATTTCAGCAGATGGGTGTGTCTGGCCGGCGCTGCAACAAGGAGGACTTCTTCAAGTGGATGCTTCCGTTTTTCAACAGGTCTTTGGACGGGGTGACCGCCGACGAGCTGACCAGTGCTCGCACTAAGGATGTGCCCGTCTTGAGTGACCTGTCCGAGTCGCTGACTCTCAATGTTCCCAAGAGTGACATTGAGAACGGAGTGTGGGAGTTTGACGGAGTCTCGATCAAAGCCCTCGTTTTACAGAGCATGACAGCAGAGCCGTCCATTGGGCATTTCACAGCTGAGCAAAGAAATGGGAAGAACATTCTTGCGAAGTTCGACAAGCTGCCAGAAGGCGCCATGCTGTCGATGACAGTGGTGATCAAGCCTCAGCACGTTGTGCGCATGCATATCGAGCGAATCAAGGATCGGTCCAGGGCCAGAACCGCAGATGCCATTGCATGTCACGCAGAGGCAGGGAAAGTTCTACACCGAATGTCACAGGGCGACAAGCTGCTTCCAATGACTATGGTGTTGTATATCCCAGGCCGCAATCAGGATGAGCTTCGCAAGGCGATCACTGCTGTCAATGCCGAGCTGGCGCCGAGCGGATTGCGGTTCATTGACCCGCGCTATGACCTCACTCCGCTCGACTCATTTCTTCGGGGCTTGCCAATGGCATTCGATGTGCGCTTCGATGAGAAGGAGATGAGGCGGTCGAGGTACGTCTTCTGCTCACACATCGCAGCGATGTTGCCGATCTACGGGCGGTGCCGTGGCTCCGGAAATCCAGGCTTCCAATTTTGGAACCGGGGAGGCGAAACACTGTTTATCGATCCCCTCAGCTCTCGAGACCGGAAGAAAAATGCGCACATGTTGGTGCTGGGGCCAACGGGTGCTGGGAAGTCGGCGACGCTCGCGTCCCTGTGTCGCTCTGCAATGGCCATCTACCGGCCCCGGATGATCATCTGTGATGCCGGCAAGTCCTTTCGGCTGGTTCTCGATCACTTCAAGTCGCTCGGCATTACTACCCACGTCGTCGAGCTAACAGCCAGCGCAGACGTCAGCCTTCCGCCGTTCGTAAATGCATGTCGTTTGCTTGACAACCCTGATGTCGTCGAGATGATCCGCATGATCAAGGCGGAGGGCAGCGCGGACAGAGCTGCGGTGGAGGAGTGGCTTGAAGAAGATCCCACCGTGATCGAAGAGCTGGAAGAAGACCGTGATGCCAGTGAGGCAGAGGAAGAGGAGTCCGAGCGACGTGACTTGCTGGGGGAAATGAAGCTTGCAGCAATGCTGATGGTGACGGGAGGGGAGAAGAAGGAGGCAGAGCGTATGACCCGCGCCGATCGGTACCTCATCGGGCGTGCAATCGTTTTGGCCGCTTTGGAAGCCAAGCATTCTGGCAAGCCGCACCCCCTGACTCAGGATGTGGCCGCCCAGTTGATGAATGCTCGTCGTGATTCTTCAATGTCAGAGCCGCGCCGCATCAGAGCCGAAGAGATGGGACAGGCCATGATGGAATTCTGCAGTGGCCTGCGGGGAAAGTTTTTCAACCGCTACGGAGCGGACTGGCCCGAGGTCGACGTCATCCTGATCGAAATGGGAGTACTGACAAACGATGGGTCGGAGGATGCCTTGGCGCTTGCATACACCAGTGTTGTCGATTGCGTCCAGGCGCGTGGTGAAAAGTACCAGGCTATTGGCAGGCCGCTCATCTTTCTGACCGATGAGTCCCACCTCATCACGACGAACGACCTGCTCGGTCCCAAGTTGGCCAAAGCCTCGAAGATGTGGCGGAAGCTGGGCATCTGGCTCTGGTTGGCTACACAGAACATGAAAGATTTCCCGGACTCTATGAGCCGCGTGCTGTCGATGTGTGAATGGTGGATGTTGCTGGTGATGGACAAAAGTGAAATCGATGAGGTGTCGCGATTCAGATCACTCACGAAAGAGCAGCGTGCATTGCTGGAGTCCGCCGTAAAAGAACCTCCAAAATATACCGAGGGCGTCATCCTTTCACCCATTGGTGAGTTCCTCATCCGCAACGTTCCGCCCTCGACATCAATCGCGTTGGCAATGACAGAGAGTCACGAAAAGGCTGACCGGCTTCGCTTAATGAAGCAGTTCAATTGCAGCGAGTTGGAAGCCGCGTACAAGGTGGCTGAGCAGTTGGAGGTCTGCAGATGAAGTACATGCTTGTGGGTGCAGCAATTATTGTGATCAGCACCTCGAATGCTCAAACATCCACACAGGCTGTGTACAGCCAAATAACCTCACCTGCAGCAGCAGTTCCGGCATCTGATTTGCAAGTCGAGATTTATGGTACCTCTGCGATGGCATTTTCTAATGTGCCGAGCAATGCAGTGGTCTACCGGCTCGACTCCATCCGAATGCTGGAACTTGAACTCTCAGCTGGATTGCCCGCAGATCAGGCTGCAGCCCAGAAGATTGTTGCGCAGCGAATGGCATCCATGAGAGGTGAGTTCGCGCGAAGGGTTCAGATCGGCGCGATGGGTCAAATGCGGGCCAGGGGTTTGGGAATCGACCGCGTGCCGGCGATCGTCTTCGGTGAGCGTCAGGTTGTCTATGGGATGACGGACGTCAACCAGGCCAAGGCTGCATTGGAAGCGGGACGCTTCGTCGCAGCAAAGGGGCCGCCCCTACCGGGTGGCTGGGACCCAAGGGCACGGAGGAACTGAGATGACATTGAAGGCATGCTTTGCAGTTGCTGCACTTTTGACGTGTTTGATCACCACGGAGGTTGGAGCGCAAGGGATTACGTCGAGTGGGATAGGCGGGGTCACCGTGGCGGGAATTCCCGCGTGCCTGCGGTACAGCATTCGTGGAGGATGCGCATGGCTCAGGTGTACGCCGTTTGGTTGCGACGTGCGAATCACCCTGAGGGTTCAGCACATGCAGCCCGACGTCACGGTCAGCACCTGGAATGACGCGTTGACGCATCCGTGGGTCGACTATGGTGGACGGGTGGCGAACGCGTTACAGGGAGCCGGCACCTCACTCAGCAACATGGTGAATGATGTTGCAACACTCGTCGACTCCAGCGGTACCAGAGCGCCATCGCAGGGCGTACACGGGCCTCAGCGGGAGGGGCACAACTTTCAGTTTCGGGGCACCGATGCGATTGGCAATCCGTTCAACCTCGTGAGCTATCTGATGGGCAACGGCGGAGGATCTGCAGAACCAGACTCCATTCCCATCCCTACAGCGCAGCAGCTCATGCTGTTTTTCGGAGACGCGCCAAGGCAGATTGCGGAGCAGTGGGCAAGTATTCCTGCAGAGTATGGCAGCCAGACTGATTTCGCGGCAGCCGGAATGTCTAGCGCGGCGGGAATGCTAGGACAGGGCAGCGACATGATGAACATGTACCAGGGCTTCTCCGGTTCCTTTACCGGTGGTACAGGGCAGGTGGGTCAGGGAACGAGCACCGGTGGAGGAACCCAAAACTCTCCCATTGGAACTGGTGTGGGTTTTGAGTTCCTGTGTCCTCCTGGAACGCCGCCGTTCGGGTTGCTCTTTCACTCCGAGCTTGACTCATGGTTTTGGCGAGGACTGGTTCCGCTGGAGACTCTCTTTCCGGCCACTTGGTTTCCGGGTGTGCGTGAAGTGGGCCTCGGGCTCATTCAAACCTGGGGCTCAGTCTGGCCTCGGCAGGGCGCGGTATTCCAACAACATCCGGCGAAGGTGTCAGCAGTGCTTGCTCAGAGGGCCGGGGACATCATTTCCTACGGTGCCCAGCCGCACATCTATACGCCCATCGCACTCACCCCTCAAGGATATCGGTGGTTTGGCTTTCAAGGAATCCGCGAGAACGACCCTGTGCAGACCATCTGGCAGCGCGTGTACCCGCTGCCCCAGCCAGCTTGCACTGCATTTGGCGTCAACGACTCCCTCTCCCTAGTGGGATTTGGTGATGGTGTCACGGAGCCGCAGCAAGGGTTCATCTGGAACGCCTGGAGACGGCAGGAGTGCTGTCAGGCGCCGGCAGGCTATGTCTACATTGGCAGCGTGGGAATGGGGGGATAAATGGCAAAGCGATTTTTGTTCGTGATTTCGATGGTGGCTGCCTTGCTCTGCTGCCAGGCAGCACAGGCTCAGTCGATCGTTCAAGAGCGGCCAAGGCAGCAGTCAGCGTTGTACTACCGGCTAGGAGGCGGCGATCCCGCTGCTCGATCGCCACACCGCAGTACGGTTGCCATTCGGCTTGGCCTGGGTGGGTCACTACGGCTGAACTACTCCTGTGGCCGATTTGACATTGGGCTCAGCTGGAGCATTCTCATGAACAGCTTCTCACAGTTGGGTCAGACGGTCGCGAATGCGGTACGGGTTGGCATTGCATCTCTGCCCATGTATGCGTTCCAACGAGCTCAGCCAGGCCTCTACGAATTGTTTCAAACCTATTCCGCAAAAGCAGACGCGATCATTGCGATCAGCCTCAAGTCATGCGAAGAGATGGAGGCACAGATCCGGCGCGGGGGAAATCCCTATGAAGAGTGGGCAATGCTCGCCAAAGGTGAGGCCTGGAAAAACCAGTCCGCGGCCAATGCGGATGTGGTGAGCGCCAAGCAGAATGTGGAGCGAACTGGTGACGGAACGGGCGTGCGATGGATCGGGGGGCAGCAGCGAGGAGGCGTAGGTCAGCCGCCAATTCGCCTCGTTGGCGACCTGGTCACTGCAGGCTACAGCGTAACCTTCAATCAGCCCCCAGCAAGTCAGGATGGGCAGTTCGCTGCACCAGGGCCACAGCTGTTGTCGAGCCGGCTGATGTCTGCTTTCCGATACCCGAGCGATGCTGCTCGGTACGCCCAAGACGTTCTTGGTGAGACGGAGATATCAACCTGCAGTCCGCCAAACTGTGCCGAGAAGGGAACATCGACTGGAGCAGGTTTAGGCCCCAAATTCGAAGCGGAGATGCCTGTGATTCAGACCACACTCAATACCCTGGTCACCAGTAACAGGCCGGACTATGCGCAGCTGGACCTGGTGAGCGCGCCGGGAGTTGCGATCAGTCGAGAGGTCATCGAGGCGCTGCGTGAGTTGCCGGATGTCGAGCGCCGAATTGTGTTGCAGCGCCTGGTCAGCGAGATTGCTATGGCCAAGACCATCGACAAAGCATTGGCGGTTCGCCAGCTGATGATGACCAGCTTGACTCTTCCCGAGGTGACTGCAGCGGAGCCTGCCACACGAGCAGCTCGAGAGAAGATCGCGACGATGAATCGGTACATCGAAGACCTGATGTTCGAGAACCGCGTTCGAAAAGAGGTGGTGTCCAGTACTGCTGGGATACTGATCGAGGCAGGTCGAAGCGCTCAGGCTCAGTCGCTCAATGTTGCGCCACGGCGGCCAGTAGATCCAGCGCCCCTGATTGACGGCAAGGTGGCTCGATGAAGGCTGCGAAGCGGTCCCTAGTGTTGCGCTCCGTCCAGTGGTCGGCATTTGCGGTATTGATTGCCTGTGCACTTGCTGGCGGAGGGTTGCTACTGGTCACCCATGGTGGATTGGTACAAAAGGTCTCGATGTCAATTGCGCAATGGCGCCCAGCATTCATCCTTCTTCATTGCGTTTTCATCTTCGGTCTGTGGTGGAAGTGGGAAGCACTGGCGCGGTGGGTGGCAGCGAGAAAGCGTCTGTCGGAATCGCACTTGGCGACGCTTTACGGGCTGCGTGGGCAGATCGTTGTCATGCTCGTGATTCTTGAAATTGTTGCGGTTATTAGGCCGCAAAGCTGGCTGTAATTGGGGTCAAAATGGGCGTCGACAGTTACCTTGAGATCTTCACCACCATGCTGGGATGGGCGTTTTCCGGCATCGTCATGCAGGTGGTCTTTGACACGGGGCTTTACCTGGTACCGATCCTGTTTGTTCTTGCGAAGATCGTCATACAGGGCTATGAGGAGGGGTTTGAGGGGCCAGGCCTGCAACAGACCATTCGCCGGCTCCAGGTGCAGATCTACACAACGATTTTCGTTCTGATGACCTGTGTTCAGACCACAAGTGTCACTACGCTGACTCGCCTCCAGTTGAGCTACTCTCCGCCTGCGACAGTTGTTAACCCGAACCCACGGACCGTCAACGGAGGTGACACCGGAACGACTTACGATTCTCTGCCAATGCCTACTCAAACAGACTTGGCAGCTGTTCCAGTTTGGTGGTACACGGTCATGGGTATTTCGAGCGGAGTGAGTTCAGCCGTGCGGGCGCGCATAAGCAGCAGCACAACCGATTTTCGAAGCATCGAAAACTTAGCCCAGATCGCAACAGTCGAGGATCCCCAGCTACGAGCCGAGATTCAGCGGTTCGCCTCAGAGTGTTACATACCCGCTAGATCACGATTCCTGCGCACCGAGCCAAGATCGGAGCAGGCTGTGCAGGCGATCGACGTGTTTGGACCAGGTGATCTTGATTGGATTGGCAGCCACGCGCTGCGTGACGATCCTGCGATGTACGCGGCATATTTCTCGTCGCGGCCTGTGACTGGCTTTCCTTTCAACGCAGCTGTCGAGACCGATCTGAATCAGGGCGAGGAACCGCCGCAGTGGGGAAGACCATCATGTCGTGAATGGTGGGCAGACCCCGACGTTGGACTTCGCCGAAAGATGGTCGACTCTGTGGGTGCACTTACTCGAGGTGCCAGTGCTGCACAGCCTGGAGTCCCCGGAGTATTTGCCGTGCCACGCCTGATTGACCAGGTTCGTGCGGCCTTCAATGGAGTCAGCGAGGAGAATCAATTGGACCTGTTGGCGAGGTTGGCAACTACGAAGGCTGCGCCAACCTACACCCGGGGAGACTTTGTGGTGGGAAGCGACAGGCCTTGGTACAGCGAGGCGGCACACGCTGTCACGGACGTACTGGGGGCTGCTGGCACTGCCTACGAAGGCTTCAAGTCAACAGCATCTATGGCGCCCCTGATGGCACTGCTACAGATGGCCCAGCCACTCATCTTGATGGGCCTCTATATATTTCTGCCCCTTCTTACTGTCCTCAGTGGTTACAGCCTGAAGGTCTTCGTCAACGGCGCGGTAGCCATCTTTTCGGTGAAATTCTGGTGGGTGATGTGGACCGTGGCGCGTTGGCTCGATGACAACCTTATCGCTGCTATGAATCCGAATGATTATCTGCGGCTTGGGTCAATGCTCGACTCCCTAGATGCGGGGCACAAGAGGGTCACGCTCAACATTTTGCTGCTTGTGATGTTCGTCGCGCTCCCACTGATTTGGACCGCGCTACTTGCATGGATCGGCGTTCAAATGGGTGCCGGGATGACCATGCTGCTGTCGGAGGCCAAGAAAATAGGCGAGAACGCTGGGAAAACAGGGGCAGAAATTCCTGGCAAGGTGTACTCGGAATTCAAAAAGAAGAAGGCAGGGCCATGAGGCACTTCACCTCACTTGGTAAGTCCGTCATTCCTTACTGGAAGTTCTGGTTGTATGAATCCTGCTGGACAAATCTTGGTTCATCTCCAATGCGGATCCATTCCTCCTGAATCAGTTCATCGTCGGATGAACTTTCAGAAGCCCTGCCAGCTGCAAGAAGGATGTTCAAAGCGCTCATCAGGCGTTGACCGCCGGCAGAGCCGAGTGCGCGATTGAAGCTGTCGGTCAGCTCCAAAATGACATCTAAAGCGGACGCGAATAGCGAGTTCATGAGGCCCTCCGAAATGTGAGTTCTGGTGCGCGTATTGTGGCTCAACCAGAGCTTCTCAGTGCTCCTGAGCGAGGTATGGTTGTCCACTAAACCCTGGCGCACAAAAACCGGGTTTTCTCGAAAAAATAGTCCTCGTTCAAGGACACTTTGCCCGAATCTTGGCTTGGGGATGATTATGAGGCTCAGTGCCATCTTGTTTGGACTTGCTCTTTCATGTGCCGCGGCCCATGCGGATACAGCGAGTGACCTTAAGGCGTCGATTGAAAGCAATACAAAGGGGAAAGTCGTTGTCACGTCGGTAGCGCCGACCGCCGTCAATGGAATCTTCGAAGTGGTCTCAGGTGCTGAGATTTTCTATGTTGATTCCAGCGGCCGATATGGATTTGTGGATGGTCGCATGATGGACCTCAGAGAAGGGGTCGACTTGACAGCGCAACGGCTCGACATCGTCTCGCGCATTGACTTCAGGAAGCTCCCGCTACACCTCGCCATCAAGGAGGTGCGAGGCAGCGGTAAGCGAGAGATGGCCATCTTCGAGGACCCCGGTTGTCCGGTGTGTAGGGTTCTTTCTAAGTTTGTTTCTCAGCTTGAAGATGTGACTGTCTACCACTTCATGCTGCCTGTCACAGACCCGACGTCAATTCCAAAAGTGAAAGCCGTTTGGTGCCTTCCGGCAAAGGAGAAGCTGGCAGCTTGGAAGGCAGTGATGCAAGGAGCCAATCCTCCACAGGCTAGTGATTGCGATTTCGAGGGGCTGCAGCGTGCGATCGAACTCGCCGACGCACTCCACATCGAGGGGACGCCTACGGTTTTCCTGGCTAATGGCAGGCGCCTTGTCGGCGCAACGCCGCCAGATCACTTCGTCGCAGCGCTCGACGAGAGCGCCAAGGCCAAGTGATGCGAGAGGGCATCCGTTTCAGCGTAGCTTCGGTGCTCTTGCTCGCCACTTCGCTGGCTTTGGCTGTTGCACCTGGCCGTACAGGGCCCTGTCAAGATGGTGGTCAGTTGAGCGTTGTCTTGGCAGGAGAGTTCACTGGCTCGGCAAGGGTCGCCCTTTCGGTTGTTCAGTTTTCGAAGCTTCACAACAGGTTCGCGGGAAGTGAACCGGCCTGGCTGTCATCACTGTCGGGCCCGTCAGTGATGAATCGTGTCTATCGCTCTGGCGGCCTCGAGGTCGTCGTTGCAACGGTGTGCGAAAGCGATAGTTGTGCGGGTGCAAGGGCCTATGTCGCCTTCCAGGCCCGAGAAGGTCTGTGGGGCGCAACGGTCGTGGAGGGAGGTTCCCTGCGGCAGGTCTTCGCTGGTCCGCAGACCACACTGGCGATGCATCCAGCCGCTCTTCAAAATGCTCTTCAATGTGCCATTCAGTGGGACTTGCAAGAGTAGTGGCCGTGGCTCGCATACTTGCTCTGCTTTTGGCCTTGTGCTTCTTGCCGCTGTCCAGCTGGGCTCAAACCAGTGGCGGTACGTGCGCTGACTTCCTCAATGCACTTGGGTCGAGGGAGTCCGGTATGAATGCCCAGGCACGCAATCAATACGGCTACTTAGGTCTTTTTCAGATGGGTGAGGCCGCACTGATTGATGCTGGCTTCTACGTGGCCGACGGCAGCGGCACCAACGACTGGCGAGGTCAGTGGACGGGACGCCAAGGAGTTTCGAGTGTTCAAGACTTTCTCAACAATCCCGCGGCCCAGGCTGAGGCGGTTGCGGCCTACCACCAGAGACTCTGGACATACATACAGGGAGCAGGCCTGGACCGCTACGTTGGGCAGGAGATAAATGGTGTTCAGATCACTCGATCCGGTCTGATCGCTGCTGCCCACCTCGTGGGGGCAGGGAGTCTTGCGCAGTACCTCAGGAGCAACGGAGCTGTCATTCCAATTGATGGGAATAGAACTCCCGTGACGGAAT